>NZ_JAJSAW010000010.1:0-160623 GCF_021378985.1 Pseudomonas sp. JR33AA
AGGCGTCAACCTTTAATTTCAATGAAGTGGAATATAGGGGGAAAAAGACCGTATCAAGGCTACCAGGTGTTCGCCACAACGCATTTAGCGCCTGTGAGACCGAGCGCCGCCCGCGCGGCGCTTCGCGGGTAAACCCGCTCCTACGTTTGTTTCGGGCCAGTCCCTCCTGTGCCGGGCGCGCGCGACCGCCTTGTTGGTACGACGCGATATCGAGCCATGCGCCAGGGCGTTCGCGCGCAAATCCCACAGGCATAATTGGCCCGAAACAAGCGTAGGAGCGGGTTTACCCGCGAAGCGCCGCGCGGGCGGCGCTCGATCTCACAGGCGCTGCAGGGGTTATGGCAGACACATCTCACCGACAACACCATCTCAAGACATACCCACCACGCCTCCCCCTACAACAGCCACAACCAAACCCCAAAAACAAAGCGGGGAGACCTACCGGCCTCCCCGCTTTGTCTACCCACCCTTAAAGGCTAGGGAACGCAAACTGCGAAGCTTCATGGCTGGCCCGCTGCGGCCAACGCTGGGTAATGGCCTTGCGACGGGTATAGAAACGCACACCATCCGGGCCATAGGCATGCAGGTCACCAAACAGCGAACGCTTCCAGCCACCAAAGCTGTGGTAGGCCACCGGCACCGGCAGCGGTACGTTCACACCCACCATACCCACTTCGATCTCGTCGCAGAACAGACGAGCCGCTTCACCGTCACGCGTAAAGATGCAGGTGCCGTTGCCATACTCGTGATCGTTGATCAGCTGCATGGCCTGCTCCAGGCTATTCACACGGACCACGCACAGCACCGGGCCAAAGATCTCCTCTTTATAGATGCGCATCTCCGGGGTCACCTTGTCGAACAGGGTGCCACCCACAAAGTAGCCATCTTCATTACCCGCCACACGGAAACCACGGCCATCCACCACCAGCTTGGCGCCAGCAGCTACACCGTCATCAATGTAACCCACGACCTTGTCACGCGCGGCCGCAGTCACCAGCGGGCCCATGTCCAGGCCGCACGAGGTGCCGGCACCAATCTTCAGCGCCTTGATCTGTGGCTCCAGCTTGGCAATCAGGGCATCGGCCACTTGATCGCCCACGCACACGGCTACCGAAATGGCCATGCAGCGCTCGCCACACGAACCGTAAGCCGCGCCCATCAGTGCACTGACTGCGTTGTCCAGGTCGGCATCCGGCATCAACACCGCGTGGTTCTTCGCGCCCCCCAGGGCTTGTACACGCTTGCCACGCTTGGTGCCTTCGGCATAGATGTACTCGGCGATCGGGGTCGAGCCCACGAAGCTCAGTGCTTTGACTTCCGGCGCTTCGATCAGCGCATCCACCGCTTCCTTGTCACCGTGCACCACGTTGAGGATGCCCTTTGGCAGGCCGGCTTCCAGCAGCAACTGGGCAATGTACAGGGTCGAGCTCGGGTCACGCTCGGAAGGCTTGAGAATGAATGCGTTGCCGCAGGCGATGGCCAGTGGGTACATCCACAGCGGCACCATGGCCGGGAAGTTGAACGGGGTGATACCGGCAACCACGCCCAGCGGCTGGAAGTCGGACCAGGCGTCGATGTTCGGACCGACGTTGCGGCTGTACTCACCCTTCAGCACTTCTGGGGCTGCACACGCGAACTCGACGTTCTCGATACCACGCTTCAGTTCACCGGCGGCGTCTTCCAGGGTCTTGCCGTGCTCTTCGCTGATCATCTGCGAGATCTTGGCTTCGTTCTGCTCCAGCAGTTGCTTGAAGCGGAACATTACCTGGGCGCGCTTGGCCGGAGGGGTATTGCGCCAGGCCGGGAAGGCTGCCTTGGCCGAGTCGATCGCTTCCTGCACGGTTGCGCGGCTGGCCAGTTCGACCTTGCGCACGGCCTGGCCAGTGGACGGGTTGAAGACATCGGCGGTGCGCTCACCCTTGGTAACCAGTTCGCCGTGAATCAGGTGCTGAACAATGCTCATGCAAAACTCCAGATAAACAAAGGAGAGCCAGGCGCGCGCTGAGGGCATGCGCCTGGCATCAAAATCGGAAAGATCAGTCGATCAGGTTCAGGGTTTCGCCTACAGCATCGAACAGGCGGTCCAGTTCCTGCGGCTTGGTATTGAAGGTTGGGCCGAACTGCAGGGTGTCGCCACCAAAGCGTACATAGAAGCCGGCTTTCCACAGCTTCATGGCCGCTTCGTAGGGGCGAACGATGGCATCACCGTCACGGGCGGCGATCTGGATGGCGCCGGCCAGGCCGTAGTTACGGATATCGACGATATTCTTGGTGCCCTTCACACCGTGCAGCAGCTTCTCGAAATGCGGCGCCAGCTCGGCAGCGGACTGCACCAGGTTTTCCTTCTGCAGCAGGTCCAGCGCAGCGAGACCGGCGGCACAGGCTACCGGGTGCGCCGAGTAGGTATAGCCGTGTGGGAATTCCACGGCGTATTCCGGGGTCGGCTGGTTCATGAAGGTCTGGTAGATCTCGCTGCTGGCAATCACTGCGCCCATCGGGATGGCGCCGTTGGTCACCTGCTTGGCGATGCACATCAGGTCCGGGGTAACGCCGAAGGCCTCCGAGCCGGTCATTGCGCCCATGCGGCCGAAGCCTGTGATCACTTCGTCGAAGATCAGCAGAATGTTGTGCTGGGTGCAGATTTCACGCAGACGCTTCAGGTAACCCTTCGGCGGCGGCAGCACACCGGCCGAACCGGCCAGCGGCTCGACGATGACTGCTGCGATGTTGGAGGCATCGTGCAGCTCGATCAGCTTGAGCATTTCGTCAGCCAGCGCGATACCACCCTCTTCCGGCATGCCTTTGGAGAAGGCGTTCACCGGCAACACGGTGTGAGGCAGGTGGTCGACGTCCAGCAGCTGACCAAACATCTTGCGGTTACCGTTGACGCCACCCAGGCTGGTACCCGCGATGTTCACGCCATGGTAACCACGGGCACGGCCGATGATCTTGGTCTTGGTTGCCTGGCCTTTCAGGCGCCAGTAGGCACGCACCATCTTCAGTGCGGTATCGGCGCACTCGGAACCGGAGTTGGTATAGAAGACGTGATTCAGATTGCCCGGCACCAGCTCGGCGATCTTTTCCGCCAGCTGGAACGACAGCGGGTGGCCGAACTGGAACGCCGGGGAGTAGTCCAGCGTACTCAGTTGGCGGGTTACCGCGTCAGCGATTTCCTTGCGGGTGTGCCCTGCGCCGCAGGTCCACAGGCCAGACAGGGCGTCGAAGATCTTGCGCCCGTGGTCATCGACCAGGTAGTTGCCTTCGGCCGCCACAATCAGGCGTGGGTCGCGCTGGAAGTTGCGGTTGGCGGTGTAGGGCATCCAGTGGGCGTCCAGCTTGAGCTGGCTAGCGATACCGGCGGGTGCGGTTTCGGGCAGGTTCATCGGCGGTTCCTCGGAAGACGATTAGGCAACGATGTATGTTGTTGCAGCTAAGTTGGCACGGCGATAGAGTCTGAAAAAGCCTACATTTCTAACCTTCAGGCAGGCCGAGACTAAACTGATGAGCCGAAGACCCGATCCACTCGCCCAAGTCAGCGATTTCGACATCCGCCTGCTGAAGATCTATCGCAGCGTCGTCGAGTGCGGTGGCTTCTCGGCTGCCGAAAACGTGCTGGGCATTGGCCGCTCGGCCATCAGCCAGCAGATGAACGACCTTGAACAACGCCTCGGCCTGCGCCTGTGTCAGCGCGGCCGCGCCGGTTTTTCGCTGACCGAGGAAGGCCGCGAGGTCTACCATTCAGCCCTGCAACTGCTCAGCGCGCTGGAAAGCTTCCGCACCGAGGTCAACGGCCTGCACCAGCATTTGCGCGGCGAGCTGAACATTGGCCTGACCGACAACCTGGTGACCCTGCCGCACATGCGTATCACCCATGCCCTGGCCGAACTCAAGGACCGCGGCCCTGATGTGCGCATCCAGATCCGTATGATCGCCCCCAGCCAGGTCGAGCACGGCGTGCTCGACGGCAGCCTGCACGTTGGCGTCGTACCACAGACCAGCCCGCTATCGGGGCTTGAGTACCAACCGTTGTACAGCGAACGCTCGCTGCTGTACTGCGCGGTCGGCCACCCGCTGTTCTACGCCGACGACCAGCAGATAGACGACGAACGCCTCAACAGCCAGGAAGCCATCACCCCCACCTTCCGCCTGCCGGCCGACATCCAGGCGCACTACCAGGCGCTGAATTGCACTGCCAGTGCTTCTGACCGCGAGGGCATGGCGTTTCTCATCCTCACCGGGCGTTACATCGGCTATCTGCCCGACCACTACGCCATGTTCTGGGTACAGCAAGGCCGTTTGCGTGCGCTCAAGCCCAAGGAGCGTTTTTATGACCTGAGCCTGAGCTGGGTTACCCGCAAAGGCCGGCGCCCCAACCTGGTACTGGAAAGCTTCCTCGAAAGCCTGGCTGCGACACGTTGATGCCAGTCTGTGCCGCAAACGCTTGTCACTTCGGCACAGGCAGGTAATCTTGTCCGACAGCCGCAGCCACTGCCCCGTACGGAATCGTCCATGACCCTAGAAGTCCCTGCGCATCGCCTCTCCGCCTCGGGCAAGCCCGCGGGCCGTATCCGCCAGAAGAACGAACAGGCCATTATCCAGGCCGCCGAAGATGAGTTCGCCCGCCATGGTTTCAAGGGCACCAGCATGAACACCATCGCCCTCAAGGCGGGGTTGCCCAAGGCTAACCTGCATTACTACTTCACCAACAAGCTGGGCCTGTACATCGCCGTGCTCAGCAACATCATCGAGTTGTGGGACAGCACCTTCAACGCCTTGAGCGTCGATGACGACCCTGGCGAGGCCCTGAGCCAGTACATCCGCACCAAGATGGAGTTCTCCCGACGCAACCCGCAAGCTTCGCGCATTTTCGCCATGGAAGTGATCAGCGGTGGCACCTGCCTGACCGAATACTTCAGTGCCGATTACCGCGAATGGTTCCGCGGCCGTGCTGCGGTATTCCAGGCCTGGATCGAAGCAGGCAAAATGGACCCGGTCGACCCGGTGCACCTGATCTTCCTGCTCTGGGGCAGCACCCAGCACTATGCCGACTTTGCCACCCAGATTTGCCAGGTGACTGGCCGCAGCCGCCTGACCAAGCAGGACATGGAAGACGCGAGCAACAACCTTATCCACATCATTCTGAAGGGCTGCGGCATCAAGCCGGCGGCCTGACGGTACTTTATGCCTTCTACCCTGCTCGACCTCTGCGAATACCGCGAGGAAATCCGCAAAAGCCGCTTCATCACCCTCGCCGGGCCAATCAACAGTGCCGCCGAAGCGATGAGTTTCATCGAACGTCACAGCGACCTGGCCGCAACCCACAACTGCTGGGCCTGGAAACTCGGTGCGCAGTACCGCAGCAGTGACGACGGCGAACCCGGCGGCACTGCCGGGCGGCCGATCCTGGCGGCCATCGAAGCGCAGGACTGCGACCAGGTGGTGGTGCTGGTGATCCGCTGGTACGGCGGTATCCAGCTGGGTACCGGTGGCCTGGCCAGGGCCTATGGAGGCGGCGCCAACAAGTGCCTGCAACAGGCGCCCAAGCGCCTGCTCGTGCAGCGCAGCACTTTCAGCTGCAGTTGCAGTTTCAGCGAGCTGGCGCTGGTGAAGCTGCGCCTGGCCGAGGTTGACGGCCTGGTCCTGGATGAACAGTTCACCGCCAATGGTGTGGACCTGCTGGTTGCCCTCGGTGACGCGCACCTGGCGCCATTGCAACAGCAACTGGCAGACCTGAGCCGCGGGCGTATTTTGCTCGAAGCACGCTGAACATTGCCCACAACAACTGTGGGCCTGCCTGTGGATAAGCTTGGGGCATCTCTTGCAGGCTAGTGATTTCGAGGCTCTCAGAGCTTTGATCATATTTTGATCACCATTTGATGACAGTCGCAAACTGCTGAATGTGCGCGACTTATCCCCAGCGAACCGCCCATCCAAGCCGCACCCCGCCTGCTCACCTTGCACACAATAACTGTGGACCAGCTTGTGGATAACCCGTGTGCCAACAGGCGAAACGCCCGGCCCCACAAGGCCCAGACAGAACTGACCATTTTTTAACCAGACGCAAACCAGGCACGCGTATCCCCCGTGACGTATGCTCAATTCCCTTCTCCTACACCGAAAGGAATGTCCCTATGGCTAATTCAAGAACCGCCCTCATCATCGGCGCCTCGCGCGGGCTTGGTCTGGGCCTGGTACAACGCCTGCACGAAGACGGCTGGCACATCACTGCCACCGTCCGTAACCCGCAGCAGCCCGGCGCCCTGGCGAACGTGCCCGGCGTGCACATCGAGCAGCTGGAGATGAACGACACCGTTCAGCTCGACGGCCTGAAGCAGCGCCTGCAAGGCCAGGTGTTCGACCTGATATTCGTCAACGCCGGGGTCATGGGGCCCCTCCCGCAAGACCTGGAGGCAGTTCGCAACAACGACCTTGGCGATCTGTTCATGACCAACGCTGTGGCGCCAATACGCGTGGCTCGCCGCCTGGTGGGTCAAATACGCGAAGGCAGTGGTGTGCTGGCTTTCATGAGCTCGATCCTGGGAAGCGTCACCATCCCCGACGGTGGCGAAATCTGCCTGTACAAGGCCAGCAAGGCGGCATTGAACTCAATGATCAACAGCTTCTTCGTTGAGCAGCAGCGCCCGGACCTGTGCGTACTGGCTATGCACCCGGGCTGGGTGAAAACTGACATGGGCGGCGAAAACGCCGAAATCGATGTGCTCACCAGCACCCGCGGCATGATCGAACAGATCGAGGCCCAAAGCGGCAAGGGCGGCCTGCGTTTCATCAACTACAAGGGCGAACCCTTGGTCTGGTGATTCACCAGGTCGCAGCCCGGCTGGGCGCATTGCCCAGCCAGCCCCTGTAGAATGGCCGCAACCGTACCTGATTGAGATGAACCACTATGTATGACTGGTTGAACGCCCTGCCCAAGGCCGAACTGCACCTGCACCTGGAAGGCTCCCTGGAGCCCGAGTTGCTGTTCGCCCTGGCCGAGCGCAACAAGATCGCCTTGCCCTGGTCCGATGTGGAGACCTTGCGCGGTGCCTATGCCTTCAACAACCTGCAGGAGTTCCTCGACCTGTATTACCAGGGCGCAGATGTGCTGCGCACCGAACAGGACTTCTACGACCTGACCTGGGCCTACCTGCAACGCTGCAAGGCGCAGAACGTGATCCACACCGAACCCTTCTTCGACCCGCAGACCCATACCGATCGCGGCATTGCTTTCGAAGTGGTGCTCAACGGCATCAGCCAGGCGCTCAAGGATGGCCGCGACCAACTGGGCATCAGCAGCGGCCTGATCCTCAGCTTCCTGCGCCACCTCAGCGAGGATGAAGCGCACAAGACCCTCGATCAGGCCTTGCCGTTCCGCGATGCGTTCATTGCCGTAGGCCTGGACAGCTCGGAGATGGGCCACCCGCCCAGCAAGTTCCAGCGTGTGTTCGACCGCGCCCGTAGCGAAGGCTTCGTCGCCGTTGCCCATGCTGGCGAAGAAGGCCCGCCCGAGTACATCTGGGAAGCCCTCGACCTGCTGAAGATAAAACGTATCGACCATGGCGTGCGCGCCATCGAGGACGAGCGCCTGATGCAGCGCATCATCGACGAGCAGATCCCGCTCACGGTGTGCCCGCTGTCCAACACCAAGCTCTGCGTGTTCGACCACATGAGCCAGCACAACATCCTCGACATGCTCGAGCGTGGCGTGAAAGTCACGGTCAACTCGGATGACCCGGCCTACTTCGGTGGCTACGTCACGGAGAACTTCCACGCCCTACATACCCACTTGGGCATGACCGAAGACCAGGCACGTCGCCTGGCGCAGAACAGCCTGGACGCACGGCTGGTTTGAGTAGCATGACGACGTTGTGCTCAACCGACCTGCAACGTCGCCACGCGGGCTATGCGATTGATCTGCTGGATACCCAGCGCCGAAATATGCAATGCCCGCGAGTCCTCCAACTCGCGCATCCAGCCAGATTGCAGGAACAACCTGAACAAGGCCTGACCCAGTACGCCACCCAGATGCGGGCCCTGGTCATTCCATTCGGTGCAGCGGCAGATCACGCAACCCCGTTGCTGGTGTGGCGCCAGGGCATCAATGTACACCCCGACCAAGGCCAACTGCGCCCGCCCCTCGTCACTGACCCTCAAATGCCGTCCGCTGCCTTCCAGCCAGCCAGCCACCACCATGCGATGGTACAGCTCACTGGCCAATTCCCCACCCAGGTGATCGCCACAACGGCGCGCCCGGCGCATCGACAGGGGCAGCGAGGATATCGGCGTTTCGGCACGCTCTCCCCTGGCGCTTTCCAGCTGTACGCTGGCCAAGGCTTCTACCGCTGCACCGACCTGCGGGGTGGCCAGACAGAAGTAACGTTTGCGGCCCCTGGCTTCATGCCTGAGCAAACCGGCCGACGACAGCAGCGAAAGGTGCGCGCAGGCTGACGATGAAGTCAGCCCTGTCATTATCGCGAGCTCATTGGCCAACCGGGGTGTGCCATCGATCAATGCCCACAACATGGCACTGCGCTTGGGGTCGGCCATCAGGCTGGCGATCTGGCTGATACTGCTGACTGCGTTCATGTCCTTGTAACTCCCTGCAAGTTCACTGTGGGGATGCGATGGCCAACCCTGCCAGGGAAGCGCCTCTCGCTGGCACTGGCCTGGTTCGCCAGTATAAGCCGCAGAAAATGCCGGCCAGACGACCAGGTGCCATCGTACTCATGACGAAAAACCACTGGGTATCCCTACCCATTGCAAGCAGCGAAGCGGCTTCGAAAGCTGGCCGGAACCAAGTCAACCAAGGCACCGGCACGCCCACACAAACGCGCTGAAACATATTGATGAAAACAGACTTGCAGCCATTTCAGATGTGGCCCACAGCAACCTTCCACAAATAGCGCGACACAAAGCGAAGGTTCTGCGGGTTTACGGGCATTGCGCCCAAAGTAGGAAACACCGCCAGGAAAATGCACACACTTACCGTCAGTCAGGACGCTGAAGCAGTGTCATGGCAGGCTGGCGGGCCAGCGCTACACTTGAGCGGCTCCCCTTCCTGGAGGTATGCCGCGATGAAAATTATCGTAAGTGCGTCGAGCCGAAACCCCGCCTGCCCTTGGCAAGTCCAGCTTGATCAGCATGTGGTCAGTTTCCGCAGCGAGGCTGAGGCGCGAGCCTTCGTCGCCACGCTGGAAACCCGGCTGCAGGCACCTCACCCGCTCATGCGGGAGCCTTGGCCTGCAAGCGCCGGGTCAACAGCGCAACACTGACCACCAGCGCCCCGCACAGGCTGATCACGATTGCCATCGGCACCGCACTGCCATCATGCAGCAGCCCGACCAGCGCCGCAGCACCCGCAGCCACGCTGAACTGCACACAGCCCATCAGTGCCGAGGCGCTGCCGGCACGCGCGCCCTGTCCGCTCATGGCGCAGGCCGAAGCATTGGGAATGATGCAACCAAGGCTGGCGATACAGATGAACAGCGGTACCAGTAGCGGCCACAATTGCGCAGGGCGCAACGCCGCCACGCCCAGCAGCACCAGGCCAGCAATCAGATACAGCCACACTGCACGGCCCAGCAGGAAGGCCGGCCCGCGTTTGGCCAGCAAGCGGGCGTTCACCTGCGCCACCAGAATAAAACCGGCAGCGTTGGTACCGAACAGCCAGCCGTAATGCTCAGCGGGCACGCCATACAGTTTGATGAACACGAAAGGTGAACCGGCGATGTAGGCAAACATGCCGGCAATGGCAATACCGCCGGTCAGGGCATGGCCGAGGAACACCCGGTCAGCCAGCAGCCGCAGGTACTGGCGCAAGGCGCCAGACAGCGGTTGGCGGGGTATATGCTCGGGCAGGCTTTCCGGTAGGCCCAGGCTTACCGCCAGCAGACAGCCGGCACTGAACAGGCTCAGAGCAAGGAAGATCGACTGCCAGCCGGCCAGGTTCACCAGCACCCCACCCAGCATCGGTGCCAGGATCGGCGCCAGGCCCATGACCAGCATCAGTTGCGAAAACACTTTGGCTGAAGCGACCGGGTCGCACTTGTCGCTGACGATGGCCCGCGAAAGCACCATGCCGGCACAACCACCCAGCGCCTGGATGAAACGCGCCACCACCAAGGTATCGAGGTTGGGGGCGTAGGCACAGGCCAGTGATGCCAGGGTGAACAGCGTAACGCCGAACATCAGTGGTATGCGTCGGCCAAAGCGGTCGGCAACCGGCCCATAGGCCAACTGCCCGATAGACAGGCCCAGGAAGTAGGCGGCCAACGTGGCCTGGACGTGTTTTTCATCGGTGGCGAACGCTTGCGCCATGGCCGGGAAGGCTGGCAGGTAGAAGTCGATCGCCAAGGGCCCGAACGCACTGAGTGCGCCCAGGATGAGCACCATTCGCAGGTTCATCAGGAATCCATAGCAGGCTAAGCAAGTAACTGATTCTACCTGCTGTGGCCCCTGTCAATGTGAAAACATTTGCAACACTGTTACCCCAGATGGGAGCAGTCAGGGCGTCAGGCGAGCTCGGCCTGATACCCCTCCTCCCGAATCGCGGTGAGAATCTGCTCCTGCGCCAACTCGCTATGCACACGCACCTGTTTGCCCGCCAGATCAACTTCCACCCTGGCTGCCGCATCCTGCTCCTGCACCGCGCGGGTCACGGCTTTCACACAATGGCCGCAGGTCATGCCTTGTACATTGAACACGTGCATGGGGTTACCTCCTTCAGGTTTTTCACGAGTTTCAAGCTTGCCATCAGGGCAAGGTCAAGCCCTGCCTGCAACACCCGGGGTGGAAATCCGCGTCCGCGTCGGCCAAGCTGCGCCTTTGACGATCAGGCATGCAGGAGATTTTTCATGTTCAGGGCAGCATTGGGCGTCGTCGGGCTATTGGGGGCGCTGGCTGTGGTACCACCGGCCTTCGCCGAGGGCAACTCGGCCTACAGCGTACTGATCATTTCCCGGGAGCGCCTGGAAGTGGCCACCAGTTGCGAAATCGGCGTGTACCTCAACGACCAGCTCTCCGGGCGCGTTTTCCAGGAGCAGTCAACCTCGTTCAACCTGCCGCCTGGCCCGGTGGATGTGCGCCTGCGCCTGCTGCCTGGGCAAATGCCGGGTTGCGCCGCAGGTATAGAGGACCAGCGCAGCACGCGTTTGAATCTGCAGGCGGGCCAGATCAACAAATACCGCATCGCCATGGGGCAATATGGGCTGGAGTTGAAACGAGCCGACCTGGGCTATTGACCTTGCCTGCGTGGCAAGGTTGATGCTGGAGGCCTGTCCAAGGAGGAGAGCCATGCCCGCATCCACCACATACGACCTGCCGATCTCCGGCATGACCTGCGCCAGCTGTGCTGGCCGGGTCGAGCGCGCCCTGCGCAAGGTCACCGGCGCTGAACAGGTCAGCGTAAACCTCACCACTGAAAAAGCCCGGGTCCTGGCCCCGCCTGCCAGCCTGCCGGCCTTGGTCGAAGCCGTGCGCGAGGCCGGCTACGGGGTACCAACCCGCACCCTCGAACTGCAGATAGGCAGCATGACCTGCGCAAGTTGTGTCGGCCGAGTAGAGCGCGCCCTGGGCAAATTGCCCGGGGTCGAGCGGGTCAGCGTCAACTTGGCCAGCGAACGTGCGCACCTCGAAGTGCTTGCGGCCCTTGACGACAACCTGCTCATCGACGCTGTGCAAAAGGCAGGCTACAGCGCCAGCCTGCCGCAATCGACCAGGGACGACCAAAACGCTATCCAGCGCCGCCTGCGCAACGAGCGCCTGGCAGTCGGAGCAGCCTTGCTGTTGGCCCTGCCGCTGGTGTTACCCATGCTGGTACAACCGTTCGGCTTGCACTGGATGCTACCGGCCTGGGTGCAGTTCCTGCTGGCCACACCCGTGCAGTTCATTCTCGGTGCGCGCTTCTACATTGCAGCCTGGAAGGCCGTGCGCGCCGGCGCTGGCAACATGGACCTGCTGGTGGCCCTGGGCACCAGCGCTGGCTATGGCCTGAGCCTGTACCAATGGGCACAGGCCCCCGCCGGTATGGCCCCGCACCTGTACTTCGAAGCCTCGGCCGTGGTGATTGCCCTGGTATTGCTGGGCAAGTACCTGGAAAGCCGCGCCAAACGCCAGACCGCCAGCGCCATCCGAGCCCTCGAAGCCTTGCGCCCGGAACGTGCCCTGCGCGTGGTCGACGACCTGGAAGAGGACGTGGCCATCGCCCACTTGCGCTTGGGCGACCTGGTACTGGTCAAGCCCGGCGAGCGCTTCCCGGTCGACGGCGTAGTCGAAGACGGCAGCAGCCATGCCGATGAGGCCCTGATCAGCGGCGAGAGCCTGCCAGTGCCCAAGCAACCCGGCGACAGCGTCACCGGTGGTGCCATCAATGGCGAAGGCCGGCTGCTGGTGCGTACCCAGGCGCTGGGCACCGAGACCGTGCTGGCGCGCATCATCCGCCTGGTGGAAGACGCCCAGGCTGCCAAAGCGCCGATCCAGAAGCTGGTCGACCGTGTCAGCCAGGTGTTCGTCCCGGCCGTGCTGGTACTGGCCCTGATCACCCTGATCGGCTGGTGGCTGGCTGGGGCACCGCTGGAAACCGCGCTGATCAACGCCGTCGCCGTGCTGGTCATCGCCTGCCCCTGCGCACTCGGCCTGGCCACGCCCGCCGCGATCATGGCCGGCACCGGAGTCGCCGCCCGCCACGGCATCCTGATCAAGGATGCCGAAGCCCTGGAGCGTGCCCATGCGGTCAACCGCGTAGTGTTCGACAAAACCGGCACCCTCACCTCCGGCAGCCCGCGGGTGGTTCACAGTCAGGCGTTGGACGGCAACCGTGCCGACCTTCACCGCCTGGCCGGCGCCCTGCAGCGGGGGAGTGAACACCCGCTGGCCAAGGCGGTACTGGTGGCCTGTGCAGAGCAAGGGCTGGAGGTGCCAACCGTTGCCGACAGCCAGTCGCTGACCGGGCGCGGCATTGCCGGGCGCGTTGAGGGCCGTGAACTGGCGCTTGGCAACCGCCGACTGCTTGACGAAAGCGGCCTACAGCCGGGCGAGTTGGCCGCCCAGGCCCAGGCCTGGGAGGCTGAAGGGCGCACACTGTCGTGGCTGATCGAGCGCGGCACGCAACCGAGCGTGGTGGGCCTGTTTGCCTTTGGCGACAGCCTCAAGCCTGGCGCCGCGCAGGCCATCGAAACCCTGCACGCCCAACACATCAGCAGCCACCTGCTGACCGGTGACAACCGTGGCAGCGCCAAGGTGGTTGCCGAGGCCCTGGGCATCGACGATGTGCACGCCGAAGTGCTTCCGGCCGACAAGGCCGCGACGGTGGCCGCGCTCAAGCAGGATGGGGTGGTCGCCATGGTGGGCGATGGTATCAACGATGCACCGGCGCTGGCCGCAGCCGACATCGGCATTGCCATGGGTGGCGGTACCGACGTGGCCATGCAGGCCGCCGGCATCACCCTGATGCGTGGCGACCCGCGCCTGGTGCCCGCCGCGCTGGAAATCAGCCGCAAGACCTACGCGAAGATCCGCCAGAACCTTTTCTGGGCCTTCATCTACAACCTGATCGGCATCCCGCTCGCCGCGCTGGGTTATCTCAACCCGGTACTGGCGGGAGCCGCCATGGCCCTGTCCAGCGTCAGCGTCGTCAGCAACGCACTGTGGCTTAAAACGTGGAAACCCACCAGCAGCACACAGGAGGCGCCATGAACATCGGCCAGGCCGCCCGCCGCAGCGGGCTCAGCACCAAGATGATCCGTTACTACGAATCCATCGGCCTGCTCAAACCGGCTACACGCAGCGACAGCGGCTACCGCCTGTACCAGGCGCAAGACCTGCACAACCTGGCCTTCATCAAACGCTCCCGAGACCTGGGCTTTTCCCTCGAGGAGGTCGGCAAGTTGCTGACCTTGTGGCAGGACCGCCAACGTGCCAGCGCCGATGTGAAGGCGCTGGCCATGCAGCACATCGATCAACTGAACCAGCGCATCGAGGAGCTGGTGAGCCTGCGCGACACCCTCGGTGAACTGGTTTCGCACTGTCAGGGTGACGACCGCCCGGACTGCCCGATCCTTAAAGACCTGGCCAATGGCGCTGCAGGCAGCTGCTGTCACTGAGCTGCCACGCGCGTTTGGCATGCCATAACTGTCCAAACACGACCGAATAGTCACCAACCACGACTTTATCCAATAAATACGGGCGTTTTGGCTTCATGAAACCCGGATGCTGCCGATGTAGTTACTACCTGCCTCGTGTGTCGAAAACAACAATTCCGGGAGCGTCGATGAGCATCAAACAGAAACTGACCTGGGCATTCGCGGTCATCGCCGGCTTGCCCATCGTTCTCGTGGCCACCCTGGTGGTCATCAACCTGCGCGGCGAAGCCCGCGACGGATTCCTCGACAGCAGCAGCCGGGAAATCCGCCAGGTCAGCAACGCGATGAACATCTTCTTCCAGGGGATCAATCAGAACGTCGAGTACATGGCTTCCCAGCCAATGGTTGCCGCCACGGGCAGCGAGCTGAACAAGTACATGAGTGCAACGCCGTCGTACGAATTGGGCGAGCAGGCCAGCAAAATACTCGATTTCATGACCCGCCTGGCCAACTCACATCCCGCCTACGCCTACCTGTCCTACGGGGTGAATGACGGCGGCTACACGGGCTGGCCGGCCGGCCAGAAGTTCGTCAACTATGACCCCCGCACGCGCCCCTGGTACCAACTAGCCATGGCCAACCCTGGCAAGACGTTGCGTACCGGCGCCTACTACTGGGCCGCTGACGATGCGGTGCTGATCAGCACCGTGCGCACCGTGGCCAACCAGCTGGGCAACCCCGGCGGCGTGGTCAACATCGACGTGTCGCTCAAGGGCCTGACCGAGATCGTCAAGCAGATCAAACTGGGCGAAAGCGGCTACCTGATGCTGGTGGAAAGCAACGGCAACGTGATGGTCGACCCGCGCGACGCCGCCCACAATTTCAAGCAGCTGGGAAGCTTTGGCGACGGTTATGCCAAGCTGGCCAAAGCCGGCAAAGGCCTGGTCGAGGTCGAACTCAATGGCGTGCACTACATGGCCAACGTCTACCCCGACCAGCAACTGGGCTGGACCTTCATCGGCCTGATCGAACAAAGCGAAGTGATGCAGACCACCACCCGGCTCACCTGGCTGATCGGTGTGATCGCTGTGGTGTTGGCCTCGCTGTTCGCGGTGGTCGGAGCGGCCTTCGCCAAACTGATCGTGCGCCCGATCAACAGTGTTACCAATGGCCTGGAAGACATTGCCCAAGGTGAAGGTGACCTCACCCGCAACCTGGAAATCCGCGGCCGCGACGAAACCGCGCAACTGGCCAGCTGGTTCAACCAGTTCCTCGGTGCCATTCGCAGCCTGATCCAGCACATCGGCACTGCTGCCAGCAAGATCCTCAGCACATCCAGCAGCTCGACCCGCGTCTCCAGCGACATGGCCGAGGCGGCCGGCCGCCAGCGCGAAGCCGTGGACATGGTTTCTACCGCATTCCACGAAATGGTCGCCACTGCCAATGAAGTGGCAAGGTCCTGCAGCCAGGCAGCGCAGTCGGCCGACAGCGGCCAGCAGCAGGCCCGCGAAGGGCAGCAGCAGATCGATGCAGCGGTACTCAGCGTTGATCGCCTGAGCCACGAAATCGAGCAATCGGCCCAGTCGATCCAGCAACTGGAGCGTGACAGCAACGCCATTCAGTCGATCCTCGGCACCATCCGTTCGATTGCCGAACAGACCAACCTGCTGGCCCTGAACGCCGCCATCGAAGCGGCCCGTGCCGGTGAGCAGGGTCGCGGCTTTGCCGTGGTGGCCGACGAAGTGCGTGCGCTGGCCAAGCGTACTGCCGACTCCACCGCCGAAATCGACGGTTTGCTGGGCAACCTGGCCAGCCGTACCGCCGAAGTGGCCGAGCAGATGCACGCCAGCCTGGAAGTGTCGCAGCAGTCGGTCAGCCGCATTGGCCTGGCCCGCGACAGCTTCGGGCAGATCCGTGAGTCGGTAGACGTGATTCGCGACATGAACACCCAGATCGCCACGGCGGCCGAAGAACAGCATCAGGTGGCCGAGGACATCAACCGGCACATCAGCCAGATTCACGGGGATGCGCAGCTGGTGGCCGAGCTGGCCCAGGCGGCGCGCCAGGACTCTGAGAGCCTGGCCGGGCTGTCCAATGAGCTGGATACGCTGGTGCGCAGGTTCCGCACCTGAAGTGTGGCCTGTGCCGGCCCTTTCGCGGGTGGTAACGCGCCCCTGTAGGAGCGGGTTCACCCGCGAAGAGGCCGGCACAAGTATCCCTAAACTAAAGCCTCAACTCCCCGGGCGTTGCCCCAAACAGCTGCTTGAACGCCGCAATGTAGGCCGAAGTGGAGTCATACCCACACCCCAGCGCCGCCTCGGTCACAGTCTCCCCCGCCTCCAGCAACGCCAGCGACGACAATAGCCGCATGCGCTGGCGCCAATTACGAAAGCTCAACCCCGTCTCCCGCTGAAACAGCCGCATCAAGGTCTTCTCCGAACACCCCAGCTCCCGCGCCCATTGCTGCAAGGTCTGCGGCTGGTCGGGTGCCGCAATCAAGCCATTGCACAGCGCCAGCAAACCAGGGTGGCGCGGCAACGGCAGCGAAAAACCGACTTCCGGCAAGGTGCGCAACTGATCGAGTAGCACCGCCACCAGACGCGCCTCGGCGCTGTCGTTCTCTGGGTAATCTGCCGGGAACAGGCAGAACTGCTTGATCAGCTCGCGCGCCAGCGGCGTGACTTCCAGCACTCGGCATTGTTCCGGCGCCCATGGGCAGGCATCGCGGCGCACATACAGGCTACGCATCTCGGCTTGCATCGAGGTGACCACTTCATGCTCGGCATCGGCAGGGATCCATACCCCCCACTGCGGTGGGGCAAAGTAACTGCCGTCGCGGGTATACACGCCAAGGACACCGCTGATGGCGTACGAGAACTGCACCCAGTCGTGCTGGTGACGAGTGGTCCACGAACCGGCGCCAAGGCTTTCGGCGCGGGCGTAGAGAGGTCTGGGCAGGTGTTCCAGCGCAGGGATAGCGCGGGGGTGTCCGATCATCGGCATGGTATTTTCTTTTTGTTCTGACCAGACAAGCCTAACAGCTGGACCATGATCGAGGCACACGCCGCGTCTGCAGTTACCCTTTTCATCAGCGCTCGACGATAACGGTCACCCCTTGCCCGCCTGCCGCACAGATCGAAATGAGCCCGCGCCCCTTACCCGCCGTCGCCAGCAGTTTGGCCAGGTTGGCCAATATTCGCCCACCGGTTGCCGCAAACGGGTGCCCGGCCGCCAGCGAACTGCCCTTGACGTTGAGTTTGCTGCGGTCGATGGCGCCAAGCGGCGCCTCCAGGCCCAACCGCTCACGGCAGTAATCGGCATCCTCCCAGGCCTTGAGCGTGCAAAGCACCTGGGCAGCAAAGGCTTCGTGGATTTCGTAGTAGTCAAAGTCCTGCAGCGTCAGGCCATTGCGCGCCAGCAAGCGTGGCACGGCATACACCGGCGCCATCAACAACCCTTCGCGCCCCGTGACAAAATCCACCGCAGCGGTTTCGCCATCGACCCAATAGGCAAGCACCTGCAACCCCTGCTGCTGCGCCCACGCCTCGCTGCCCAACAGCACCAGCGAAGCACCATCGGTCAACGGCGTAGAATTACCTGCCGTCAACGTGCCCTGCCCGCTGCGGTCAAAGGCTGGTTTGAGCCTGGCCAACTGCTCAAGGCTCAGGTCGGGGCGCAGGTTGTTGTCCCGTGTCAGCGAAAGAAACGGCGTCAACAGGTCGTCCTGCCAACCCTCGGCATAGGCTGCGGCCAGCTTCTGGTGGCTAAGCAGCGCCAATTCGTCCTGCTCGGCGCGGGCAACGCGCCAGGTGTGGGCCATGCGCTCGCAATGCTCGCCCATCGACAACCCCGTACGCGGCTCGCTATTGCGTGGTAGCTCGGGTTTCAGGTGGTGAGGCCGCAGCTTGAGGAAAGGCTTGAACCGCTCGCCAAGGCTTTTGCCACGGTTGGCCTGCAGCAATATATGGCGCAAGCCTTCGTTGACGGCGATCGGCGCATCGGAGGTGCTGTCGACACCGCCAGCAATACCGCAATCGATCTGCCCCAGGGCAATCTTGTTGGCCACCAGCAGCGCAGCCTCCAGCCCGGTACCGCAGGCCTGCTGGATGTCATAGGCCGGGGTCTGCGGTGACAGGCGCGAACCCAACACGCACTCGCGGGTCAGGTTCATGTCGCGCGAGTGCTTGAGCACGGCACCGGCCACCACCTCGCCCAACCGCAGCCCGTGCAGGTGATAGCGTTCGATCAAGCCTTCAAGCGCGGCCGTGAGCATCGCCTGGTTGCTGGCCGTGGCGTAGGCGCCATTGGCGCGGGCGAAAGGGATCCGGTTGCCGCCCAGGATCGCGACCCGGCGAGTTGAACGCATGCGCGTGTTCCTCCTGAAACAATTTGATCGGTACAGCCTAGGTGTTTTTACCGCATTCGAACGACCCTGCCGCAAAGTTGGTCCACACTTTCAGACTTGCCTTTCGGGAGACCCCTCATGAGCGATCGCTACCTCGGTTTTGCCAACTCCAATCTCGGCCGCCGCTTCGTGGATGCCCTTGGCCTGCCACGCCCGGCGCCACTGGAGCGCTGGCAGGCTGGCCGCCTGCGGCCGGTGGAAGGTGCCCTGGTACTGGGTGGCGGGCCACTGGCGAAGCAGGTCGAAGCCATCGCCCCGCGCCTGACTGACGAGGTATACAGCTTCAATGCCGATAACCTGCAGGCTGAAGCCTGGGTGGCCGGCCTGGGGCCGAAAATCAAGGCTGTGGTGTTCGATGCCAGTCACTTGTCCGACAGCGATGCACTGAAGCAGTTGCGTGAATTTTTCCAGCCGCTGTTACGCAGTCTGGCCCCATGCGCCCATGTCGTGGTGCTGGGCCATGCACCGGAAGGCCTCGACGACCCACTGGCCAGCGTTGCACAACGTGCCCTTGAGGGCTTCAGCCGCTCACTGGCCAAGGAACTGCGCAATGGCGCTACGGCCCAGCTGTTGTATGTCACCGCCGGTGCCGAAGATCAGCTGGAAGGCGCCCTGCGCTTCTTCCTGTCGCCAAAGAGTGCCTTCATCTCTGGCCAGGTACTGCGCCTGCAAGCCTGCACCAGCCAGGTGCAGGACTGGACACGCCCACTCGGCGGCCGCCTTGCGCTGGTCACCGGGGCTGCGCGCGGCATCGGCGCCGCCATTGCGGAAACCTTGGCACGGGACGGCGCCGATGTGCTGCTGCTCGATGTACCGCAGGCCAGCCAGGACCTCGACGCCCTCGCTGCACGCCTCGGCGGCAAGGCACTGCCATTGGATATATGCGCCAGCGATGCGGCCACGCAACTGCTCGCGGCCCTGCCCGAGGGCATCGATATCGTGGTGCACAACGCCGGTATCACCCGCGACAAGACACTGGCCAACATGACCCCGGAATACTGGGACGCGGTGCTGGCCGTAAACCTCAAGGCACCGCAGGTGCTCACCCAGGCACTGTATGACAACGGCGCGCTGGGTGAAAACGCGCGCATCACCCTGCTGGCCTCGGTCAGCGGCATTGCCGGCAACCGCGGGCAGGCCAACTATGCCGCGAGCAAGGCCGGGCTGATCGGCCTGGCCCAGGCCTGGGCGCCACGGCTCGCCGAGCGCGGTGGCAGCATCAACGCCATCGCCCCCGGTTTCATCGAAACCCACATGACTGCAGCCATGCCCATGGCCCTGCGCGAGGCGGGCCGGCGCTTGAGCTCGCTGGGCCAAGGTGGGCGCCCGCAGGACGTCGCCGAAGCCATTGCGTGGCTCAGCCAGCCAGGCTCCGGGTCGGTCAACGGCCAGGTGCTGCGGGTGTGCGGCCAGGCACTGATGGGGGCTTGAACATGAGCCGACAATGGCACGACCTGCACAACCCTGCCGCCCGGGCGAGCCTGTACCTGCGCGCAGCCAGCAAACGCAAAATCAGCGGCGACCGGCTGCCGGACGATGGCCTGCGCTGTTTCATTCGGGTCCAGCCGGGCAACCTGAACATGTATCGAAGGCTTTGCCACTTTCCCGAGGACGGCCGCCTGCCGGGGACCTATCCACATGTGTTGGCGTTTGCCCTGCAATTGCAGCTGATGACTGCCGATGATTTCCCCTTCCCGCTGCTTGGCCTGATACACCTGCACAACCGCATCGAAGTGCTGCGCCCCCTTGGTGCTGTCGAAGGGCTGCGCTTTGCGGTATACGCGCACAACCTGCAGCGCCATGCCAAAGGTGGCACCTTCGACCTGGTCACCGAGGCTGAAGATGGCATTGGTCTGCTCTGGCGCGAGACCAGCCGCATGTTGGTGCGTGGCTTGGCGCTGGAAGGCGAGGCAAGTGAGCCCGCCGACACTGAGCCTGGTTCATTGCCCGAGGCCACCCGCTGGTACGCCGACAGTGATATCGGCCGGCGTTATGCCAAGGTTTGCGGGGACTACAACCCTATCCACCTCAGTGCTGTCAGTGCGCGGTTGTTCGGCTTTCCCACGGCCATTGCCCATGGCATGTGGACCAAGGCCATGGCCTTGGCCGCGCTGCGCGGACACTTGCCGCACAGTGGCTATGCCTTTGAGGTGGACTTCCGCAAGCCGGTAAGGTTGCCTTCAGAGGTGGTGCTCAGTGCCAGTGAAGCGGGCCCTGCGGGCCAACTGCGCCTGGACGGACACGGGGACGTGCTGCATATGGTCGGCCGTTGGGAGTGCCTGTAGGGCCGGGCCTGTTCTGGCGGTATACGCTTGCTTTGCATCGGACCTGGGCAGAAGCTATGCAGCCATAGGAGACCCCCGATGAACCTGCAAGAACTCACCCAACGCCTGCATCAGATCCGCGATACCAACGACTGGCGCGGCTTCCACAGCCCGAAAAACCTGGCCATGGCCGCCAGCGTCGAAATGGCCGAGCTGGTAGAAATCTTCCAGTGGCTGAGCGAGGACGAGTCGCGCCAGCTGCCTGCCGACAAACTGGCCCACGCCGGCCAGGAAATCGGTGACGTGGTGCTCTACCTGTTACTGCTGTGCAGCGAACTGGGGCTGGACATGGACCAAGTGGTGCGTGCCAAGCTGGCCGACAGCGAGAGGCGCTTCGCCCGATGAACGACCGTCATTTCGATGAGCTGGCCACCCGCTTTGCCGAAAAGATCTATGGCGGCGCCAAGGGTGCGATCCGCCTGGCCGTGCTGCAGGCCGACCTGGCCGAAGCGCTACCCGACCGCCCGCTACGCATCCTCGACATCGGCGCCGGGTTGGGCCACATGGCCTTGTGGCTGGCCGAGCGCGGCCACCAGCTGACCCTGGCCGAACCTGCGGCGCCCATGCTCGACGGCGCCAGGGCGCGCTTTGCCGAAGCCGGCCAGACCGCGACCTTCATCCAGGCGCCCTGGCAAGACCTGCTCGGCCAACTGACCGAGCCCTACGACCTGGTGCTCTGCCACGCCGTGCTCGAATGGCTGGCCGAGCCCGAGAGCATCCTGCCGGTGCTGCACCAGCTCACCGCCCCCGGCGGTTGGTTATCGCTGGCCTTCTACAACCGCGACGCACTGGTCTATCGCAACCTGCTCAAGGGCCATTTCCGCAAGCTGCGCAGCAACCGGCTGGAAGGTGAAAAGCAGAGCCTGACCCCACAAAAACCGCTTGATCCACGCGAACTCAAGGCGCAACTTGAGCCTATGTGGCAGGTTGAAAGCGAAAGCGGCGTACGGGTGTTTCACGACTATATGCCCAAGGAATTCCAGGGCAAGGCCGAGCTGCTCGACCTGCTGGAAATGGAACTGGCTCACCGCCGCCACCCCAGCTTCGCCGGGCTTGGCCGCTACCTGCACTGGGTTTGCCGCCCCCGCTAATCCGCCGCGCCGGGAGAAACACATGCCGTACCGTCTGTTGTGCCTGGCCCTGCTGCCCCTTGCCCTGGCTGGCTGCCAGGGCAGCAACCCGTATGTGGCCAGCAGCCGCCCGTTACCCCCCGCCCCTGCCCAGGCGGCCACCACCTTCGACGCCAGTGCATACCCTGCGCCCGCTCGTGATTATGGGCATTACCGCAGCTGGAGCTGGCGCAACGGCCAGTTGCCCAGCGGCGCTGTCGATGCCGACCCGGCGCAACTGGCCGATGCCGTCAGCGGTGCGCTCGACCAGCATGGGCTGCGCCCCTCTCACGCAGGCCCTGGCGACTTGCTGGTGAGCGCCGACCTGCGCCTGGAAAAACGCTTGCGCCAAGTGCGTGACTACGACACCTACGACCCCTACTACGGGTCGTATCCCTATGGGGGTGTCGGCTATGGCGGCTACCGCCACGGTTATGGAGGCTACGCCAGCGTACCCATCGTGCGTACCTACGAAGTCGAAGTCCTGGTGGTGCGCATCGACCTGTACGACGCCCGCAGCGGCCAGCCGGTCTGGAGCGCCAGCGCCGAAAGCAGCAGCAACAAGGACTCGCCCCGCGAACGCGAAAGTGCCTTGCGCGATTCGTTGCACAAGGCGCTCAGCGGCTATCCTCCCAGTTAATCGCTAACGGAGAACCATCATGTTGCGCCGTCTCGTTCTACTGTCATTCGCGTTATTGCTCGCCGCCTGCTCGAGCAACAACGTCCAGCAGGATTTCGATGCCAGCCGCGATTTTGCCGCCTACCGTAGCTGGGCCTGGCAGGAGCCGGGCCTGCAGTACCGCCCGGATGACCCGCGGATCAAGAGCGACCTCACCGAGCAGCGCATTCGCCAGGCGGTGGCAGACCAACTCGACCAGCGCGGCCTGCGCCCGGTACAAGGCGGAGCGCGGCCCGACCTGGCAGTGCGCACGTACCTGATCGTGGAACAGCGCCAACAACAGATCACCACCAACTACGGCGGTGGCTGGGGTGGCTACTGGGGCGGCTATTGGGGCGGCCCGATGTACAACGAAACCCGCAATGTCGACTACAAGGTCGCCACCATTCAGGTCGACATGTTCGATGGGCGTGACGGCAAGCTGGTATGGCGCGGCAGTGCCGAGCAGATCATGAACAACTACCCGCCAAGCCCGGAAGAACGTAACAGCGCAATCCGCAACACCGTGGCCAAGGTGCTGGGCAACTACCCACCGGGCAGCAAAAAATAGCGTTGGACCGCGCCTTTTGCATGCACTGTGGCCCTGCGGGAGCGCACGTTCCCGTCTATCTTCATTTAAGGAAACCTGACTGACCGGGTAGAAGTGTTCAACATTTGGGAAAGGCGACCTGCCAATGCAAAGCATTGTTCTCCTGCTGTGGCTTGCCTTGTGCTCCGAACAGGATGTGCGTCAACGCCAGATCTCCAACGTGCTGACGCTGGGAGCGGCTGGCTGCGCCCTGGCCTGGCTGTTCGGCACCGGTCACAGCTGGATAGGCGCCGAAGCCAGCGAGGCCGGTTGGGCGCTGGCCATCGTCATGCTGCTGACCCTGCCAGGTTACATGCTCGGCCGCTTCGGCGCCGACGACGTCAAGCTGATGGGCG
This sequence comes from Pseudomonas sp. JR33AA, assembly GCF_021378985.1. Lineage (NCBI taxonomy): Bacteria > Pseudomonadati > Pseudomonadota > Gammaproteobacteria > Pseudomonadales > Pseudomonadaceae > Pseudomonas > Pseudomonas sp. JR33AA. Next base: position 23,520 of record NZ_JAJSAW010000010.1, read on the forward strand.
CCCTGGCCCTGGCCACCAGCCCGCACTATGTGCTCGGCACCTTCATTGGCGCGGGTGTCAGTGTGCTGGTCTGGCTACTGAGCCGCCGGCGCCTGTGGACGCTGCTAAACCCCAAGGTAAAGAAGCGTTTGCAGGCCCTGACCGAAGAAATGGGCGACAAGCAGGCGTTCGTCCCCTATGTGTTATCAGGTTTTCTTCTGACGGCTGTATGGATCCAGTAAACCTTCCAGGAGTCCGATAACTTGTACACGCCTTGTACATATTCGCTGAGTGCGACTACTTTTAAGCTGCCAGAGCGTCTGGCACGGGAGCATGGCCGTATAAGAACAGGGAGGTGATCATGTCCAGATCAGTGAGTGAAATAAAGGTGTTGGTGGTTGATGACCATCCGGTCATTGTCGAACAGCTGAGTGAATTTCTCCAAACCAAGGGCTATGCCTGCGTCACAGCTCTCTCAACCGACGAAGCCATCGAGCACTATATGGCAGACCCGGCCATCGGCTTGCTCATCTGTGACCTGCACATGCCAGATCGGGATGGCATCGAACTGGTGCGCGCCTTGAAGGAAATCAACGGCAGCCAGCGCATGTTCGAAGCCATCATGTTGACTGGGCGTGCCGAGAAACAGGACTTGATCCGGGCGATACGTGAAGGTTTTGCCGATTACTACCAGAAGCCGATGGACCTTGATGAACTGCTGGCAGGCGTCCGCCGGCAAGAAGAGGCCTTGCTGGTGCGTCGGCGCAATATCCGTGATCTGGCTGGATTGAACCAGCGCTTGCAGGAACTGGCCGAGTCGGTGGACGAACTGTATCAGGACCTGGAAAAAGCCCGTGGCCAAGGTACCCACCGGCGTGCCAGTGATGCAGAAGAAAGCGAAGGCGAGCTGCCAGCAGCATTCGTGAAGCTGTCACCACGCCAGCTGGAGGTGGCGCGCCTGGTTAGCAAGGGCAAAACCAATTACCAGATCGCCTGTGAACTGGGCATTACCGAAAACACCGTGAAGCTCTATGTGTCTCAGGTATTGCGTTTGACGCATATGCACAACCGCACCCAGCTGGCGCTGGCGCTGACCCCCAGTTCATCGCCCGTGCACCAGCGGTTCACGACCCATTGAATGAAGGTTCTGGAGCGGCCTTGTGCTGCGAAGCGCTGCTCCTGCAAGCCCCTTTTTCCCTGCTACAACTCGATGGCAAGGTTCAACGACAGCCGAGGCCCACGGTCCAGACTATCCAGCGCCACATCCGCCAACGGCTTGGCCACTTCCAGCGCCACATTGAACATCTGCCCACTCCCTAACCGCACACCCAGTGCCACCGAAGCCAGATGGGCGTCCTCCACCGGTCCCCGGTTATGCCAGGCCTGAGCGGTATCCACCACCGCGTAGGGCTGAACCCGCGCAAGCCAGCTACTGCGCACGCTGTAGTTGAGCTCGTAAGCCACCCCCCAGCCTTTGTCACCGTCAGCTTGATCACGCGGGTAACCGCGCCCGAAATTCTGCCCGCCAAACCCCGCACGCTCGCTGTCGGGTAAACGATCGTCACTCCAGTACAACGCCCCGGACACCACCTCCTGCCAGTCTTCCAACAGGGTGTCGCTCTGCAAACCGGAAAGCCGCAAGCGCAGGAAATCGAGGTCGTAGTCAGCATCGCTGCGTGCCCCCAGGTAGTCCAACCCCTGATGAACCCCGGCACTGACGATACGCAACCGCCCCTGCTCCACCTTGCGCCAGTCACCTTCGAATGACAGCGCCCGCACGTATGTGTCGTACTTGCGAGACGGTGACTGGTCGGCCATCCGGTCTTCATCATGCTCACTGACCGAGTACACGTGGCCCTGCACCGCCAGCCACTCATTCGGCCTTACAACCACCGGCTGACGCAGGCCGATCGCATAGCGCTCACTGTCGTGCTTGCGGGTGATATCGCGGCCATCATCCAGACGTATGCGCGTGCCGGGCTCGGCGCGATAGCGCGACGCCGACAGCAGCAGTTGGCTACCGGCGGCGTCCAGGTATTGGCTGTAATCGAGACGCTGGTAGTAGACCCTGTCATTGCCAGGGGGCAGCAGCCAGCTGGCCGTGACGCGTTCGCCATGGCGGGTCTGGGCATTGCTGGCTACGGTGATCAGGGCCTGTGCAGCATCACGGCTGGCGTCGGCCACGGTCACCGCGGCGCTAAGCGGCTTGCGCTGTGCATGCACGGTCAGCTGGGCGACGCCATCGGCAGCCGGTGCCATTGCCAGTTCGGCCTCTACCACTACCCCTGGCATGCGCGCAGCCACGCCCAGATAGCGCTCCAGCGTTTCGCGGGTCAGTGGGCGCTCGGCCTCAATGCGCGCCAGCAACTGCTGCAAATACTCATGGGCCGGTCCAATATCGCCGTCCACGCGGTAATCACGTATGTAACCTTCGACCAGCACCACGTTGACCCTGCCATCGGCCACATCCTGAGGCGGCAGGTAGGCATACGACAGCAAGTAGCCCTCTTGCCGGTAGCGTTGGGTCAGCCGCTGGGTGTACTGCTGCAATTCACCCAACGTGGTTTCGCGCCCGATCAGCGGCTGATAGTGTTCGCGCAGGTCGCTCAAGGGGAACACCGTGCCGCCCTCGAAGCGCACTTTGTGCAATACCAGCCGGGTGGTGGCCGGGGCCCAGTCGGGGTTGTCGATAGCCGCCCCGGCCAGCCGTATGCGGGGGCTCACAGGGGAGTAGTCCGTCATCGGCAGGTTGGCGCTGGGCAGACGCCGCTCGTATTCATGGCTGTCGAGAAACCCCGGCAAAGGTTCGGCGTGGGCAGCAGGTGCCCAAAGCAGCAACATCAGGGGCACGACCAGAGGACGCATAGGGCACTCCATGTTCCCATGGGTTGCGGGGCACCAGCCGGTCACACCCGTCACTTGCAAGCGTAGGTGCTGGCCCGGCTGTCGTCGAACACCTACTCGCTGACCTGGAACGCCACCCGCGCCGTCTGACCGCTTTCGTCCAGTGCGCTGAGTTCGGCCTGCCCGACCCGTGGCAAACGCAGCAACAGGCTGTCCTGCCCCTGGGTTTCACCCAACGGCTGGCCGTTGAGGAACCACCAGCGCCGTCCACCTCCCCCCAAGGCAGAGACCTGCAATTGCAATGGCTCGGTGCTGGTGGCCGGGCGGCGCAGATTGTCGCCTGGGCGCACGCCGACGATCGACAGCGGTGGTGCACTGGCCGGCGCCTGCGGCGGGCAGACCGGGTCGATGGCCGGCAAACGCGCCATGCGCCGCTCTACACGGGGTAGCCAGGGCTCCAGCGGCGCCGGCCACAGGGCGATGTCACGAGCCTTGGCGCCCGGGCAGCTACCATCGACCCGCAAGCCCTGCTCGTTGACCCACACTTTCTCGCGCAGGCCCAAGCCCAGCGGCTGGTCGGCGGCCTGCAAGGTGGGCGGCGTGGTACCGTCCAGGGTCCATGCAAAGCGCTGACGCCGACAGTTGGTGTCCTGCTTGCTCATCGGCTGGCCCAGCGGCCAACAGATCGCCGCAACGCCGATATTCGCTGGTACCGGCTCTACCGGGACGCTGATGCCGCGTTGGCTGTCGCGATTGCTCAACAGATCGTGTACCTGCAACATCAGCGGCGCCGCCGACGCCAGGCCGAACTGCCCAGGCACCGGTGTACCGTCGGGGCGACCAATCCATACGCCGATCAGGTAGCGCGGCCCCACGCCAATCGACCACGCATCGCGAAAGCCGTAGCTTGTGCCGGTTTTCCAGGCCAGTAGCGGGCGCTGCACCAGTTCGGCGTGCGGGTCGCGGTCCGGGCGCGCCTGGCCACTGAGGATACGCCGGATGATCCATGCCGCCCCCGGTGACAGCAACCGCTGCTCCACCAGGGGAGCCTGTGGCTGCAAGCGCACCTGCGCACTGTTGCCACCCCGCGCCAGCGCCGCGTAACCGCCGACCAGGTCCTCCAGCCGGCTGCCGGCACCGCCCAGGATCAACGACAGGTTGGGCTCAGCAAGGGGTGGCAGTATCAACGGCACGCCCGCCATGCGCAGTTGCGCGGCAAAGCGTTTCGGGCCGTAGGCCTCCAGCAATTGCACGGCGGGCAGGTTGAGCGACAGGGCCAGCGCCGAACTGGCCGACACCGGCCCGCTGAAACCCATGGAGAAGTTGCCAGGGCGATAGTCGCCATAGCGTCGTGGAACATCCTGCAACAGCGATTCGGAATGGATCAGGCCATCGTCCAGCGCCATGCCGTAAAGAAACGGCTTGAGGGTGGAACCGGGCGAACGTAACGAGCGCACCATGTCGACATGGCCAAAGCGGCGCTCATCAGACAAGTCTATCGAGCCCAGGTACGCACGCACCGCCATGCTCTGCGTTTCGACCACCAGAATGGCGGCCGAGGTACGCTCCGGCAGCCGTGCTCGCCAACCCAGCAGCAAGTCTTCGAGGCGCCGCTGAAGTGCGGCGTCAAGCGTGGTGCGGATCAGCGGTGGGCTGTCAGCGCTGTTCAGGCGCCGGGCCAGCAAGGGCGCCAGGGCCGGCTCCTGGCGTGGCGCCAGCACCAGCGGCTCCTCGGCCGCCTCGCGAATTTGCTGGGCCGGCCATACCTGGTATTCAGCCAGGCGCTGCAGCACCTTGTCCCGGGCACGCTGGGCACGCTCGGGGTGTCGGTCCGGGCGCAACCGGCTGGGTGCCTGGGGCAGTACAGCCAGCAGCGCCGCTTCGGCGGGGGTCAGGTGCAGGGGGGACTTGCCCAGGTACGCCCAGCTGGCTGCCGCCACGCCCTGAAGCGTGCCGCCAAAAGGTGCGCGGTTCAGGTAGATCTGCAGGATGTCGCGCTTGGATAAGTGCCATTCCAGCTGCAATGTGCGCCATAGCTGGCGCAGTTTGCCGAACAGGGTGCGGTCGTGCGGGTCGAGCAGGCGAGCCACCTGCATCGACAATGTGCTGCCGCCCGACACGACACGCCCGCCGCGCAGGTTCAGCCAGGCAGCACGGGCCAAGGCCAGCGGGTTGACCCCTGGGTGGTTGTAGAACCAACGGTCCTCGTAAGTCAGCAAGGCCTGCAGGTAAAGCGGCGAAACCTCTTCAGGGCTTACGGGATAGCGCCACACGCCATCAGCATCGGCAAAGCGCCACAAGGGCGTGCCGTCTTCGGCCAGCACTACCCGGGCCAGGTCATCACCCGGCAGCGGCAGCGGCCAGATACGATCAGCCAGCCAGAGCAGGCTGCCGAGCACCAGCAGACTGATCAGCGTGGCACGCAACAACCTGTCCGCACGGCGGCGTGGTCGCGCTAAGCTTGGCATCGGGAACCGACCTGGCCAGGTAATGGCCAAAGGCTTTGGGACGACAACCGCGCCGATTTTTTCATCAGGAAGCAACTATGCATGTAGAAGGTTTTTTCGAGTGGCTGGGCCAGGCACTGGGGTCGGTGATCCGCTTCATCGTCGACGCATTGAGCGGGCTGTTCAACCTGCTGGCCAATGCCGGTGGCAATTTCATCGATGGCCTGTCGCGCACCTTGGGCATGGACACCTCGCTGCTGAGCATCCTGGCCCTGATCATCGGCCTGATGCTGCTGTACTCGGCAATCCGCGCATTCATGCGCGCCTCGATCATCCTCGGAATCATTTGGCTGGTGCTGGGGCTGTGGGTGATGAGCTGGGTGATCCACTGATCTGCCCGGGAGCGGTCTTGCGTCGCGACAGGGCTGCACAGCAGCCCCAGGCTTTCAAATTGTCGGGGCCGCATTGCGGCCCTATCGCGACGCAAGGCCGCTCCCACATTGTCCGCGTAGAGCGGACCTCTAGCGGGCTTTCACCGTCATCTCCCCTTGCCCATCGCCCACGGCCTGCAGGTTCGGCCGGTACATCGACTCGACCTGCGGCGGCGGCACGCGGTAAGTGCCCGGGGTCACCGCCCGCGCCAGGTACAGCAGGTGAGTGGTGCCGTAGCCGTCAAGCTTGAGCGCGGCAACATAACGGTCATCACGGTACTCCTGATGCACCACGCTGGCGTTCTGCATCGACTCGCGCCACGCCTTCACTGCACTGCTGGCGTTGTCCAGGCTGGCGGCGCTTTGCGCCAGGTTCTGGTTTTCCAGCTCCAGGCCTGCCGGCAGCAGGTCCACCACCAACGCATCCGGCACCCGGTCCTCAGCTTTAAGCGCCAGGTGCACGAGCACAAGGTCACCACTGCGCAGGCTGTGCAGGTCCAGCGGCTGGCCATTCATGCCCAGGTACTCTCGGCGAATCTGCATGCCGTTGCCGCCAGCAGCAGGCGCCTGGCGTGGGTAGCCAGACAAGGTCAGTTGCTGGTACAGCGTCTCGCTGCCTTCGTTCTGCACGCTCAGTGGCGAGGCCAGCAACGGGCCTTCCAGCTTCATGCCGGCCTCGGCATTATTGAACTCGCGCACTTCACCCGCGCTGTCCAGGCGTGCCTGCCACTGGCCTTCCGGCTTGCCCAGCAAGCCACGGCCAGCGAGGAACAGTGCATTGCGCTCCTGGGTGGACAGCCAACGGTTGGCCGCCAGTTCATCCGATAAGGCGAACAGGCGCTGATCGACCTGGCTGCTGGCCAGGTTGCTTTCCTGCAGCAGCGCCAGGATCAGTGCCTGGTCACGCAGGGCGCTGCCATAATCGGCCAGCCAGCCTTTGCCACGGCTGATGCCCAGGCCCGCCTGCAAGGCTTGCTCGGCACGCGGTTTGTCGCCCATCTTGTCCAGCGCCACTGCCAGTTGTACCAGCGGCAGACCGGAGCGGGCATCGGCACGGCGTTCGAACAGCCCGCGCAGGGCCCCCAACGGCGCCTGCTGGCTGCGCGACAGCACCAGCGCCGCATAGGCCTGCACCGCAAAGCGCGTGTGGTCGGCATTTTCGCTGTAGTCGACTTCGATCAGGTTGCGTTCCTGCAGGTAACGCAGCAGGCGCTCACTGGCCTTCTTCAAGGCCTCGGCGGGTACGCCGTAACCTTGGTCACGGGCACGCAGCAGGAAGTCAGTAACATAGGCTGTCAGCCAGTACTCTTCCTCGCTGTCCGAACTCCACAAGCCAAAGCTGCCGTTGTAGCGCTGCATCCCCAGCAAGTGCTCGATGCCCATTTCGATCTTGCGCTTGCGCACATCCGCCGGCTCACCCTTGATGCCAAGGCGCTTGAGGCTGTCGGCATCGGCGTACAGCGAAGGGTACAGGCCACTGGTGGTCTGTTCGAGGCAGCCGTAGGGGTAGGCTTGCAGCGCGCGAATCTGCTCGGCAAGGTTCAGCGGCGGACGGCTCGACAAGGCCAGGCTGGCTTCCAGGCCAGCGGGTTCGAACGCGGCCAGGTCTGCTTCGGGCAGGGTCCACGGCTGGTCCTTCAAGGCCACGCGGTAGTGCTTGAGCATTGCCGGGTAGGCCGGGCGCACGCCCAGCGTCCACTCACGTTCGAACGCATTGACCGGCTCGTTCGGCAGTTGCAGGCCAGTCACCCGTACATGCACCTTGCCCTGCCCTAGCCCACCTTGCGCCAGCACCGGAATCATCAGCGTCGAGCGCTGCCCTTCGGCCAGGTTAACGCTCTGCACGGCGTTCGCCGCCAGGCTCAGTTGCCCTTCTGTGGTGATTTCGACGTTCAGTTGCTGGGCACGGCCGGACAGGTTGGCCAGGTCCAGTGCCAGGCTGGTACGGTCGCCACCGGCCAGGAAGCGCGGGGCCGAAAGCTCGGCAATCAATGGCGCGGCGACCACGGTCTTGCCTTCGGCCATGCCGAAGTGCTCCTCGGTCCAGGCCTGCGCCATTAACCGCAGCTCGCCATTGAAGTCGGGGATGTCGACCGTGGCCTGACCCTCACCCCTGTCGTCCAGCGTCACAGGCAGGCTCTGCTGGGCGACGATGGTTACCGTGGTGTTGGGCCGCTTGCCCCCCTTGGCCATCGCCGCATCACCACCGAATGCCAGGCTGGCCAGGCGGCCCTGGCCGGCCTCTATCAACTGGCCGTAGATGTCCAGCTGGTCGGCACCATAGGCCTTGCGCCCGAACAGGCTGGCGAACGGGTCGGGTGTTTTGAAATCGGTGATGTTGAGGATGCCCACGTCCACCGCCGACAACAGCACATGCACCTGCTTGGGCACACTGCCATCGGCGTTGGCGGCCTTTACCTTCACCGTCAGCGGCTGTTTCGGGCGCATTTTCTCCGGTGCCTGCAGGCTCAGCGCAAGCTTGCGCTCGGCGCGGTCCAGCGGCAGGTGCAGCACACCCACGGCGCGCTTGGGCGTGGCGTTGGCCTTGCGCTCACCAGGGCGGATCACCAATGCGCTGATGTACAAGTCGTGGCGGGCCCAGGCCTTGTCCAGCTGCACGTCAAAGGTTTTGCCCTCGGCGGGTACATCGATCTCCTGCCACCACAGCGGGCCATCGCTGGACTCGATCATCAGGTAGCCGCTACCGGCAGCGGGCGGGGTGACGGTGACCTTGGCGGTAGCGCCATCGGTGTAGGAAGGTTTGTCCAGCGCCAGCTTGACCTGGTCAGGCCGCACCGCGCCGCCCTCAGCGTTGTCCTGGGCACGATAGCCGGCCCAGAAGCGCTCACTGGACACCAGACCGGTCTGCGGGTCTTCGACCTCGACCCGATACGGGCCCCACTCAACCTGGAAGCTGAGTTTGGCGGTGGAACCTGCCTTGACGCTGATCGTCTCTTCGTTCTGGGTCAGGAACTTCTCGTTGTAGGCGTAGCTCCAGCCATCGCTTTGCGAGTAATTCCAGTAATAATCGCGGCGTTCGCGAACAAGGCGCACCTTGAGCGCGTCGGCTGCCAGTTTGTTACCGTCGCGGTCGGCCACCAGGAATTCGAATTCCACTGGCCCGTCGCTATCGGTCTCCTCACCTTCGAACAGGCCTCGCAGGCCCGGCAGGCGCTCAGCCGGCCAGATAGGCTGCTCCAGCCGCCGGGTGATCGGCCGGCCACCCGACTCCTGCAGGCTGGCCTGCACGGTCAGTTGCAGCGGAGAGCGGGCTTCGGCCCAACGGCTTTCGATATCGACCACCGCCTTGCCGGCCTGGTCAAGGGTGACTTCGTCCAGTTCCAGGTCCTGGTTCAGATCGGTTTCGGTGACCGAGCCGAACCGGTAGCCAGGCAACGCCGGTACTGCCTCGCGCAGCGGGCGAACATAGGCCTGACCGCTCAGGCGATTGCCGGCGGCCGGCGCACCATAGAGGTAACGGCCATTGACCTGGATACGCGCATCCTCATCCGGCGAAAGCGGTTTGCTGCTGCCCTTGAGCTCCAGCGCCAGGCGCTCGGGCAGGAAGTCTTCGACGAGGAATTCATAGACCTGCTTGCGCCCGCCACCCAGGTCGAGCAGCAGTTGCCAACGACCAGTCGGGGCCTCGGTGGCCAGTTGCAACTGGTATTGGTACAAGCCATTGCTGTCGGCCTCCCAGACGAACTTGCGGCTCACCTGTTCATCCGGGCGACGCACTTCAACGCTCACCGGCTGGGCTTTGACCGGCTTGCCGTCCTGGTCGCGCAGCAGGCCGTTGAGCAGCACCGTTTCACCCGGGCGGTACAGGTCACGCGGGCCGAAAATGAAGAACTGCAGCGGGTTGGCCTGAGGCCCGGTGATGTCGAACTCGGCCAGGTCCAGGGCTGCGGTGTTCAGGCGCAGCAGCGTGGTATGCACGCCCTGGGTGGCGATCAGGGTATCGGCCTTGGGCGTGATCGGCAGCTGGCCATGCCCCTTGCCATCGGTGGTGGCATGGGCCAGCAGCTTGCCCTTTTCGTCATGGATTTCCAGGTTGACGCCGCTCAGCGCCTTGCCGCCTTCCAGGGCTTGAGCAAACACGTCAATGCGATCGCGGTAGCGGTGGGCCGACACACCGATGTCGCTAAGGGTGAACAGGGTTGCCGGCTGAGAATAATCGTAGGTACCCGAGGCGCGCATCACTGCCAGGTACACGCCTGGCGCCTGCAACGGCTTGATGCCGGCAATCGGCAGCAACACTGTCTCGCGCGTGTTGCGCGCCGGGTTTAGATCGAAGCGGCCACTGTAGACCAGCTCGGCCATGTCCAGGGTTTCCTTGGACTGGTAGTAGTACAGGCTGCTGTTGCGTCCCCAGTTGGCCAGGAAGGTCGAGAGCATGTCTGGCTTGACGCGGAAGAACTCGACATCCACCTTGTCGACGTTCAGGGCTATCACCGGTAGGCCTTCGGCCAGGCGCGTAGGCAGCAACGAGCCGCGGCTGGCAAAGCCTATGGTCGGCTGCATGTCGCGGGTTTCCAGGCGGGTGATCGACTCGCTGTCCAGCTGCTTGCCGTTGACTGCCAGCAGCCCCTTGTCGACGGTCAGCACCAACTTGCGCTGCGGCTCCAGGTGGCGCAAGCGCAGCTCCATCTGGTTGTCGGAGAGTTCCCAGGCGCCGTCGAGCTTGCCTTTGACCGTGTCTACCAGGTGCACCTTGGTGGTGAAATCCTGCTTGGCATCCAGCGGTACGGAGAAGCTGATCGACAGCGTTGCCGCGCCATCGAGCTGCACTTCCGATACGTCCAGCACTGTGAGTTCGCGGCCCTCGTAGCGCTTGGCGAGCGCGGCCGGGTCCTCACGTTTGGGGGCGGGGGCTTCGGCGGGCGCGGGCGCCACGGTTTTCTCGACCGGCGCCGGTTTGCCCGGCGTGGAAGAGTCACAGGCACTGAGCAACGCCAGCGCGCAGGCCAGCAACAATCCTTTGTTGAACATGAGATAGGAACTCTTGGGCAGCGTGTACGTGAGGGCAGCAACTATAGCGCAACGCAAGGTACAGCACCCGGCGTTGTGCGCCAGGTCAGACCATGGTCGCGCTAAATGGTTGCCTGGTCGTTACACTGTGGCCATTCGTTAAAGGGGCACACAGCGGCCCCAAAATCTCATGGAATGCACATGCCCCAACTCGCTGCCGACTGGCGCCACCGCCTCACCCACCGCAAGGTCTGGGCGCTGGCCGCGCCGATGATCCTGTCCAACATCTCGGTACCGCTGGTGGCGCTGGTCGACAGCACGGTCATCGGGCATCTCCCGCACGCTCACCAGCTGGGCGCCGTGGCCGTGGGCGCTACCTTGTTCACCTTCATGGTCGGCCTGATGGGCTTCCTGCGCATGGGGTCCACCGGCTTCGCTGCTCAGGCCGCCGGCCGTGGCGACGGCGCAGCGTTACGCCAGGTACTGGTGCAAGGGCTGCTGCTGGCGGTCGGCTTCGCCCTGTTGATCGGCCTGCTGGCCCTGCCCTTCAGCCAGCTGGCACTTCATGCGATGCAACCCAGCGCAGCCCTGCAGCAATCCACCGAAGACTTCTTCCATACCCGCCTGCTTGGCCTGCCTGCGGCGCTGGCCAGTTACGCGCTGGTCGGCTGGTTCCTCGGCACCCAGAACGCCAGGGCTCCACTGGCAATCCTGCTGACCACCAACCTGCTGAACATCGCCTTGAACCTGTGGTTCGTGCTGGGCCTGGACTGGGGCGTACTGGGTTCGGCGCGGGCGTCGGTGATTGCCGAATGGAGTGCTGCCCTGCTCGGTTTGGCCCTGACCCGCCCGGCCCTGCGGGCCTACCCGGGGCAGATCGTGTGGGCAGCGCTGCAGCGCTGGCAGGCCTGGAGGCCACTGCTGGCGGTGAACCGCGACATCTTCCTGCGCAGCCTGGCGCTGCAACTGGTGTTCCTGCTGATCACCGTGCAGGGCGCGCGTCTGGGTGAGGCCACGGTGGCGGCCAACGCCCTGCTGCTCAATGGCCTGCTGCTGACTGCTTATGCACTCGATGGCTTGGCCCATGGCGTGGAGGCCTTGTGCGGCCATGCCATTGGCGCCCGTGACCGCGACACCCTGCGTCGCTCGCTGGTGGTGGCCTGCGGCTGGTCACTGATCACCAGCCTGGGCTTTGCCGGGCTGTTCCTGCTGGGTGGGCACCTGTTCATCGACTTGCAGACCGACATCGAAAGTGTGCGGGCGGCGGCTTATCCGTATTTGCCCTACCTGGCATTGCTGCCGTTGATCGCGGTGTGGAGTTACTTGCTGGATGGCTTGTTCATCGGCGCTACCCGGGCGCGGGAAATGCGTAATGCAATGCTGGTTTCGGTGCTGGTGGCATTGCCCGTGGCGGTGGCCATGAACGGGTTGGGCAACCATGGGTTGTGGATGGCGTTTCTCGGGTTCATGGGGTTGCGGGCGGTGACGTTGGGGTGGGTGGGGCGGCGGTTGCAGCAGAGGGGTGAGTGGATCGCATGACTGCTTGGTATCGCGGTCCCCTGTAGGAGCGGCCTTGTGTCGCGAAATGAGGGCAAAGCCCTCACCTGCTGACTCACAGCCACACACAATCCCAATGCGGATACTCGCCCGCTCGCCGGACCAGGCCAGCCCGAATCGGGTTGGCGATGATGTAGCGGGCAGCAGCCTTTACATCTTCTTCCTTGCGCAATGCCCGGTCATAAAAGCCCGGTTGCCAGATGTGCCGGCGATCAATGCCTTTACGGTAAAGCGCGCAGCTGCTTCGCGACTTGAAGGCACACGTGAGATTGCCCAAGCTGGTTGGCCCCAGTTCGATCAGCCAATGCAGATGATCCGGCATCAAGACCCAAGCCAGAGAGCGGCAGCCCCCCTCATGTTCGCTAAGGCGCAACTGCTGGATTACCGTCCGCGCAAACAAGAGGTTCCTGAACAACGGAAGGCGATCGCGGGTGATGGTGGTTAGCAGGTAGAGCCTGCCTGGCTCCGAGAAGCGCCCTTGGCGCAAGCGGTGATTGCCGTGACGATCCATGTCTACTTCCTTTGAACATTGCGTTCAAGGGTAGGTGTCGCGATGACGGGCACCGTAGGCGGATCATTACCGCGTATAACGCAGTGAGGGCTGCGCCCTCAGATCGCGACACAAGGCCGCTCCTACAAGAGGTCGCGACCCAAGTGATATCGCGGTCTCTGTAGGAGCGGCCTTGTGTCGCGATGGGCCGCAAAGCGGCCCCGGCAATTACGACGACAGGTAAGAAGACCGGGTCAACCCAAGGCGCAACGCATCCAGGTACTGCGTGCGCTCACGCGCAGTGATCTTGGCGCTGGCGACCTTGTCGCGGTAATGCGTCATCAACTCCTCCGGCGACAGGTGCACGTAGCGCAGCATGTCTTCGATGGTGTCGTGGGTTTCGATACCGGCGTGGTACACGCTGCCGTCGGCATTCTGGTAGATGTTCACCGAGTCGGTGTCACCGAACAGGTTGTGCATGTCACCCAGGATTTCCTGGTAGGCGCCCACCAGGAACACGCCCAGCAGGTAATCCTCGCCCTCCTTCACCGCATGCACCGGCATGCTGGTTTCGATGCTCTGCTCGTCAACGTACTGGTTGATCTTGCCGTCGGAATCGCAAGTCAGGTCCTGCAATACCGCACGCCGCATCGGCTCTTCGTCCAGGCGGTGCAGCGGGATGATCGGCAGGACCTGGCCGATGGCCCAGGTGTCTGGCAGGCTCTGGAACACCGAGAAGTTGCAGATGTACTTGTCGGCCAGCTTGTCGTTCAACTCGTCCAGCACCTGGCGGTGCGAGCGCTGGCGGGCTTTCAGCGAGTTGTGCAGGCGGCGGCACACGGCGAAATAGCACTGCTCGGCCAAGGCCTTCTCGCTCAGGCTGATTTTGCCATCGGCGTACTGCGCGGCCACATCACCCATGTAGTGGGTGGCGCGCCAGTAGGTCTCGGTGACCATCTCGATGTCGGTCGGGCCAAGCAGGTCGACAAGCCACTGCACGGTCTCGGGCAGGGCTTCCTTGTTCTCGATCGTGGGTACGTCGTCGTTGTGTTTCTCGACGTCAGTCACCTGGATCACCAGCATGGCGTGGTGCGCGGTCAGCGAACGGCCACTTTCGGAGAAGATGTGCGGGTGCGGCAGGCCCTGCGCGTCGCAGAACTCCTTGAGCATGCCCACCACTACGCCGGCGTAGTCGTCCATGTCGTAGTTGATCGAGCTGGCATTGCGCGAGTGAGTACCGTCGTAGTCCACACCCAGGCCGCCACCCACGTCGATGTGGTCGACCGGCAGGCCCAGCGCACGCAGTTCGCCGTAATAACGGATAGCTTCCTTGAAACCGTGCTGGTAGTCGGCCAGGTTGGCGATCTGCGAACCCATGTGGAAGTGCAGCAGGCGGATGCCCTGGTCCAGGCCCGCATCGCGGAAGCGCTGCACCACCGAGAGCAACTGGGCGGCGGACAAACCGAACTTGGACTTTTCGCCACCGGTGTCGGCCCACTTGCTCGAGGCCAGCGACGACAGGCGAACGCGCAGGCCAACCTGCGGTTTCACCTTGAGCTCGGCGGCCTCTTCGATCACCAGGGCCACTTCCGACTCTTTCTCGATGACGATGAACACATTGTGGCCAAGCTTCTGGCCCATCAGCGCCAGGCGAATGAACTCACGGTCCTTGTAGCCGTTGCAGACGATGGTGCCGCCCTTCGGGGCCAGCGCCAGCACTGCCAGCAATTCGGGTTTGGAGCCGGCTTCCAGGCCGATGGAAACGTTTTGCGTGGCGATGATGTTTTCCACCACCGCTTCCTGCTGGTTCACCTTGATCGGGTACAGCGCGGTGTACTTGCTCTGGTATTCCAGGCGCGCGATGTTGGCGTCGAAGGCACCGGTCAGCTGGCGCACACGGTCCTGCAGAATGTCAGGGAAGCGCACCAGCAAGGGCAGCGACAAGCCGCTCTGGCGCAGCTCGTCGACCTGTTCGAACAGGTCGATCGGCGCGCTTTGAGGGCCGTTGGGGCGCACTTCGACGCGCCCGGCTTCATTGATGGCGAAATAGCCAGCGCCCCAATGGCGGATGCCATAAACACTGCGGCTGTCGGCAACGGTCCACTGGCTACCATCATCTTTGCGTGTGCGTCGTACGGACATTCAAGTCCCCTATAGATAAGTCGAAGACACTGCCCGCAGACAGCGAGGCGAGTGTAAAAGCTGAAAATGACGATTCATCCGTGCTCAGGCATAGACTCTGACCACGGGAACGAGTTTAGAAAGCGCTGGGCAAAAAATCGCGCGATGGCCTCAGCCGCCGGACTTTTTCGCCTTGAAACCCTGTTTGGTCAGCTCGCCGATCAACAGCTCGACATGGTCGCCCTGGATCTCGATAACCCCATCCTTCAGGGCACCGCCGGTACCGCAGCGGCGCTTGAGCGTGGTCGCCAGCTCTTTGAGCTGGTCGGGCGGCAGCGGCACGCCGGTGACGGTGGTCACGGTCTTGCCGCCACGGCCTTTGCTTTCGCGGCGCACGCGGGCAATGCCGTCGCCTTCGGGGATGATCTGCTGCTTGCAGGTGCAGGCGTCCACCGGCTGGCCACAGTCGGGGCAGTGCCGACCGGCGTCGGTGGAGTACACGAGACCGCCAAGGGCGGAAAAGGAAGAAGCTTTCTTGGCCACTTTTGTTCCTCGGTGCTGAGGACAAAAACTGGTCGTGCCTTGGGGTTGAGGCCGACCGCGAAGCCCCACTCTGGCAGGGGCGGCGCTACTGCTGCAAGAATTGCGGCAGCCCGAAAAGGGCGCGCAGTGTAACGATAAATACGCCTGTTGTGTAGGCACGGGTTTACCTGCGAACAAGGGCAAAGCCCTTGCACTGCGAAACGGGTGTCAAGGCCGGTATTTCGCGGGCAAGCCCGCGCCTACAAAGTGGCCTTGTAGCGCTGCAACGCCGCCAACGAGTCCGGGCAATAAGGCTTGCTCAGGCTTTCCTGCTCAGCCTGTTCCAGACCGATGAAGCGCGCTTCAATAACCTCTTCCGGCTGCAACCGCAACGGCGCATCCGACACCGCCGAATACACCGCACACCACAAGCGGTTATCCGGCTGGTCAAAGTAGAACCGCTCGTGAAAGCGCAGCTCGGCGCCCTCGATGCCCAGCTCTTCGGCCAGTTCGCGCGCGGCCGATTCGGCATACGCTTCCCCGGCCGTGACCATGCCGCCCGCCGCCACATCCCAGTACCCGGGGTACAGCGCCTTGCTCAGCGTACGCCGGTGCACACACAATTCACCGGCACTGTTGAACAGCAGAATGAACGTGCAGCGACCGATCAGGCCACGCTCGCGCAGCTCGGCACGGGGCAAGGCGCCCAGGACCTGGTCGGCTTCGTCCACCCAGGTGACCAGCTCGCGGTCGGAAGCCGCCCGATGGGCGGCCTCGGTTGGGCTGATAGCCATCATCAACCCTGCGACAGCAACTGACGCAGATCGATAACCGCAGCGTTGGCCCGGGAAATGTAGTTGGCCATGACCAACGAGTGGTTGGCCCACATGCCGAAGCCACTGCCGTTGAGCACCATCGGGCTCCACAGCGGCTCTTGCGAGGCCTCCAGCTCACGGATGATCTGACGCACGCTGACGGTGGCATTCTTCTTCGCCAGCACGTCAGCGAAGTCCACCTCGATGGCACGCAGCAGGTGCGACAGCGCCCAGGCTTGGCCACGGGCTTCATAGAACACGTTGTCGATCTGCAGCCATGGGGTTTCCACCAGCTCCTCATCCACCTGCGGCGCCTGGCCGGCAACGACCGATTCGGTCTTCAGCGTGGTGTTGAGCTTGACCCGGCCAACGCTGGCCGACAGGCGCTGCGACAGCGAGCCCAGGCGGGTGGCCACGTCACCCAGCCAGTTGTTCAGGTTGTCGGCGCGGGTATAGAAGATGGCGCCCTTGTCGCCGGCAGCCAGACGGGTCTGGTAGCGGGTCAGCGACTTGATGCCCTCTTCGAACTCCGACTCGCTCGATGGCAGGATCCAGCTCTTGTTGTCGAAGTTGAAGCGCGGCTCGGCCTTGGCCAGGTCGGCGTCTTCGGTGGACTGCGACTGCGAACGGGCGAAGTCTTTACGCAGCGCACGGGACAGGTCACGGACCTGGACCAGCACGCCATATTCCCAGCTTGGCATGTTGTCCATCCACAGCCCAGGCGGGAAGCGGTCGTTGGAAATGTAGCCGCCCGGCTTGTTCAGCAAGGTGCCGGCCACGGTCTTGAGGGTTTCGACGGTGGTATAGCCCACCACCATCTGCTGGCCAGCATGTTCGGCTGCGGCCTGGGCGTTTTGCTGCACCGGGAACAAAGCAGGCTCCTGGCTCCAGTACCAGCCCAGACCGATACACACCAGCAGGTACAACCCGATCAGGGTCCCCAGGGCACGGCTCCAAAGGCCGCCAAGGTAGCTACGGGCGGCAGCGCCGCGCCCGTCGACACGCTCACGGGGCTCGGCTTTGGCCTCGCGGTTTTTCCAGTCCAGCATGGCTTTGTCCTTAATCAGTCACGACGGTTCAGGGGCTTTGACCACAGGCCTGCGCTAGCGTGCCACGGGAAGCCCGAATGGCTGCACTATAAAGCAGACACCACCGTACGCATAAGCGACCATTCAGTCAGCAACTGAATATTCGTTCTGTCCGCTTTGTTGACGCAGGGCACTCACGCACGTGAAAAGAGCTGCTAGCATAGAGCCATCATTGCCCCTGCACATCCCAACCTATAAGTAGCCAGGACATGAGCCAAGCAGTCGAGCCGAGCCCGCAGTGCCCCGTCCAACAGCTGACGCGTAACGGCCTGCGCAAGGGCGACCCGCTCGACCAGCTGCTGCTCCCCGTGCGCAAACCGGTGTACATCCTGCTGCAGGACCACGAACGCGCCCAGCGCCTGGCCCAGCAACTGGAATTCTTTGGCCTGGTGGTGCAAGCGTTGCCCACCGCCGCGGCGTTTCTCGCCTCGATCAGCGAGTACCCGCCTTCGGCCATCATCATGGATGTCGACTTCACCGGTGCCGGCCTGGGCTTGCTGCTGGCCGCTCGGGTGCAGCAGGGCCTGACACGCGCTATTCCGTTGCTGTTCTTCAGCCATCATGAAGCCGATACCCCGACCCGTCTGGCTGCGGTACGCGCCGGCGGCCAGGACTTTCTCACTGGCAGCCTGGAGGCTTCCAGCTTGCTGGAAAAGGTCGAACTGCTGACCAACGCCACCCCGCACGACCCGCTGCGCGTGCTGATCATCGACGACTCGCGCACCCAGGCCTTGTACACCGAGCGTGTACTGGCCGGCGCCGGCATGCTTACCCGCAGCCTGACCGACCCGATCCGCACCATGGCCGAGCTTGCCGACTTCCAGCCCGACCTGATCATCCTAGACCTGTACATGCCGGCCTGCACCGGCCCGGAGCTGGCCAAGGTAATCCGCCACAGTGACCGTTATGTGAGTGTGCCGATCATCTACCTGTCGGCCGAGGACGACCTGGACAAGCAACTGGATGCCATGAGCGAAGGCGGTGATGACTTTTTGACCAAGCCGTTTCGCTCACGCCACCTGATCACTACCGTGCGCAACCGCGCCGCCCGCGCCCGCCATTTGAAGGCGCGCATGGTCCGCGACAGCCTGACCGGGCTGTACAATCACACCCATATCCTGCAGCTGCTGGAAGACTGCAGCTTCCGCGCCCGCCGCGAGCAGCAGCCGTTGAGCTTTGCCATGCTCGACATCGACCACTTCAAGAAGATCAATGACCGCCACGGCCACCCCATGGGCGACCGAGTGATCAAGAGCCTTGCTCTATTTCTGAAGCAGCGCTTGCGCAAGACCGATTTCATTGGCCGCTACGGTGGCGAGGAGTTCGCTATCGTCATGCCCAATACTGCGCTGGACGCCGCACACAAGGTGTTGGACGAAATTCGCCGGCGCTTTGCCGAAATTCTCTACCCGGCGCAGCCGCGGGATTTGCAGTGCACCTTCAGTGCAGGGGTGGTGCAACTGGACGAGGGGCTGGATGCACTGACCATGGCCAGTGCAGCGGACGAGGCGCTGTACCGGGCCAAGCATGCGGGGCGTAATTGCGTCGTTCGTGTAGAGCCCTGAGATTCGCACTGACCGTGCCGGCCACACCAATGGAGGCACTGTGCCACTTTTTTTCTGACACCAAGCCGCTGGCGTCATCACCCCGTCACAAAATCGCAATAACTTCAGGCGCCTACCTCTCCCCTGCGCAGGAAGTTCGCGGCTATGCGCCTGAAGTGGCTGACCAATTTCAACACCCTGTTGCTGGTGACCGTCTGTATCGCCTTGGGCGCCACCCTGTGGTGGTCGCAGCGCGCCCTCGAGCGCCCCTACCAGATGATGGAGCGCTATCTGGGCCTGTCTCAGCAGTTCCAGCACCAGGCGGCGCACAATATCCAGGCCTACCTGGGCAGCGGCGATGCCCTGCGCCAGGCCGCCGCCATGGAGGCGAACCAGCAGTTGCAGGCCGCACTGACGGACTGGCCCGTAGAGCTGGCCGAGAAGTTGCGCCCCAGCCTGGATAGCCTGCAGGCCTTCACCGCCAACGAACTGCTGGCCGCCGGCAAGCTGGCCGGCGACCCGCAAGCCCTGCTGCTGCAAGCCGAGCGGGAGTTAGGAGCGAACTTCGAGCAGATGGCCAGCTACGCCCGCGACAGTGGCAATGCCGAGGCCAATCGCTACTTGCTGCCCTTGCTCGACGCCACCCTGCACCTGGCGCGGCTGTCATTGGCCCGCGACAAGCTGGTCAGCAGCGGCCGCCCCGAGCTGGCCGATGAGGTGGAGCGCGAGCTGCAACTGATCCGCGCCCAGGCCCGAACGCTCGAAGGCCTGCCACTGCTCGGCGTAACCCGGGCGGCCGAATCCGGCGCCGACGACTTCGCTGCGATGATGGGCCTGGAATCCCGAGCCAGCGCCCAGCAGGAAGACATTGCCGTGGGCCTTAAACGTGAATTGCAAAGCCTGCTCAACCGCTACCCGGCCGAACTGCAACGCACCCGCGAACAGATCGAGCGCCGCGTCGCGCTGGCCGCCACCACCGGCCAGCGCCTGGAAGCAGTCCAACAGGCCATCGCCGCGCTGGAGCCCGAAGTACGCGGCCAGCATGCGAAAATCGCGGCCCAGGTGCGCATCATCCAAGGCTTTATGATCGGCCTGATCCTGCTGATCGCCCTGCTGATCGATACGCTGCAACGACGCCTGGCACGTACCCTTACCGGCCTGGCCCCGGCCCTGTCGCGCTGGGCCGAGGGCGACTTCGCCCAGGCCATCGCCCTGGGCAAGACCAACCGCGAACTGCACGACATCCAGGCGTCGCTCAACCGCCTGCGTCAGTACCTGGTGGAACTGGTCGGCACCATCCGCCACAACGCCGAGCAGGTGGCCGGCAGCAGCCACGCCCTGGCCGGCATGAGCGCTGCGCTGCACGGCGGCGCCGAGCGCCAGGCCGGCGATACCGGGCAAATCCGCGATGCCTTGGGCGAGCTGGAAGCGACCATTCAACAAGTGGCTGGTGATGCCAGCGCCGCCGCCGAGGCCAGCCGCGATGCCGGGCGTGCGGTGGAACAAGGCCAGGCGGTAATCGGCCAGAGCCTGTCGGGCTTGCGTGAACTGGTCGATGAAGTGCAAGGCAACGCCCGCATGATCGAACAATTAGCGGAAGAGTCGGCCACCATTGGTGGGGTACTGACGGTGATCCGCGCGATTGCCGAGCAGACCAACCTGCTGGCCCTGAATGCCGCGATCGAAGCGGCCCGTGCCGGCGAGATGGGCCGTGGCTTTGCCGTGGTCGCCGATGAGGTGCGCTCGCTGGCTCAGCGCACCACGGGGGCTACCGGCGAGATCCAGGCGTTGATCGACCGCTTGCAGCAGGCCGCCAGAAGTTCGGTGGCCGGGATGCGCGCGCAATTGGAACATGCCGAGGCCACGGCCAACCAAGCCCAGGCGGCGGAGGGGGCACTGGATGAGATTGTCCATGCCATTCGTACCATTGCCGATACGGCGGTACGGATTGCCGATGCCACGGCGCAGCAGAGTGGCGCGGTGAGCGATATTCGTGACCACAGCGAGCGGATTCACGCGTTGGGTGAAGACAACCTGCAGCGCATTGGCGAGGGGCGTGAACAGGGCGAACAGCTGCTGAGCCTGGGCGGTGAGCTGAACCGGGCGGTGCGGGCGTTCAGGGTCTGAGCCGGTAGGGGTTCGCCATGACGGGTGCAGCTGCTGTGGGGTGTTTGGCGGGACATGTGTGGTGCCTGGGAGATCGAGCGCCGCGCGGGCGGCGCTCGATCTCCCAGGCACTGCATATGTCATGGCGAGCACTGCTGGCCCCAACCCACACCAACTCCGCTATCATGCGCAGCACGTTCCACCTCGCGAGTCCGCCATGCGCCGCCTGTTTTTCATGCTGTTCCTGCTGCTGGCCAGCCCTGCCTTCGCCGCAGGCCTGCTCGACAACCGCCCCAGCGCCACCCTTGGCGCCGCTTCGCTGGCCAACAACGCCGACTTCCTGCCGGTACACGAGGCCTTCAAGCTCAACCTGGTCCAGGCCGATGCGCAAACCATCAAGCTGCGCTTCGTCGCCACCGATGGCTACTACCTCTACCGCCACCGCTTCCAGTTCCACACGGAACCGGCCGATATCAGCCTGGGCACGCCGAACATCCCCAAGGGTGAGGCCAAGCACGATGAATTCTTCGGCGATGTCGAGGTGTACCACGGCGTGCTCGATATCGAGTTGCCACGCAAAGACCCACGCGCCTTCACCCTGCTGGTGGGCTACCAGGGTTGCGCCGACAAGGGCTTGTGCTACCCGCCGGAAACCGCACGCCTGAGTATCGATGGCGAAGGCCTTGCAAACGCACCAGCCACCGGCGAACACAGCTGGAACTGGAAGTCGCTGCTGCTGTTCTTCCTCGCGGGGGTCGGCCTGACCTTCACCCCCTGTGTCCTGCCAATGTTGCCGATCCTTTCCGGTGTGGTGCTGCGCGGCCAGGTTGGCGGCGTGCGCGGCCTGGCGCTGTCGCTGGCCTACGTGCTGCCAATGGCCGCCAGCTTCGCGGTGCTCGGAGCACTGATGGGCCTGTTCGGCGCAAGCCTGAACCTGCAGGCGCGCCTGCAGTCGGCCTGGGTGCTGGTACCTTTCGCGCTGTTTTTCGTGGTTTTCGCCCTGGCCATGTTCGGCCTCTTCGAGCTGAAGCTGCCCCAGGCCCTGAGTAACCGCCTGAACAACGTCGCCAACCACACCCGGGGCGGCTCGCTGCTGGGCGCAGCAGTGCTCGGTGTGCTCTCCAGCTTGCTGGTTTCTCCTTGTGTATCGGCGCCCCTGGCCGGTGCCTTGCTCTATATCAGCGCCAGCGGCGATGCCCTGGGTGGCGCGCTCAAGCTATTCGCCCTGGGTTTGGGCATGGGTGCGCCGCTGCTGCTGGTGGCCACCGGCGGCGCGGCCTGGCTGCCCAAAAGCGGCCCATGGATGAACACGGTGAAAAACGCCATTGGCGTACTGCTGCTGGGGCTGGCCATCGGTTTGCTCAGCCGTGTGTTGCCAGGCCCTGTGACCTTGCTGCTGGTCGGTTTCCTCGCCGCCGGTGTGGCGCTGTTCCTCGGCGCGCTGGAATTCGTCGTCAAGACGGCGGCCCAGCGCCTGGCGCAACTGCTCGGTCTGGCCCTGCTGGTGTACGCGCTGGCTTGCTGGTACGGCGCCCTCACTGGCCAGGGCGACCCACTGCGCCCGCTGCCAGGGGCGTCACTGGCCGCCAGCGGCAGCCTCCCGACAGCAAAAGCCGATGCCTGGCAGACCATCACCACACCTGATGCTCTGGACGCAGCCCTGGCGCAGGCCCAGGCCGCCGGCCAGCCAGTGCTGCTGGACTGGTACGCGGACTGGTGCATCAGCTGCAAGGTGATCGAAAATGAGGTGCTCAATGCACCGCAGGTACAAACACAGCTGACCGGCTTCAAACTGCTGCGTTTCGACATCACCGACAGTAATGCCGAGCAACGCAAGCTGCTCGACCGCTACCAGCTGTTCGGCCCTCCCGCCCTGCTGTTTTTTGCTGCGAACGGCAGCGAAATCACCGCTGATCGGGTGATTGGCGAGATAAATGCCGGTGAATTTGCGCAGATTCTGACGCGCGTGCGCGGCAAAGTCGGTCTATAACTTCCCGCGAGCCGGGAAAAATCCTGAAATGAGTGACCGGATTTAATTATTCGGTCACATACTTCGCGCGAACCTCGGACATCGTGCTGGCTATTGCCGGGAACTGGACACTTGCCGTTGCTTTACGGCACACTCGCCGCGCTGTGTCGAATTGCCCTACAAATCCAAGGAATCCGCAGATGGCAACGCTACTGGTGCTCCACGGCCCCAACCTCAACCTGCTCGGCACTCGCGAGCCAGGCCACTACGGCGCCGTGACCCTGGCTCAGATCAACCAGGACCTGGAGCAACGCGCCCGCGCCGCAGGCCACCATCTGCAGTACCTGCAGAGCAATGCCGAATACGAACTGATCGACCGCATTCACGCCGCACGCAACGAGGGTGTGGACTTCATCCTGATCAATCCGGCTGCTTTCACCCACACAAGCGTCGCATTACGTGACGCATTGCTTGCGGTGAGCATCCCATTCATCGAAGTGCACCTGTCCAACGTGCACAAACGCGAACCGTTCCGTCACCACTCCTACTTTTCCGATGTTGCTGTAGGGGTGATCTGCGGTCTGGGCGCCAGCGGTTATCGCCTGGCCCTGGAGTCCGCGCTGGAACAACTGGCTGCCAACGCACAGCCCAAATGATGAAAACCCTGGCCTAAGTGGGCCGGGGTTCGAGAGAAACGTTTCAGATACGTTTTTTGTATTTCGCCCCCTGACCGAACCTTTGGGAGTTGATGATTAATGGATATCCGTAAAGTCAAGAAACTGATCGAGCTGCTGGAAGAGTCTGGCATCGACGAACTGGAGATCAAGGAAGGCGAAGAGTCGGTCCGTATCAGCCGTCACAGCAAGACCCCAGCTGCCCAGCAGTTCTACGCACCAGCGCCTATGGCTGCCGCCCCTGCCGCTGCGCCGGTTGCCGCTGCTGCGCCAGCCGCCGAAGCCGCTGCTGCCGCCCCGGCCCTGAAAGGCACCGTGATCCGTTCGCCAATGGTAGGTACCTTCTACCGCAAGCCTTCGCCGACCTCGCCTAACTTCGCTGAAGTTGGCCAGTCCGTGAAGAAAGGCGACACCCTGTGCATCGTCGAAGCCATGAAGATGATGAACCACATCGAAGCCGATGTTGGCGGTGTCATCGACGCCATCCTGGTAGAAGACGGCCAGCCGGTTGAGTTCGACCAGCCGCTGTTCACCATCGTTTGAATCGCGGAGAGCCAACGATGTCTGGGAAGCTCGAAAAAGTCCTGATCGCCAACCGCGGGGAAATTGCCCTGCGGATCCTGCGTGCCTGCAAAGAGCTGGGTATCAAGACCGTCGCCGTGCACTCCACTGCCGACCGTGAACTGATGCACCTGGGCCTGGCAGACGAGTCGGTCTGCATCGGCCCTGCATCGTCCAAGGATTCCTACCTGCACATCCCGGCGATCATCGCTGCCGCCGAAGTGACTGGCGCCACCGCGATTCACCCGGGTTACGGCTTCTTGGCGGAAAACGCCGATTTCGCCGAGCAGGTGGAAAAATCCGGTTTCGCCTTCATCGGTCCGAAAGCCGACACCATTCGCCTGATGGGCGACAAGGTTTCGGCCAAGGACGCGATGATCAAGTCGGGCGTACCGACCGTACCGGGCTCCGATGGCCCACTGCCAGAAGACGAAGAAGTCGCCCTGGCGATTGCCCGTGACGTCGGCTACCCGGTGATCATCAAGGCCGCCGGTGGCGGTGGTGGTCGCGGCATGCGCGTGGTGCACAAGGAAGAGGACCTGATTTCCTCGGCCAAGCTCACCCGTACCGAAGCCGGTGCAGCCTTCGGCAACCCGATGGTTTACCTGGAGAAGTTCCTGACCAACCCACGCCACGTGGAAGTGCAGGTACTGTCCGACGGCCAGGGCAACGCCATTCACCTGGGCGACCGCGACTGCTCGCTGCAGCGCCGTCACCAGAAAGTACTGGAAGAAGCACCAGCCCCGGGCATCGATGAGAAGGCCCGCCAGGAAGTGTTCAAACGCTGCGTCGATGCGTGCATCGAGATCGGCTACCGTGGTGCCGGTACTTTCGAGTTCCTGTACGAAAACGGCCGCTTCTACTTCATCGAGATGAACACCCGCGTGCAGGTTGAGCACCCGGTGTCGGAGATGGTCACTGGCATCGACATCGTCAAGGAGATGCTGAGCATCGCCGCTGGCAACAAGCTGTCGTTCCGCCAGGAAGACGTGGTGATCCGTGGCCACTCGCTAGAGTGCCGGATCAACGCAGAAGACCCGAAGAAGTTCATCCCGAGCCCAGGCAAGGTGAAGCACTTCCACGCCCCGGGCGGCAACGGCGTACGCGTCGATTCGCACCTGTACAGCGGTTATTCGGTTCCGCCGAACTACGACTCGCTGATCGGCAAGCTGATCACCTACGGCAAGGACCGCGACGAAGCCATGGCGCGCATGCGCAATGCCCTGGACGAGATCGTCGTCGACGGCATCAAGACCAACATCCCGCTGCACCGCGACCTGGTGCGTGATGAAGGCTTCTGCAAAGGCGGCGTCAACATTCACTACCTCGAGCACAAACTGGCCAACCAGGAGTGATCGCGTAGTGTGATGTACCAGAACCCCGGCCCTGTGCCGGGGTTTTTTATTGCCTGCCTGAATCCGGGGCCGCGTTGCGGCCCTATCGCGACACAAGGCCGCTCCCACAGGTTGCGCGCATGCCTCAGGACTGACGCCGTCCTTGTAGGAGAGGCCTTGCGTCGCGAAAGAGGCGCAGCACGCCCCCAGGGCTCTACCCCTTCATCCGCGGCATGTCGATGCGATGCTCATGCACGCGCCGATAAAGCGTTGCCCGCGAAATACCCAAAGCCCGCGCCGCATCAGCCGGCTTCCAGCGATGGCGAATCAGCGCGTCCAGCAACAGCTGCCGGGCCGGGCACGACACGCCGCTTTCAGCCGAGCCAACCGCTTCACCGCGTACCTCCTGCGGCAGATCCTGAAGCCGCACCTGCCCGCCTTCACTCACCGCACAGGCATACCGCAACACCTGCCGCAGTTGGCGCAAATTGCCCGGCCAGCGATAAACCAGCAGCGCCTGCAGCGCGTCATCCGCCAACACCACCTCCACCCCACAGGCCGCAGCCTCTTCAGCCAGCAACTGGTGAATCAGCCCCAACCGGTCATCACGCTCACGCAAGGGGGGTAGCTCAAAGCGGGCATTGGCCAGGCGGAAGTACAAGTCTTCACGAAATCGCCCGTCTTCCACCATCGCCGCCAGATCGCGATGGGTCGCACAGATCACCTGAATATCCACCCGCTCCCGCCGCGCCGCGCCCAGCGGCGCCACCTCACCCTCCGCCAGCACCCGCAGCAGACGGGTTTGCAGGTTCAGCGGCATGTCCCCGATTTCGTCGAGGAACAACGTGCCGCCATCGGCCTGCTGCAACAGCCCCTGCATGCCTTTGCTGGAAGCCCCGGTGAACGCCCCGGCCACATAGCCGAACAACTCGCTCTCGATCAGGGTTTCCGGAATGGCCGCGCAGTTCAGGGTAACGAACGGGCCATCACAGCGCTGGCTTTGCTGGTGCAGCTGGCGGGCGAATACCTCCTTGCCGGCCCCGGTCTCACCCAGTACCAGTACCGCCAGGTTGCAGTCCTTGACCCGCGTGGCCAAGCGCAGGTGCTGCTCGATACGGCTGTCCTGGGCCTGGCGCAAGGGCTGCGCACGCTGGCGTTGCTGCGGTGCGCTGACCCGGCCATACAAACCGCCCAGACCCGGCAGACGCTGGGCGGACGACGCGCTCACCCGGCGCAGCTGGTCGATGTCGAACAGTTCACCAATATGCTCGGGCAAGCGCCCCAGGCGTTCCACCAACCGTTGCCGCGCCAGGCTGTTGATGGCCTGCAAGCGGCCATCGGCATCCCAGGCCAGCAGGTAATCGGGCTGGCTCTCCACATAGCCCGGCGTGCCGTGCGCGCGCATCACCCAGTGGCCCTGGGCGCTGTGCATGAAGAAGGCGTTTTCGATTTCGCGGGCAGTCTGCTCGACCAGTTGGCGAATCAGGTGCTGGCTGCGCCGATCGTCCGGCGACTGCAAAGCCGACACATCGACCACGCCCAGCAACTCGCCCAACGGGTCGAACACCGGCGCCGCAGTGCAGGTCAGGCCGATGAAGGCGGCGCGAAAGTGATCGCGCTTGTGCACCGTGACCGGGGCCTTGCTGGTCAGCACCGCCGCCACGCCGCATGTGCCCTCCTCGCCCTCCGACCAGCAGGTCCCCAGATACAGCCCGGCCTTGCGGCAGTCGTTGCGGATGGCCGACTCGACCCGGTAATCGATGGTGCGACCCTGGGCATCGGTAAGCAGCACGCAGTAGTCAGCGCCGCGCACCCGTTCGTGCAAGCGCGCCACGGCATCGCTGGCGATACGCAGGAACAGCTCGGCGCGTTCGCGGCATTCGTTGAGCAGGCTTTGGGAAAGGATACGCGGCCCCTGCTGGGAACCGGGGTCGAGGCGGTACACATCCATGGAGCGGCGCCATGAATCAAGGATCAACGGTGGTACCGGCGCCTGCGGCAGGCGGTCGGCATTCTTCAACACCCTGCTGACGCAGTCCACATGGGCTCGGGAGTTCGCGGCAAGCATTCAGGCCCTCCGGTTCTCGTAACTGTTTTTATCGTTGTCCGGCCATTAAGCGCCTCTGGGCATGCCCCGACAAGCACTGTGTGATTACCGGCTGGCTTGAGACGCAGCGTCTCAGCGTCTCGGCAACGCAGGCCCGGCGCTGGCACCCGGCGTCTCGCCGCCCCACCCGTGAAGACCTGCCCCGATACGACCAGAGCCCTCTAGCCCGGCCACTTCAGCCATCGCGAAGAAAGCTGGCACCCCGCTTGCTCCTGCCCTTGCAAACAAAAATACGAGGTGCGCCATGCCGCAACCCGCCCCGATTGTCGGGATCATTGCCAACCCTGCCTCTGGCCGCGACCTGCGCCGTCTGACCGCCAATGCCGGGCTCTATTCGAGCACCGACAAGGCCTCGGCTATCCAGCGCCTGCTGGCCGCTTTCGGTGCCACCGGCATTGGCCAGGTGTTGCTGCCCAGCGACATGACCGGCATCGCTGCCGCAGTGCTCAAGGCCAGCCAGGGTCCAGGAGCCCGTGACCAGCACTGGCCGGCCATCGAGATACTCGACCTGCCACTGAGCCAGACCGTGGCCGATACCCGCCTGGCGACCCGGCGCATGGTCGAGCGCGGCGTGGCAATGATCGCCGTGCTGGGCGGTGATGGCACCCACAAGGCGGTCGCCGCCGAGGCCGGTGACGTGCCGTTGCTGACACTGTCCACCGGCACCAACAACGCCTTCCCCGAACTTCGTGAAGCCACCAGCGCAGGCCTGGCCGGTGGCCTGCTTGCCAGTGGCCGGGTACCGGCCAGCATCGGCTTGCGCCGCAACAAACGCTTACTGGTGAAAGTGCCCGAACAACAGCTGGCCGAATGGGCCTTGGTCGAGGTGGCCGTGTCGCCACAGCGCTTCATCGGTGCCCGTGCGCTCAGCCGCAGCGAGGACCTCTGCGAAGTCTTCGCCTGCTTCGCCGAGCCCCACGCCATCGGCCTGTCGGCCCTGTGCGGTCTGTGGTTCCCGGTGTCACGGCAAGACCCGCACGGTGCCTGGGTACGCCTGGCCCCCGGCGCCGAGCAGGCGTTGTTGGCGCCGTTGGCGCCCGGCCTGCTGCAAGCCTGTGGCATCGCCGCCTGCAGTCAGCTGCCCCCCGGCGTCGCCCAGCGCCTGAGCCTGGCCAGCGGAACCCTGGCCCTGGACGGCGAACGCGAAATCGAATTTGCCGAGCATGACACCCCCACCATCACCCTCGATCACCAAGGCCCACTCAGTGTAGAGGTCGAGGCCGTGCTGGCGCATGCCGCCCGCCACCACCTGCTGGCCGTCCCGCGCGGCCACCGGCTGCACCCTGCAAACCCGTGTTGAGACAACCCCGGAGAACAACAAGATGTCCAATCAACTCAGTACTGAACAACTGCTGCATGCTTATGAAGTCATGCGGACCATCCGCGCCTTCGAAGAACGCCTGCATGTAGAGTTCGCCACCGGCGAAATTCCCGGTTTCGTCCACCTGTATGCCGGCGAAGAAGCCTCTGCAGCCGGGGTCATGGCCCACCTGCGCGACAGCGACTGCATCGCCTCGACCCACCGCGGCCATGGTCACTGCATCGCCAAGGGCGTGGACGTGTACGGCATGATGGCCGAGATCTACGGCAAGAAGACCGGCGTGTGCGGCGGCAAGGGCGGCTCGATGCACATTGCCGACCTGGAGAAAGGCATGCTCGGTGCCAACGGTATCGTCGGCGCCGGCGCACCACTGGTGGCTGGGGCCGCGCTGGCGGCCAAGCTCAAGGGCCGCGATGACGTGTCGGTAGCCTTCTTCGGCGATGGGGCATCCAACGAGGGCGCCGTGTTCGAGGCCATGAACATGGCGTCAATCATGAACCTGCCCTGCATCTTCGTGGCCGAGAACAACGGCTACGCCGAGGCCACCGCCTCCAACTGGTCCGTAGCCTGCGATCACATTGCCGACCGCGCTGCCGGTTTCGGCATGCCAGGTGTCACCATCGACGGCTTTGACTTCTTTGCCGTATACGAGGCCGCCGGCGCTGCCATCGAGCGCGCCCGTTCCGGGCAAGGTCCGTCGCTGATCGAAGTCAAGCTCAGCCGTTACTACGGCCATTTCGAAGGCGATGCGCAAACCTACCGCGCCCCTGATGAAGTGAAGAACCTGCGCGAATCCCGCGACTGTCTCATGCAATTTCGCAACAAGACCACCCGCACCGGCCTGCTCACGGCCGAGCAACTGGACGCCATCGACGCCCGCGTCGAGGACCTGATCGAAGACGCCGTACGCCGCGCCAAATCCGATCCCAAGCCACAGCCCGCCGACCTGCTCACCGACGTCTACGTCGCCTACCCCTGAGCCGCGGATTACAAGAACAACAGGAGAACCACCATGGCAAGAAAGATCAGCTACCAGCAGGCCATCAACGAAGCCCTGGCCCAGGAAATGCGTCGCGACAACACAGTGTTCATCATTGGCGAAGACGTCGCCGGCGGTGCCGGTGCGCCCGGCGAGGATGACGCCTGGGGTGGCGTGTTGGGCGTGACCAAAGGCCTGTACCACCAATTCCCCGGCCGCGTGCTTGATGCGCCGCTGTCGGAAATCGGCTACGTCGGTGCGGCCGTCGGTGCCGCCACCCAAGGCCTGCGCCCGGTGTGCGAACTGATGTTCGTCGACTTCGCCGGCTGCTGCCTGGACCAGATCCTCAACCAGGCCGCCAAGTTCCGCTACATGTTCGGCGGCAAGGCAGTGACCCCGCTGGTGATGCGCACCATGTATGGCGCCGGCCTGCGCGCGGCAGCCCAGCACTCGCAGATGCTCACCTCGCTCTGGACGCACATCCCCGGCCTGAAGGTGGTGTGCCCATCCTCGCCTTACGATGCCAAGGGCCTGTTGATCCAGGCGATCCGTGACAACGACCCGGTGATCTTCTGCGAACACAAGCTGCTGTACAGCATGCAGGGCGAGGTACCGGAAGAGGTGTACACCGTACCGTTCGGCGAAGCCAACTTCTTGCGCGATGGCGACGACGTGACCCTCGTGACCTACGGGCGCATGGTGCACGTGGCGCTGGAGGCCGCCAACAACCTGGCCCGACAGGGCATCGACTGCGAGGTGCTGGACTTGCGCACTACCAGCCCGCTGGACGAAGACAGCATTCTGGAAAGTGTGGAGAAAACCGGCCGCCTGGTGGTGATCGATGAAGCCAACCCGCGCTGCTCGATGGCCACCGACATCAGCGCGCTGGTGGCGCAGAAGGCTTTCGGCGCACTCAAGGGCCCGATCGAAATGGTCACCGCGCCGCATACCCCGGTGCCGTTCTCCGACGCCCTGGAAGACCTGTATATCCCTGACGCGGCGAAGATCGAAGCCGCCGTGCGCAAGGTAATTGAAGCCGCAAGGAGTGCCGCATGAGCCAGATCCATACCCTGACCATGCCCAAGTGGGGCCTGTCGATGACCGAGGGCCGGGTGGACACCTGGCTCAAGCAGGAAGGTGACGAAATCAGCAAGGGCGACGAGGTGCTGGACGTCGAGACCGACAAGATCAGCAGCAGCGTCGAGGCGCCGTTCAACGGCGTGCTGCGCCGTCAGGTGGCCAAGCCGGATGAAACCCTGCCCGTCGGCGCACTGCTGGCGGTGGTCGTCGAAGGCGAAGCAGAAGAGGCCGAGATCGATGCCGTGGTGCAGCGCTTCCAGGCCGAGTTCGTCGCCGAAGGGGGCAACGACCAGAGCCAGGGGCCGGCCCCGCAGAAGGCGGAAGTCGGCGGGCGCCTGCTGCGCTGGTTCGAGCTAGGTGAAGGCGGCACACCGCTGGTGCTGGTGCACGGGTTTGGCGGTGACCTCAACAACTGGCTGTTCAACCACCCGGCCTTGGCTGCCGAGCGGCGGGTCATCGCCCTCGACCTGCCGGGCCACGGCGAGTCGGCCAAGGCCCTGCTGCGGGGCGACCTGGATGAATTGAGCGAAACCGTGCTCGCCCTGCTCGACCACCTGGACATAGCCAAGGCGCACCTGGCCGGCCATTCCATGGGCGGTGCCGTCAGCCTCAACGTGGCGCGCCTGGCCCCGCAGCGGGTGGCAAGCCTGAGCCTGGTGGCCAGCGCCGGGCTGGGCGAAGCGATCAACGGGCAGTACTTGCAAGGTTTCGTCACCGCAGCCAACCGCAATGCACTCAAACCGCAGATGGTGCAGTTGTTTGCCGACCCGGCGCTGGTCACCCGGCAAATGCTGGAGGACATGCTCAAATTCAAGCGCCTGGAAGGTGTGGACCAGGCCCTGCAGCAGCTGGCGGGGGCGCTTGCCGACGGCGACCGGCAGCGCCACGACTTGCGCGGGGTACTTGGCAATCACCCGGCACTGGTGGTGTGGGGTGGCAAGGATGCGATCATCCCGGCCAGCCATGCCGAGGGCCTGGAAGCCGAAGTACAGGTGCTGCCAGAGGCCGGCCACATGGTGCAGATGGAGGCGGCCGAACAGGTCAACCAGCAACTGCTCGCATTCCTGCGCAAGCACTAAGCCCTTTTCGTGAGCCTGGAGAACAACAATGAATGACCTGAGCCACACCCACATGCGCGCTGCCGTCTGGCATGGCCGCAACGATATTCGTGTCGAACAGGTACCTTTGCCGGCCGACCCTGCGCCGGGCTGGGTGCAGATCAAGGTGGACTGGTGCGGCATCTGCGGCTCTGACCTGCACGAGTATGTTGCCGGCCCGGTGTTCATCCCGGTAGAGGCCCCGCACCCGCTGACCGGCATTCAGGGCCAGTGCATCCTCGGCCACGAATTCTGCGGCCACATCGCCAAGCTTGGCGAAGGCGTGGAAGGCTATGCCGTCGGTGACCCGGTGGCGGCAGACGCCTGCCAGCATTGCGGCACCTGCTATTACTGCACCCATGGCCTGTACAACATCTGCGAACGCCTGGCGTTCACCGGCCTGATGAACAACGGCGCCTTCGCCGAGCTGGTCAACGTGCCCGCCAACCTGCTCTACCGGCTGCCGCAGGGCTTCCCTGCCGAAGCCGGGGCACTGATCGAACCGCTGGCGGTGGGTATGCACGCAGTGAAAAAGGCCGGCAGCCTGCTTGGGCAAACCGTTGTGGTGGTGGGTGCCGGCACCATCGGCCTTTGCACCATCATGTGCGCCAAAGCCGCGGGCGCAGCGCAGGTTATCGCCCTGGAAATGTCCTCAGCACGCAAAGCCAAGGCCAAGGAGGTAGGCGCCAACGTGGTGCTGGATCCCAGCCAGTGCGATGCCCTGGCGGAAATCCGCGCACTGACTGCAGGGCTGGGCGCCGATGTGAGCTTTGAATGCATCGGCAACAAACATACGGCCAAGCTGGCCATCGACACCATCCGCAAGGCGGGCAAGTGCGTGCTGGTGGGTATTTTCGAAGAGCCCAGCGAGTTCAACTTCTTCGAGCTGGTGTCCACCGAGAAACAGGTACTGGGGGCGCTGGCGTACAACGGCGAGTTTGCCGACGTGATTGCCTTCATTGCCGATGGTCGGCTGGATATACGCCCGCTGGTAACCGGCCGGATCGGATTGGAGCAGATTGTCGAGCTGGGCTTCGAGGAACTGGTGAACAACAAAGAGGAGAACGTGAAAATCATCGTTTCACCGGGTGTGCGCTGATTGCACCTTGAAAGCAACGTGGCACCTGTGGGAGCGGGCGGGCCCGCGAACAATGCAACACGGTGGATGGCACCGGCTTCGCCGGTGTTCGCGGCTGAAGCCGCTCCTACAGGGTACTGGAAGGTTTCAAGTCTGTGCGCTGACACAGGGGCTCGCTGTTTCAGGATCCCATTCTGCGTCATACTCGGCAGATCTATTGCCCGGTCCTCGCCATGCGTCCACTGCTCCCCATTACCCTGGTCCTGCTGCTCGCCGCCTGTGGCGATGGCGAATCGCTACTCCCGCCGGACGCACGGCTGCCTGACGGTGGGCGTTACCGGGGGCAGGTGGTCGATGGCCTGCTGCAGGGTGAGGGCAGGATCGACTACCCCAACGGCAGCTGGTACGCAGGCAGCTTCAAGGACGGCCAGTGGCACGGCCAGGGCGAATGGCATGGCCAGAACGGCGAGGTCTACCGCGGCCAGTTCGCCGAGGGGCTGTTCCAGGGCCTGGGCGAGCTGACCACCCCGGGCAGCCACTACAGCGGCACCTTCCGCCACGGCCGCCGCGACGGCGAAGGCACCCTCAAGCAAGCCGACCAGACATACCGCGGCCAGTTCAAGGACGACCTTTACGACGGCGCAGGCCAGCTGGAGCTGGCCGACGGCAGTCGCTACCAAGGCCTGTTCGCCAAGGGCCAGCCCAATGGCGCCGGGGTGCGCAGCGATGCCAGCGGCAACCAGTTCAGCGGCCACTTCGTCAACGGCCAGCTACAAGGCAGCGGCACCTACGACAGCGTTGATGGCGAGCAGTACATCGGCGAGTTCAAGGACAACCGCCTGGAGGGCCGAGGCCGCTACGAAAGTGCCGATGGCGACGTGTGGATCGGTGAATTCAAGGACGGCTCGCTGATCGGCGAAGGCGAGTTGCTGGGCAGCGATGGCAGCCACTACAAAGGTGAGTTCGCCGACTGGCGTCTGTCGGGCCAGGGCAGCCTGCAACTGGCCGACGGCAGCAAGTACATCGGCGGTTTCCTGAACGATGCCTACCATGGCCATGGGCGACTGATTCTGCCCAGTGGCAAGGTCGAAAGCGGCACATGGGCCAACGGCGTGCGCGTGCGCGACCAGAATGGCAAGCTGCTGTCCGACCCCCTGGACCTGGCTTTGCTCAACCAGGGCCGGCTGCTGGACGAGGCGCTGTCTCGGGTACCTCGCTCGGCGCCACCGATCCAGCTGTATAGCCTGGTCGTGGCTGGCGATGGCCAGCAAAGCGTATTCCTGCGCGAAGCCGACTACGTCAGCAACATGCTCAAGGTGCGCTTTGGCGCCCATGGCCAGGTGACCCTGGTCAACCACCGCGACCACATGGCCACACGCCCCATGGCCACCCGCGAAAACCTCTCCCGCGCGGCCGCCACCCTGGCAGAGCGCAGCGGCCCCGAAGACCTGGTGTTCATCTACCTCACCAGCCATGGCAGCCAGGACCACCAACTGGTGCTCGACCAGCCCCGTCTGCAACTGGCCGACCTGGCCGCTGACGAGCTGGCCACTGCCTTGGCGCCGCTGAAGGATCGCGACAAGGTAATTGTCATCTCCGCCTGCTATTCAGGGGGCTATATCGCTCCGCTCAAAGACGAGCACACGCTCATTATGACCGCTGCCCGGGCCGACCGCGTCTCCTTCGGTTGCTCGGAGGAAGCCGACTTCACCTACTTTGGCGATGCCCTGTTCGCTGAAGCGCTGAACCAGACCGACGACCTGAAACAGGCGTTCGAACTGGCGCGTGCCAGCGTTGCCGAAAGAGAACAAAGGGAAGGTTTCGAGGCCTCCGAGCCGCAGCTGTGGGCACCGCCCGCCGTGCTTGAGCACTGGCATCACCTGCGCCAGCAACAAGCCGAAGAAGCGTTGCGTAACGCCGCACAGGCCAACGTGAGGGAACAGGCAAAAATGCCCGGCACTCACTAGACTTGTGTGTAACAAGGGAGAGACATCATGTACTTGACGCCTCAGCATGTCCTGCTTGCCGGAGCCACCGGCCTGACCGGTGAACACCTGCTAGACCGCCTGCTCAACGAGCCCACCATCACCCGTGTCCTGGCGCCTACACGCCGACCATTGGCCGAGCACCCGCACCTGGAAAACCCGGTGGGCGACCCGGCGGTGTTCCTTCCGCAACTGGCCGGGCGAGTCGACATCGCCTACTGCTGCCTGGGCACCACGCTGAAGCAGGCCGGTTCCGAATCGGCTTTCCGCGCAGTGGATCTGGACATGGTGGTCGCCTTCAGCAAGCGTGCCCGGGAAATGGGCGCGCGGCATCTGCTGGTGGTCAGTGCAGTGGGCGCCGACCCCAAGTCGTCAATTTTCTATAACCGGGTCAAGGGCGAGATGGAAGAAGCTCTCAAGGCTCAGGACTGGCCACAGTTGACCATCGTGCGGCCCTCGTTCCTGCTGGGCGAGCGGCTGGAGCCACGGCTCACTGAACAGCTTGTTGCGCCGTTTTCCAGGTTGATACCCGGGAAGTACCGGGGAATCGAGGCGTGTACCCTGGCGCGGGCACTGTGGCGGCTGGCGCTTGAGGAAGAAGACGGCGTGCGGGTTGTGGAGTCGGATGAGTTGCGCAAGCTGGGCAAGATTTAGGCGTTACCTGTAATGACCTCTTCACGGGTACTGTGATCGTCCTGTAGGAGCGGGTTCACCCGCGAAAGGGCCATCACAGGCCACCGGTAGCCTGGAATCCTACCCCGGCCGCAGTCAGTAATGACAACGGCAACAACAGGGTATCGAGCAGCATGCTGCCGGGCAGATCCAGCCCCGGATAAGCCGGCGCATCAGCCCCGTACCGATCCCGCGGGCAACACCCGCCATTGATCACATACAAATCCAGCCGGGTACCGGCATACACCACCGGTGCGCCGGGCTTGTTGGCATCCAGCGTGCGCACTGTGGCGCACCCACCCAGCATCACCAGCGTCAGCAGTCCTGCCAGTGCTCGCTTCAATCATCCACCCCGAAGTGGTGCTCACCCCAACGCGGCAACATGTCCTGGGGAATGTTCAGCAGGTTGAGAATACGCGCCACGACAAAGTCGACCAGGTCGTCGATGGTCTGCGGCTGGTGATAGAACCCCGGTGCCGCCGGCAGGATCACCGCGCCAATCTGCGACAGCTTGAGCATGTTTTCCAGGTGGATGGTGGAGAATGGCGCTTCGCGTGGCACCAGGATCAGCTGGCGACGCTCCTTGAGGGTAACGTCGGCAGCCCGCTCGATCAGGTTGTTGCAGGCGCCAGTGGCAATGGCCGACAAGGTACCCGTGGAACAGGGGACCACCACCATTGCCGCCGGGGCGCCAGAGCCCGAGGCTACCGGCGACATCCAGTCTTCCTTGCCATACACACGGATCTGCCCATCGGCCGCGCCGGTGTATTCAGTCAGGAAGGCCTGCATCGCCTGGGGCTTGGCCGGCAACAACACATCCGTCTCGGTGGCCATCACCAACTGTGCGGCCTTGGAGATCAGGAAGTGCACCTCACGGTCTTCGCGTACCAGGCAATCGAGCAGACGCAGGCCATATTGCGCACCCGAGGCGCCCGTCATGGCCAGGGTGATGCGTTCCGGCCCGTTCACTTCAGCGCCTCGGCCAGCTTGCCGTGCAGGCCGCCGAAACCGCCGTTGCTCATGATCACCACATGGGTGCCTGGGCGAGCCTGGCCCTTGATCCGCTCGATGATCGCTTCAAGGCTGTCAGCCACCACGCTTGGCACCTTGCACTGCGCGGCGGTGGCGGCCAGGTCCCAGCCGAGGTTGGCCGGCGCATACCAGATTACCTGGTCGGCGTCGTTGACGCTTTCTGGCAGACCGTCACGATGGGCACCGAGTTTCATCGAGTTGGAGCGTGGCTCGATCACCGCGATCACAGGCGCCTCTCCCACCCGCTTGCGCAGGCCGTCGAGGGTGGTGGCAATGGCGGTCGGATGGTGGGCGAAGTCATCGTAGATGGTCACACCTTGTACTTCGGCAACCTGCTCCATGCGCCGCTTGACGCTCTTGAAAGCACTCAGGCCGTCGATGCCCATGGCCGGCACCACGCCGACATGACGCGCTGCTGCCAGGGTGGCCAAGGCGTTGGCGACGTTGTGCTGACCGGTCAGCGCCCAGTCCACCACACCCTGCACTTCGCCCTCGAACAGTACTTCAAAGCGCGAGCCATCAGGGCTGAGCAGGCGGGCTTGCCACTGGCCGCCCTCACCGGTGGTTTGCACAGGGGTCCAGCAGCCCATGCCGATCACACGCTCCAGCGCTTGCTCGGTGGTCGGGTGGATGACCAGGCCTTCGCTGGGGATAGTCCGCACCAGGTGGTGGAACTGCCGCTCGATCGAAGCCAGGTCCGGGAAGATGTCCGCGTGGTCGAACTCAAGGTTGTTGAGGATCGCGGTACGCGGGTGATAGTGGACGAACTTCGAGCGCTTGTCGAAGAAGGCGCTGTCGTACTCGTCGGCTTCCACCACAAAGAACGGCGTGTCGCCCAAGCGCGCCGACACCGAGAAGTTCTGCGGCACGCCACCAATCAGGAAACCGGGGCTCATGCCGGCGTGCTCCAGCACCCAGGCCAGCATGCTGCTGGTGGTGGTCTTGCCGTGAGTACCGGCAACGGCCAGCACCCAGCGGCCTTGCAGCACGTGGTCGGCCAGCCACTGCGGGCCGGAGACGTAGGGCAGGCCCTTGTTCAGCACGTATTCAACCGCTGGGTTGCCGCGCGACATGGCGTTGCCGATGACCACCAGGTCTGGCGCCGGATCCAGCTGGGCCGGGTCATAGCCTTGGGTCAGTTCGATACCCTGGGCTTCGAGCTGGGTGCTCATCGGAGGGTAGACATTGGCGTCGGAGCCGGTGACACGGTGGCCAAGTTCCTTGGCCAGCACCGCCAGCGAACCCATGAAAGTGCCGCAAATACCGAGAATGTGAATATGCATGGTCGACCTCGCAAAACATCGAGGCAGGGTAGCCCAGGGCGCGACAAATCGCACCCGCTGTTTCGCTCAGTCGCCCCTGGTAATGCCGTGTTTGCGCAGTTTTCGATACAAGGTATTGCGGCTGATGCCCAAGTGTTCGGCGACGTGGGTGAGATGCCAGTGTTTTGCCTCCAGTACCTCCATGAGCGCTTGCCGCTCCGCGTCGAGCAGAACCTCGGTCCCTACAGATTCACCCTCAATCTCTGCGGCACCGCCGGACCTGTGGGAGCGGGCTTGCCCCCGAACGAGGGCAACGCCCTCTATTTCCTGGTCGGACGTCTTCGCGGGCTCGCCCGCTCCCACGGGACGAGGGCTGGTGCGGATGATTGCGGGAAGGTCCGCAAAGGTAATGCGGGCCTCTTCGCAAAGCGCCACCAGGGTACGCAGCACATTGCGCATCTGCCGCACGTTTCCCGGCCAGGTAAATTCGAGCAGTGCCTGCCGCGCCCTGGGCTCGATGTCTATCCGTTGCCCCTGCGTCTCCTGACGTAGCAGAAAGTCCAGCAACTGCGCTTTGTCACTGCGGTCGCGCACCGCCGGCAGCGCTACCTCCAGGCCATTGAGGCGGTAATACAGGTCCTCGCGGAAACTGCCCTGTTCAACCCGTTCCAGCAGGTCACGGTGCGTAGCGCTGACGATGCGCACGTCCACCGCCTGTGGCTCTCCCCCGATCGGCACCACCTGGCGCTCCTCCAGCACTCGCAGCAGTCGGGTTTGCAGGGCAAGGGGCATATCGCCGATCTCGTCCAGCAGCAAGGTGCCGCCGTCGGCCTGCAACAGCTTGCCGCGCATGCCCTCCTTGCGCGCGCCGGTAAAACTGCCGCCGCGATACCCGAACAGCTCACTCTCGATCAGGCTTTCCGGGATAGAAGCGCAGTTGATGGCGACGAACGGCTTACCGCGCCGCTCACTGGCCTGATGCACAGCCTGGGCGAAGGCCTCCTTGCCACAGCCGGTCTCGCCGCGCAGCAGCAATGGCACATCGCGCTCGAACACCCGCACGCTGCGGCGGAAATCATTTTGCAACGCAGGGTCCAGCAGACAGACCAGCGGCTCCACTTCACCTGTGGGTCGCGGCTGGGCGGCCGGCACCGACCAAACCGGCGCCCGGGCCTGCCCCCGCAGACTGGCGAAGACCTGGCGACCGTCCAGGGTGCGCAGCGGCCAGGCAGTGCTGCCGCCAGGCGTGGCACGGCTGAACATTTCGTCATGGCTGCACGCGAAAAAGTACTCCAACGGTTTGCCCAGCACGCCACCCCGCACCGTGCCCAGCAGGTTCAGTGCGCTTTGGTTGGCAGCACAAATGCGCCCATCGCCGTCGAACGCCAGCAAGCCCTCGCTGAACAGGCCGACCGACTCGGCTTGCAGGTGAAAACGCAATAACCATTGCTGCTCGAAATGGCGCAGGAAATAGCAGCTCTCGATCATCTTCGCCGACAGGTTGACCAACGCCATGGTGTGAAACTGGCTTTGCCGCGAAACGTCGGGGCGCGCAGAGGACACGTCAAGTACCGCCAGCAGGTCGCCATGTGGGTCGAACACCGGGCTGGCCGAACAGGTCAGCCCGGTGTGACGGCCACGGAAGTGCTCGTTTTGATGGATGGTCAGCGCCTGGCGCTCGACCAGGCAGGTGCCGATGCCATTGGTGCCCTCGCGCGCCTCGCTCCAGTCGGCGCCAAGCCACAGCCCGGCACGCTCAAAGCTGCGCCGCTCGGCGGGGGCACTGACGCAGTTGAGGATCACCCCGCGGGCGTCGGTCAGCAGCACCGCGTGGCCTGCGCCGGAAAGCTGCTGGTGCAGGCTGTTCATTTCATGGTCGGCAATTTGCAGCACCTGATGCAGGCGCTCGCGGCTTTCCAGCAGGCGCCCATGCTCAAGCACCAACGGCGCTTCGATCACCGCCGGGTCGAGGTGGTAATCCTCCAGGCAGCGCAGCCAGGAGCGGGCGATGGACGGGTCACTGCCGCCCTCCCCGGCCCCACCATGGACAACGCTATGGACCTGCCGGGCATGGCGAATGAAGTGATTGCTCTGCATTGTTGTAATTCTCCGCAGATAGAGCGTCAGCCCAGCATCCTCCACCCGGGTAGGCTTTGCAATGCACACGCCTGTGATGTGTCGCAAACGGCACAAAATGTCACCCCAGGCGTACCGGCACCGGTACAACGGCCCCAGATCAGCGCCGTAGAAATGACCCAAGTCATTGATTTGCCTAGCGCGGCCAACACTGGCCCAACCCTTGCTCTATGCTTTTCAACTCCCTAAAAAACACAATACCAAGGAGACACACCATGCGTTATGCACATCCCGGTACCGAAGGCGCGAAGGTTTCCTTCAAAAGCCGCTACGGCAACTACATCGGTGGTGAGTTCGTTACTCCGGTAAAGGGGCAGTACTTCGAAAATACCTCCCCGGTGAATGGCAAGCTGATCGCTGAATTCCCCCGCTCTACTGCCGAAGACATCGAGAAAGCCCTGGATGCCGCCCATGCTGCGGCCGACGCCTGGGGCCGCACTTCAGTGCAGGACCGCTCCAACGTGCTGCTGAAGATCGCCGACCGTATCGAGCAGAACCTCGAATTGCTGGCCATTACCGAAACCTGGGACAACGGCAAGCCGATCCGCGAAACCCTCAACGCGGACATTCCGCTGGCGGTCGACCACTTCCGCTATTTCGCTGGCTGCATCCGCGCCCAGGAAGGCGGCGCTGCCGAAATCAATGAAGGCACCGTGGCCTACCACATCCACGAGCCACTGGGCGTGGTCGGGCAGATCATCCCCTGGAACTTCCCGATCCTGATGGCTGCCTGGAAGCTTGCACCGGCGCTGGCCGCTGGTAACTGCGTGGTGCTAAAGCCGGCCGAACAGACGCCGCTGGGCATCACCGTACTGCTCGAGGTCATTGGCGACCTGTTGCCACCTGGCGTGCTCAACGTCGTGCAAGGCTATGGCCGCGAAGCCGGTGAAGCCCTGGCCACCAGCAAACGCATCGCCAAGATCGCCTTCACCGGCTCTACCCCGGTGGGCTCGCACATCATGAAATGCGCCGCCGAGAACATCATCCCGTCCACCGTCGAACTGGGTGGCAAATCGCCGAACGTGTACTTCGAAGACATCATGCAGGCCGAACCAAGCTTCATCGAGAAGGCGGCAGAAGGCATGGTGCTGGCGTTCTTCAACCAGGGCGAGGTGTGCACCTGCCCGTCGCGTGCCCTGGTGCAAGAGTCGATCTACCCGCAGTTCATGGAAGTGGTGATGAAGAAGGTGCTGCAGATCAAGCGCGGCGACCCGCTGGACACCGACACCATGGTCGGCGCCCAGGCCTCGCAGCAGCAGTTCGAAAAGATCCTCTCGTACCTGCAGATCGCCCAGGAGGAAGGCGCCGAGCTGCTCACCGGCGGCAAGGTCGAGAAGCTGGAAGGTTCGCTGGCTACCGGTTACTACATCCAGCCGACCCTGCTCAAGGGCAACAACAAGATGCGCGTGTTCCAGGAAGAAATCTTCGGCCCGGTGGTCAGCGTCACCACCTTCAAGGACGAAGCCGAAGCACTGGCGATTGCCAACGACACCGAGTTCGGCCTGGGCGCCGGCGTGTGGACCCGCGACATCAACCGCGCCTACCGCATGGGCCGCGGCATCAAGGCTGGCCGTGTGTGGACCAACTGCTACCACCTGTACCCGGCGCATGCCGCGTTCGGTGGGTACAAGAAGTCGGGCGTTGGCCGTGAGACGCACAAGATGATGCTGGATCACTATCAACAGACCAAGAACCTGCTGGTGAGTTACGACATCAATCCGTTGGGCTTCTTCTAGACCGCGTCGCCATCTTCGCGGGTAAACCCGCTCCTACAGGTCCTGCGCTGGTCTGGAATCTTGCGCAGGCTGTGTAAGAGCGGGTTCACCCGCGAAGAGGCCAGGGCGGCACCCGTGCACCAGCCGCTCTGGCTCGCTTCCTGCAGCACCCATCACCACCGGCCCGGGACCCTTCCGGCCACCAAGAAAAAAAACAGGTGAATCTATGCCAAGCGAACATTCCGCCGGATCGCCGGCAGGCTCTTCCGTCGACTTCGAAAAGGTCGGCTCTGACTATTTCCAGCAACGTGAACTGAAAAAAGGCGCCGCCGGCTGGGTACTGCTGGTCGGCCTGGGCGTGGCGTACGTCATTTCCGGTGATTACGCCGGCTGGAACTTCGGCCTGGCGCAGGGCGGCTGGGGCGGCATGTTCCTGGCCACCTTGCTGATGGCAACCATGTACCTGTGCATGTGCTTCTCGCTGGCCGAACTGTCGTCGATGATCCCCACCGCTGGCGGCGGCTATGGCTTCGCCCGCAGTGCCTTCGGCCCGTGGGGCGGTTTTTTGACCGGCACGGCAATCCTGATCGAATACGCCATCGCCCCCGCCGCCATCGCGGTGTTCATCGGCGCCTACTGCCAATCGCTGTTCGGTATTGGCGGCTGGATGATCTACCTGGCGTTCTACATCGTGTTCATCAGCATCCACATTTTCGGCGTGGGTGAGGCACTGAAGCTGATGTTCATCATTACCGCCATCGCCGCCATCGCACTGGCCGTATTCCTGATAGGCATGGTGCCCCATTTTGATGCAGCCAACCTGTTCGACATCGCCAAAACGGACGCCGTCGGCGCCAGCAGCTTCCTGCCGTTCGGCTATGTCGGCGTGTGGGCAGCCATCCCCTACGCCATCTGGTTCTTCCTTGCCGTCGAAGGCGTGCCGCTGGCCGCAGAAGAAACCAAGAACCCCAAGCGTGACCTGCCTCGCGGCCTGATCGGCGCCATGCTGGTACTGCTGGCCTTCGCCTTGCTGATCCTGGTCGTCGGCCCGGGCGGCGCAGGCTCCGAAGCGTTGAAGGCCTCCGGTAACCCGCTGGTCGAAGCCCTGTCAAAGGCCTACGGCGGCTCCACCTGGATGGGCGGCTTCGTCAACCTGGTCGGTC
This sequence comes from Pseudomonas sp. JR33AA, assembly GCF_021378985.1. NCBI lineage: Bacteria > Pseudomonadati > Pseudomonadota > Gammaproteobacteria > Pseudomonadales > Pseudomonadaceae > Pseudomonas > Pseudomonas sp. JR33AA. The sequence goes on from NZ_JAJSAW010000010.1 coordinate 66,600, forward strand.
TGGCCGGGCTGATCGCCAGCTTCTTCTCGATCATCTATGCCTATTCCCGGCAGATCTTCGCCCTGTCCCGCGCCGGTTACCTGCCGCGCAAACTGTCGGAAACCAACAAGAGCAAAGCCCCGGTACTGGCCTTGGTCATCCCCGGCATCATCGGTTTTGCCCTGTCGCTGACGGGCCAGGGTGACTTGCTGATCCTGGTGGCGGTGTTTGGCGCTACCCTGTCTTACGTGCTGATGATGGCTGCGCACATCACCCTGCGCATCCGCCGGCCAAAGATGGAACGGCCCTACCGCACCCCGGGTGGCATCTTCACATCCGGCCTTGCGCTGGTACTGGCTTGCATCGCCGTGGTCGCCGGATTCCTGGTTGACCCGCGGGTAGTCATTGGCGCTGCAGTGATCTATGCGGTATTAATTGCCTACTTTGCTTTCTACAGCCGCCACCACCTGGTCGCGGGCACACCGGAAGAGGAATTCGCCGCGATCCAGAAGGCCGAAGAGGCCCTGCACTGATCGCCGCCACCCGCCGCGGGGCAACCCGCGGCTCTGGAGATTCTGTATGGCAAGTTTCGTACACACGGTCGGCCATCTGGTCTACCGCTTCGACAGCCTCAAGGAAGTAATGGCAAAGGCCAGCCCGGCACGCTCCGGGGATTGCCTGGCAGGTGTCGCGGCCAGCAACGACGGCGAGCGCGTCGCCGCGCAGATGGCGTTGGCCAATATTCCGCTGACGCACTTTCTCAATGAAGCACTGATCCCTTACGAAGCAGATGAAGTTACCCGCCTGATCATCGATACCCACGATGCCCAGGCCTTCGCCCCGGTCAGCCACCTGACCGTGGGTGGCCTGCGCGACTGGCTGCTGAGCGAGGACGCCAACGAAGACAGCCTGCGTGCCCTGGCGCCCGGGTTGACCCCGGAAATGGCCGCTGCCGTGTCGAAGATCATGCGCGTGCAGGACCTGGTGCTGGTGGCGCAGAAAATCCGTGTAGTCACCCGGTTCCGCGGCACCATGGGCCTGCGCGGGCGCCTGTCGACCCGGCTGCAACCCAACCACCCGACAGACGAACCGGCCGGTATTGCCGCCAGCATTCTCGACGGCTTGCTGTACGGCAACGGTGACGCCATGATCGGCATCAACCCGGCCACCGACAGCATCGCTTCGATCTGCGCCCTGCTGGAAATGCTCGACGCCATCATCCAGCGCTACGACATCCCCACCCAGTCCTGCGTGCTGACCCACGTCACCACCTCGATCGAAGCGATCAACCGCGGCGTGCCACTGGACCTGGTGTTCCAGTCCATCGCCGGCACAGAAGCGGCCAACGCGGGCTTCGGCATCAACCTGAACGTGTTGCAGGAAGGCTACGAAGCAGGTCTGTCGCTGAAACGCGGCACCCTCGGACAGAACCTGATGTATTTCGAAACCGGCCAGGGCAGCGCGCTCTCGGCCAACGCCCACCACGGCGTCGACCAGCAGACCTGCGAAACCCGCGCCTATGCCGTGGCCCGTCACTTCAAGCCGTTCCTGGTCAACACCGTGGTCGGCTTCATTGGCCCGGAATACCTGTACAACGGCAAGCAGATCATCCGCGCCGGCCTCGAAGACCATTTCTGCGGCAAACTGCTGGGCGTGCCGATGGGGTGCGATATCTGCTACACCAACCACGCCGAGGCCGATCAGGATGACATGGACACCCTGCTGACCCTGCTGGGTGTGGCCGGAATCAACTTCATCATGGGCATCCCCGGCTCCGACGACATCATGCTCAACTACCAGACCACCTCGTTCCATGACGCGTTGTACGCGCGCCAGACCCTGGGCCTGAAGCCCGGGCCGGAATTCGAGGCATGGCTGGCCCGCACCGGCATCTTCACCCAGGCCGATGGCCGGGTGCGCTTCGGTGACAACCTGCCGCCGGCCTTCCGCCAGGCCTTGGCACAGCTTGCATAGGGATGACCATGGACCATCGCACGCCTACCCCCGACAACCCTTGGCTGGCCCTGCGCAACCTGACCCCGGCGCGCATCGCCCTGGGCCGCACCGGCACCAGCCTGCCAACCGGAGCGCAGTTGGACTTCCAGTTCGCTCATGCCCAGGCACGAGACGCCGTGCACCTGCCTTTCGACCACGCCGGCCTGGCCAGCCAGCTGAGTGACCGCGGGCGCGAAAGCCTGGTGTTGCACAGCGCGGCCAGCGACCGCCACCAGTACCTGCAGCGCCCGGACCTTGGACGGCGGCTGAACGAAGACTCGATTACAACCCTTCGCCAGCATGCCCAGGCCAACCCCGGCGGCGTCGATCTGGCCATCGTGGTGGCTGACGGCCTCTCGGCACTGGCCGTGCATCGCCACACGCTACCGTTCCTGACCCGCTTCGACGAACAGGCTGCCGCCGACGGCTGGACCAGCGCCCCGGTGGTGCTGGTGCAGCAGGGCCGCGTGGCAGTGGCCGACGAGGTCGGCGAGCTGCTGGGCGCCCGGATGACGGTGATGCTGATTGGCGAACGCCCTGGGCTGAGCTCACCCGACAGCCTCGGCCTGTATTTCACCTACGCACCCAAGGTCGGCCTGACCGATGCCTACCGCAACTGCATTTCCAATATCCGCCTGGAGGGGCTGAGCTATGGCATGGCCGCGCACCGCCTGTTGTACTTGATGCGCGAAGCCTGCCGGCGCCAGCTTTCCGGGGTGAATCTGAAGGACGAAGCCGAGGTCCATAGCCTGGAGAATGAAGACAGCGCCAGCCAGAAAGGTAACTTCCTGCTCGGCAAAGGGTAAAAAACCTGTCACGGAAGGCGGATTGCACTTGTGCCGTGCATTGGGCAGCATGCCTTTGAACGCTGCTGGCATTCCGCTGTTTCCCCAAATGGACTCTGAGGGCCGCACATGCGCATCATCAAAGCAACCCTGGAACACCTCGACCTGCTCACCCCGCTGTTCGTCAAATACCGTGAATTCTATGGGCAACTGCCCTACCCCGACAGCTCGCGCAGCTTCTTGGAAAAGCGCCTGAAGCGGGACGAGTCGGTGATTTACCTGGCACTTCCGGATGATGACGACGGCAAACTGCTGGGCTTTTGCCAGTTGTACCCAAGCTACTCGTCGCTGTCGTTGAAGCGGGTATGGATTCTCAACGATATCTATGTAGCCGAGGACTCCCGGCGCATGCTGGTCGCCGACCACCTGATTCGCGAGGCGAAGAAAATGGCCAAAGAGACCAATGCGGTGCGCATGCGCGTGTCAACCAGCGCAAACAATGAAGTGGCGCACAGAACTTACGAATCCATCGGGTTTCGCGAGGATACCGAGTTCAAGAGCTACATCCTGCCAATCAGCCAGGATTGACCTGCACCGACCGCTTCCACAAGCAAGGCAGTGACACTTGTGGGAGCGGGCGTGCCCGCGAAGCGGTTGGTAAAGAAATACCCCTCTACCGTAACCCCCCGCTACAAACTCCCCGGGCATGTTCCTGACTTAGCCGTATAATGGCTCACCTTTCATGTGTGAAAATTTACCCATTGTCACGTAACCGAGCCTACGCCCCAGAACACAGGTGCTGTACATGGATTTCAACCCGCTGGACCTTATACTGCATCTCGATGCCTACCTCGACCTGCTGGTCACCAATTACGGTCCATGGATCTACGCCATCCTGTTCACCGTGATCTTCTGCGAAACCGGCCTGGTAGTGATGCCATTCCTGCCGGGCGACTCGTTGCTGTTCATCGCTGGCGCCGTTGCAGCGGGTGGCGGCATGGACCCGGTGCTGCTGGCCGGCCTGCTGATGGCCGCTGCAATCCTGGGCGACAGCACCAATTACGTGATAGGCCGAACAGTCGGCGAGCGTTTGTTCAACAACCCCAACTCCAAGATCTTCCGCCGCGACTACCTGCAGCGTACCCACGATTTCTATGAACGCCATGGCGGCAAGACCGTGACCATGGCGCGCTTCCTGCCCATCTTGCGCACCTTTGCACCGTTCGTCGCGGGCATCGCTCACATGCACTACCCACGCTTCCTCGGTTTCAGCATTGCCGGTTCGCTGCTTTGGGTTGGCGGCCTGGTCACCTTGGGCTACTTCTTCGGCAACGTGCCGTTCATCAAGCAGCACCTGTCGCTGATGGTGGTGGGCATCATCATCCTGTCGCTGGTGCCGATGATTCTCGGCTTGCTGCGTGGGCGCCTGGGCCGTACGGCCAAGGCTCACTGAACAGGTAAAGAGCGAACGGCATGTGGTCATTCAGCGCCTGGCGGCGCAAGCGTACGCTGGCGCGGTACCCGATCACGCCACAACAATGGCAGGCCGTACGCGAGCGGCTGCCGATGCTGGACGGCATCAGCGACGCTGAAGACCGCTGGCTGCGCGAAGCCTGCATCCTGTTCCTGCTCGACAAGCACCTCACCTGCCTGCCCGGTGTCGAGCTGGACGACGAGCAGCGCCTGTTGCTGGCTGCCCAGGCACAGCTACCGCTGCTTCACCTGGGTGAGCTGAACTGGTACCAAGGCTTCCACGAAATCATCCTGTACCCCGACGACTTCAAGAGCCCTCAGCGCCACCGCGATGCCAGTGGCGTGGAGCATGTATGGGACGGCGAGCACAGCGGCGAGGCCTGGCAGCAGGGGCCGATCATCCTGGCCTGGAACGGCGTGCTGGCCAGTGGTGGCTGGGAGGCCTACAACCTGGTCATCCATGAGCTGGCGCACAAGCTCGACATGCTCAATGGCGATGCCAACGGCCTGCCACCGCTGCACAGCAGCATGCCAGTTGATGAGTGGGCAACAGCCATGCAGCAGGCTTACGACGACCTCAACCACCAACTGGACGCCAACCCCGACGCCGAAACCGCCATCGACCCCTACGCTGCGGAAAACCCGGCAGAGTTCTTTGCCGTTACCAGCGAGTACTTCTTTAGTGCCCCCGACCTGCTTCATCAGGCTTATCCAATGGTCTACCGCCAGTTGTCGCTGTTCTACCGGCAAGACCCGCTGGCGCGCCTGTGCCGGCTGCAGGCGGAACACCCCGAGTACCGCGAAAGCCACGCCTGACGGGCCCGCACATCAGGCCAAGCGTGGCATGCCCCGGCAGAATGTGCCTATAATCGCCGCCACTTTTTGGTCAAACACGGGGGCACTGCCCAATGAGCTACAGCAAGATTCCGGCGGGCAAAGACCTGCCGAACGACATCTACGTCGCCATCGAGATCCCGGCCAACCACGCGCCGATCAAATACGAAATCGACAAGGACAGCGACACGCTGTTCGTCGACCGTTTCATGGCTACCCCAATGTTCTACCCAGCCAACTATGGCTTCATCCCGAACACCCTGGCTGACGACGGTGACCCGCTGGACGTGCTGGTGGTTACCCCTTACCCAGTGGCCCCAGGCTCGGTTATCCGCGCCCGTCCGGTTGGCGTGCTGAACATGACCGACGACGGTGGCGGCGACGCCAAGGTCATCGCTGTTCCTCACGACAAGCTGTCGCAGCTGTACGTTGACGTCAAGGAATACACCGACCTGCCAGCCCTGCTGATCCAGCAGATCGAGCACTTCTTTGCCAACTACAAAGATCTCGAGAAGGGCAAGTGGGTCAAGATCGAAGGCTGGGAAGGCGCCGACGCTGCCCGTGCCGCGATCACCAAATCGGTTGCTGCCTACAAGGGCTGATTCCGGTTGCAGGAAAAACCCCGCTTTGGCGGGGTTTTTTTATGCCGGAATGGGCAATGCGCACATTACTGGTAATAAACCCTACGCAGTCCTACACCAGAACCTTACAAACAACCACTTTTCCTACAAATCTCGTCAACATCCGGTTCATATCCTGTCCGGTAACCCGCCGCTAAACTCGCCGCCATGAACACTTCCGGCGACCGCCTTAAGGCCCTGCTCCAAGAATGTGGCCTGACCCCTTCCGATTTCGCCGCCCAGCGCAGCGTCACAGCACAGCACGTCAACAACTGGTTCAAGCGCGGTGTGCCTTTGGCCCGGCTGGACGAACTGGCCGATCTGTTCTGTGTGCACCGACGTTGGCTGCGCACCGGTGAAGGCCCGAAACACCCCAACCCACTTCTGCGCAACGGCCTTCCACGGCCCGCGCCCGCCAACCCGCTTACCCCGCTGTCGGACCATCGTGGTCGGTTATTGAAGGTGCCCTACTACGAAGTGCGCGACGGCCTGCTGTCGCCGGTGGGCAGCAAGCACCTGCGCTTGCCGGCTAAAGCCCTGAAGGGCTTGGGTGTGCAAGCCGGCAACGCGATCTGCCTGGCAATGCCGGCCAGCAACATGCTCCCGCTGATCCCGCCGGGAGCCACCCTGGCTATCGACCTGGGCATGACCCAGGTGGTCGAGGGCGAAACCTATGCCCTGCTGCAAAACGGCATGCTCAGGGTGAACAATCTCAGTCTTGGCCAGCACGACATCCTGTACCTGCACAGCCATGACCGGCGCAACTACACCGTCGAACGCTACACCGCTGCTCAGCGTCAGGCGCAGGGCCTGGAAATACTTGGCTGGGTGTTCCACTGGTCACATTTCCGCACGCAGCGGCCCCGTTGAAACACCCTGTGCAATTTTTTGCTGGGCATCCCGCCCCCGCCCTTGTATGCTACGCCGCACATTAAGCCCCGACCGGCGCAAGCCGCGTTCCAGAGGGCTCGGCGATATCCCACACGGGCATCTGCCATCTCTTTCAGGCCCTTGATGGCCACACAGTTAAGGCGATTGCGGCTTACCATAAATTAGTCGGAAGCGTCCCCGAGAAGCCGGCCACAAGCCGGCTTTTTAATTTTACAAGCCTTCAAAAACAGCATTCACTGTCCGCGGGTTTCCAACCCCTACCTCAGTGCATGGAACAAAGTCACTTGCACCTTCCGTTGTTCCCCCCCCCCCGCTGTTAAAAGTCAGCGCCAGCGATCCTGATGTGTCTAGACATCAACTTTATATTTCGAAATCTTCCAATGGGGCGTTCTTTTTAAAGCTGAGCGTCTTGCACCGCGATCAAAGACCTCGACGTGCGCTTTGAGCCCTTCGACGGTCTGGGACATGGGGCCATGCTGGCCGCCTCCTTGCGCAGGGTGATCGAAGGCATGTCTGGCCAGTGATCAGCCCTGCGCCTGTCCAATTCAAGGTTGCGCATACTTGAGCACATACAGGCACAGCTCGCGGTAGACATCCACAGGCAGCTGCGACATCAGCTTCTGAGCCTGGCCGAGGGTTTTGCAATTGAGTTCGGCCATTTTCCGACGGTGTTCCGAACCCAGCAGGCCGGCATGCACCACCTGCGCATACTGAATATAGGAACAGGGGAAATCGGCCTGGGGACTCCGCTGGACCTTGAAGTCGATCTTCAGGTCTGCTCCGCGGAAGAATTCCCTGCCCTGGTAGGCCTGCTGGGGCACGAGGAGCCCTTTTTCAGGACAGGTGCTATGACAGACCGGCAGGCTATTCCTGTCCGTCTCCAGGCCACGTCGATAGATCACGATTTCGGAACCCGGTATCTCGATACAGGCGTTTTCGAAAGCATCGATGATGGACCTGCCATTGATTTGCGCCTCTTCGATCTGCGTCAGGCTGACCACACGTTCGATCTCATGATTGCCTACGCTGTTGACCACACGGTCCAGGGTCGACCAGTGGCTGAACTCTTTCTGACACGCAATCAGATGGACCTCGCTCTGATAGCCCTGCCGGGCGGCTTCAGGTGGGAAATCAGCGAAATGAGGACTGTCGAGCGCGGTCTCCATGATGATGTTGTATTTGTTTTCCATCGCATACGTGCAAATCATGGCCCCCAGCCGCCAGATGAACGACTCGGTATGCTCATAGACATGCAGCACGCCATTGTCTTCCATCGCCCGATAATGAGGGTGCAGTTCACGAAAATGGGTTTCGTAAAGGCGAACATAATTGTCGTACCGCCCGCTCTTCAGCAGCGTGTTTTCCAGCAAGTACGTCTTACCCGAGCCCTGTGCACCGGCAATGACGAGCATTTTGGGCTTGAGAATGCCGTCGACGTAGTTGCGCTTCTTGTCGAACAATGTGTCGACGACCTTTCTGAATGCGAGATGGAGATCGGTATCGGTAAAAGGATAGAGAGAGGACATGACGGTTCGTTTCCTAGGTTTGCCAATGTGACCGTCACGAAAATAAGCGCTGCGGCAAGTGCAAAGGGGTAGATGGTTGCTACTGCAAGTCTCGTCGAAGGTAGTAGAGCCGCGGGTTGCCAGTGGGGTAGCACTGTGCTGTATGCTTGGGCGGTCTTCAGGGCGGGGTGTAAGTCCCCACCGGCGGTAAATCGAAAGATGAGCCCGCGAGCGCCCCGACCATGTCGGGGGTCAGCAGATCTGGTGCAACTCCAGAGCCGACGGTCATAGTCCGGATGAAAGAAGGCGTCATGCAGGGGCCATCCGGGCACCCTTGCGCGCGCATTTTGTTCGCCCCGAGACGTTCATCGATCATTCACGAGGAGCGTTTCATGTTCACCCAGCACCACGCGCAATTCCCCAATGTTTCCGCTGCCATCGCCGCCTTCCAGGCCGGGCGCCCTGTACTGTTGCTCGACGATGACGACCGTGAGGACGAAGCGGACATCATTGCCGCCGCCGAGAACATTTCGCTGCAGACCATGGCCATGATGATTCGCGATTGCAGCGGCATCGTCTGCCTGTGCCTGGACGAAGCCACCGTCGACGAACTGCAGCTGGCGCCCATGGTGCAGAACAACCAGGCCCGTCACGGCACCGGTTTCACCGTCACTATCGAGGCGGCCGAAGGTATCACCACCGGGGTTAGCGCCCAGGACCGCATCACCACCATTGACGCCGCACTGCGCTCCAGCGCCGAACAGCGCCATATCGTCAGCCCAGGGCATGTTTTTCCGTTGCGCGCCCGCAATGGCGGGGTACTGACCCGCCGTGGTCACACCGAAGGTTCGGTAGACCTGGCGCGTCTGGCCGGCCTGCGCCCCGCAGCGGTCTTGTGCGAGCTGATGAACCCCGATGGCAGCATGGCCCGGGGTGAGCAGGTGGCAGTGTATGCGCGGCAGTACAACCTGCCAGTGCTGACCATTGAGGAACTGGCGCGGTACCGTGAAGCCATGGTGGAACGGGAAGCTGCTATGGCTTGATAGTTTCCTGCGCCTGACTTGAGGTAGAGGGTGGCGCTGAAAGCGAGCGCCGCCCGCGCGGCGCATCGCGAGCAAGCTCGCTCCTACATTTTTCTCAGGCCAGTTACACCTGTGCCTGCGCGCGATCGCCTTGTCTGTTTAATACAGTATCGAGGTTCGCTCCAGAGGCCTGCTCCACACAAGTTTGCTCCCCCCGCCCCGCTCTGCTAGTGTCGCGCCGTTCTGAATGCCACCGAGACAGTCGCCATGGCCCGCAAAAAAGCCTCCCTCGATTTCGAGCAATCCCTCGCAGACCTGCAAGCACTGGTCGAGCGCCTGGAGAACGGCGAGTTGTCGCTGGAAGAGTCGCTGGCCGCCTTTGAACAAGGCATCGCCCTGACCCGTGACTGCCAGGGCGCCCTGGCCCAGGCCGAACAGAAGGTGCAAATTCTGCTGGAGCGCGACGGTGAACTGGCTGCCCAGCCCTTCGACGCGGAGCCGGAAGCATGATTGGCACCTACCAGGCCAGTTGCCAGGCGCGCGTCAACGCAGCCCTCGAACCACTGTTCATCGCCCCGAGCAAAGAGCTGGAACGCCTTTACGCCGCCATGCGCTACAGCGTGATGAACGGCGGCAAACGCGTGCGCCCGCTGTTGGCCTATGCGGCCTGCGAAGCCTTGGGCGCCCCGGCCGAACAGGCCAACGGCGCAGCCTGCGCGGTCGAGCTGATCCATGCTTACTCGCTGGTGCATGACGACCTCCCGGCCATGGACGACGACGACCTGCGTCGCGGCCAGCCGACCACTCACAAGGCGTTTGACGAAGCGTGTGCCATCCTCGCGGGCGATGGTTTGCAGAGCCTGGCGTTCAGTGCCTTGCTCGACCCACGCCTGAGCCCTCAGATCGACAGCATTCGCCTGGCCATGGTTCAGGTACTGGCCAACGCTGCCGGCCCGGCCGGCATGGTTGGCGGCCAGGCGATCGATCTCGGTTCGGTGGGCCAGAAGCTGGACCAGCAGGCGCTGGAATTCATGCACCGGCACAAGACCGGCGCGCTGATCGAGGCCAGCGTACGCCTCGGCGCCCTTGCAAGTGCCCGTGCCGAACAGGCGCAGCTGGATGCCCTGCAGACTTATGCTCAGGCCATTGGCCTTGCATTTCAGGTGCAGGACGACATCCTTGATGTAGAAAGCGACACCGCCACCCTGGGCAAACGCCAAGGGGCTGACATTGCGCGTGACAAACCGACCTACCCGGCCCTGCTGGGCCTGGAAGCCGCCAAAGCCTATGCAATCGAACTGCGCGACCAGGCGCTGGCCGTACTGGAAGGGTTTGGCGAAAAGGCCGAACCGCTGCGGGCACTTGCTCGCTACATCGTCGAACGCCGTAACTGATTTGATTGGGGCCGCTGTGCGGCCCTTCGCGGGCACAGCAGCCCCAATGCGACACCCGTCTGAATGGGCAGTATTTCCCACAATGGGGTAAACTGCCGCGTCTTCACACACCTATAACGACTCGCCTGATGCCCACGACGTTTCAAGAGATTCCCCGCGAACGCCCGGTCACGCCGCTGCTCGACCGCGCTGACACGCCTGCCGGCCTGCGCCGGTTGGCCGAAGCCGACCTGGAGACGCTGGCCGACGAACTGCGCCAGGAACTGCTCTATACCGTCGGGCAGACCGGTGGGCACTTTGGTGCCGGTCTGGGCGTAATCGAGCTGACCATCGCCCTGCACTACGTGTTCGACACCCCGGACGACCGACTGGTGTGGGACGTGGGGCACCAGGCCTACCCGCACAAGATCCTCACCGGGCGCCGTAACCGCATGCTCAGCCTGCGCCAGAAAGACGGCATCGCGGCCTTCCCGCGCCGCAGCGAAAGCGAGTACGACACCTTTGGCGTTGGCCACTCCAGCACATCGATCAGCGCCGCGCTGGGCATGGCCATTGCTGCCCGCCTGCAGAACAGCGCACGCAAGTCGATCGCGGTGATCGGTGATGGCGCGCTGACCGCCGGCATGGCGTTCGAGGCGTTGAACCACGCCCAGGAAGTCAATGCCGACATGCTGGTAATCCTCAACGACAACGACATGTCGATTTCGCGCAACGTTGGCGGCCTGTCCAACTACCTGGCGAAGATCCTCTCCAGCCGCACCTACGCAAGCATGCGTGAAGGCAGCAAGAAAGTGCTGTCGCGGCTGCCAGGCGCCTGGGAAATCGCCCGTCGCACCGAGGAATACGCCAAGGGCATGCTGGTGCCAGGCACGCTGTTCGAAGAACTGGGCTGGAACTATATCGGCCCGATCGACGGCCACGACCTGCCCACCATGATCGCTACCCTGCGCAACATGCGTGACCTGAAAGGCCCGCAGTTCCTGCATGTGGTGACCAAGAAGGGCAAAGGCTTCGGCCCTGCCGAGGTTGACCCGATTGGCTACCACGCCATCACCAAGCTGGAGCCAGCCGACAAGCCGGCTGCACCGAAGAAAGCCAGCGGCCCGAAATACTCCGCAGTGTTCGGCCAGTGGCTGTGCGACATGGCCGCCGCCGACAACCGCCTGGTGGGCATTACCCCGGCGATGAAGGAAGGCTCGGACCTGGTCGACTTCAGCGAGCGCTACCCTGAGCGCTACTTCGACGTGGCGATCGCAGAGCAGCATGCCGTGACCCTGGCGGCCGGCATGGCCTGCGAGGGCAGCAAGCCGGTGGTGGCGATCTACTCCACCTTCCTGCAGCGTGCCTACGACCAACTGATCCACGACGTGGCAGTGCAGAACCTCGACGTGCTGTTCGCCATCGACCGCGCCGGCCTGGTCGGCGAGGATGGCCCGACCCACGCCGGCAGCTACGACCTGTCGTACCTGCGCTGCATCCCGGGCATGCTGGTGATGACCCCCAGCGACGAGAACGAACTGCGCAAGATGCTCAGCACCGGCCACCTGTACAACGGCCCGGCAGCCGTACGGTACCCGCGTGGTACCGGCCCGAATGCGCCGATCAGCGGTGACCTGCAACCACTGGAGATCGGCAAGGGCGTGGTCCGCCGCCAGGGCGAGAAAGTGGCCCTGATGGTGTTTGGCGTGCAACTGGCCGAGGCCATGCAAGTGGCCGAACAGATCAACGCCACGGTGGTCGACATGCGCTTCGTCAAGCCGCTGGACGAGACGCTGGTGCTGGAGCTGGCAGACAGCCATGAGCTGCTTGTAACCATCGAAGAAAACGCCATCATGGGTGGCGCGGGGGCTGCGGTGGGTGAGTTCCTTGCCAGCCAGGCAGTGCTCAAGCCACTTCTGCACCTGGGGCTGCCGGACATCTATGTCGAGCATGCCAAGCCTGCGCAAATGCTGGCTGAGTGCGGGCTGGATGCAGCCGGGATCGAGGCTTCGGTGAAGGCCCGCATGGCCAGGCTCGGGCTCTAGGGCGCTTTCGCGGGTAAACCCGCTCCGACAACGGCTTGCGCCGAATCAACGGTGCGTTTTCCACCCCCGTGGTAGGAGCGGGTTTACCCGCGAATACGGTAGCGGCGGCAACGGTGAACGACCAGGGATATTGGCCAGCAGGGCCGGCCCTTTCGCGGGTGAACCCGCTCCTACGGGGGGACAGCACAGTGCTGTGGAAATCCTTTGGAACTGCCCATGAAAAAGTTTGCCTGTGCCGCGATTCTCTGCGCCCCTACATGCCTACTGGCCGCTGAGCGCGACGACGCCCTCAAGCTCCCCGACGTGCTGATCAGCGCCAGCCGCCAGGTAGAATCGCGTACCGCCACCAGTGCTGCCAACACGGTCTTCACCCGCACCGACATCGACCGCCTTCAACCCACCAGCGTTACCGACCTGCTCTCTCGCGTGCCGGGCGTGCAAGTGGCACCTACCGGTGGCCGTGGCAGCCTGCCGGGTATTTTTATCCGTGGCACCAAGGCCGCACAAAGCCTGGTGCTGGTCGATGGCGTGCGCATCGCCAATGCCACCTCGGGCGACAGCGGCCTGCAGTTTCTGGACGTTGACCAGATCGAGCGCATCGAAGTACTGCGCGGCTCGCGCTCGGCGGTGTACGGCAGCGATGCCATTGGTGGGGTGATCCAGATCTTCACCCGACGCAGCAGTGGCCCCGGTCTGCAGCCACGCCTGCGCATGGCCGCCGGCAGCAACAAGACATTCCAACGCAGCCTGGGGCTTTCTGGTGGCACCGACACAACCCGCTTCAACCTTGGCGCCAGCCTGGATGAAACTGCCGGTATCGACTCGACCGGGCCGTCCTTCGACAGCGATGGTGACCACGACGCCTACCGCAACAAGGCCCTCAACCTGAGCCTCAGCCACACCTTCGGTGAGCGCTTCGAGGCCGGCCTGAACCTGCTCGACAGCCGTGGGCGCAGCGAGTACGACAACCCGTTCGGCGGCTTCGACCCCGTTACCTTCGAGAGCGTCGGTCAACAACCCTACACCGACTTCAGCGTCAGCAGCCTGGGCAGTTACGTTGACATTCAGTTCACCGAAACCTGGCATTCACGCCTTGAACTGGCCCATGGTGAGAACCGAGACGACAAACGCGACAAGCTCAGCGCTGAGCGCTTCGTGTTCAACACCTACCGCGATCAGGCTACCTGGCAGAACGACCTGGTCCTTGGCGAGCAGAACACCGTACTGATCGGTGGCGACTGGTACGAAGACCGCGTACACGGCAGTACCGACTTCACTGAGGACAGCCGCTGGAACCGTGCCGTGTTCGCTCAGCACCGCTTCCAGAGCGAGCAGTTTTCCACTGAGCTGGGCGTGCGGCATGACAGCAACCAGCAGTTTGGTGGCCAGACCAGCTGGAGCGGTAGCCTGACCGTACCGCTGGACGCGCACAACGATGTGCTGCTGTCCTACAGCGAAGGCTTCCGCGCGCCAACGTTCAACGACCTGTATTACCCACAGTTCAGCAATCCGAACCTGACCCCAGAGCGCTCCAGAAGCTACGAGCTGCAATGGCGCAGCCAGCTGACTACAGAGAGCCGCCTGGAGACTTCGCTGTACCGCACCGACCTGCGCGACGCAATCATCTTTGGCCAGGACTCGATACCCCGTAACGTCGCCTCGGCACGAATCAATGGTGTGGAAATGGCGCTGGCGCAGCAGTGGGGCGCCTGGCACAGCCAACTTGGCCTGGCGCTGATCGACCCACGCGACCGCGATACTGGCCATACCCTCGCCCGCCGCGCCCGCCGCACCTTGAGCCTGGACCTTGACCGTGAGTTAGGGCGCTTCAGCGTCGGCGCCAGCTGGCAGGCGGTCAGCAGCAGTTTTGACGATGAGGCCAACCGTAACCGCATCGGTGGCTATGGCCTGCTAGGTTTGCGCGGCAGTTGGGCGGCAAGCGACGAACTGAAACTCGAAGCCAAGCTGGATAACCTGCTGGACCGCAGCTACAGCCGCGCCCTTTACAGCTACCAGGGTGCGTATCACCCTTACCGCGAAGAGGGCCGCACTGTGCTCTTCAGCGTCACCTGGACGCCGGCGCTTTAGCGTCCAGCAACGCACACAAGCGAGCGGTGGCTTCGATCATCTGCCCGCTGGGGCGCTCCAGCCCTTTGTCCGGCACCACCAGCAGGCGCCCATCAGCTACCGCTCGAATCTGCGGCCAGGCCTTCCAGCTGGCCAGTTGCGCCTCATCAGTTGCCAGGATGACCTGCGGATTACGCAGCAGCACGGACTCCACACTCACCTGTGGCGCCGGCTGGCCAAGGTCAGCGAACACATTGCGCGCCCCGCAAACGGCCAGGGCGTCGGTCACCACCTGGCGGCCACCGAGCGTGTACAACGGCCGATCCCAGACTTGATAGAACACCTGCAGGGGTTCGTTACGCCAATACTGCTGGCGCAACTGCTGCAGCCGCTCCCGCAGGGCTCGCGCATATGAATGGCCTTGCTCGGCACGCCCGATACGCCCGGCAATGGCCTCGATCTGCTCGATCAGCTGGCTGATGTCGTGGGGTTCGGCGCTGAAGGTGGCGATACCCAGGCGCTTGAGTTGGTCGCGCTGTGCCGGTGGCACACTGCCTGGCCACAGCAGCAACAGGTCGGGGCGCAGGCTGAGCAGGCGCTCCATGTCCAGTTGCCCTTGGCGCCCGACCGAAGGCAAGTGGCGCAGCGCAGCCGGCCGCTCGCCACCGTCGAGCACGCCCACCAGCAGGTCGTCGGCCTGCAGCTCAAGCATGATCTCGCTCATCGAGGGGGCCAGGCTGACGACACGCAGCGGCTCTGCCGCCAGTACGGTGCAGGCGAACAACGCCAGCAGGCCAGGTAGCAGTCGCATCAGCCCAACTGGCGCGGAATGCGATAGAGGTACAGCACTACAACCGTAGACAATGCGAGCAGGATCTGCGGCACTGCTTCCAGGCCGACCAGCACCGACAGTGCGGCGACCCAAGCCGGGAAGCAGGCATACAGCATGGCCATGCGCCGCACACGCGCCAGCTCGATCCAGGCAGTGGGTTCTTCGCCCGTGCCAAGCACCTTTGAGGTGGCAATAAGTGCGCGCTTGTAGGCACCGAAGCGCGGCAGGCTGAGGAACATGGTGGCCGCACCGGCGATGAACAGTGGCATGGCCAACACCGGGATCAGTGCATCACCGCCCCCAAAGGCCCACGCCATGACTGGCAGCGGCACCAGCCCCACCGCCAGGTACTGCCACCAGGCCAGCGCCAGTCGCCGCTTGACCTCGGCCCGGGTCACGCCTGGGGCACCTCGCCCTGGTGTTCGTTACCCAGCATGTGGCCCAACTTGCCGGCCTTGGTCGCCAGGTAGTAGCGGTTGTGCGGGTTATGCCCGGTGTGCAGCGGCACACGCTCGGCAACCACGATGTTCATGTCGGTCAGGGCTTTGACCTTGCGCGGATTGTTGGTCATCAGGCGCAGCGACTTCACGCCCAGGTGCTCGAGCATCGGCAGGCATATGGCGTAGTCACGCTGGTCGGCAGCGAAGCCCAGGCGTTCGTTGGCTTCGACGGTGTCGGCGCCACCATCCTGCAGCTCGTAGGCGCGGATCTTGTTCAGCAGGCCGATGCCACGGCCTTCCTGACGCAGGTACAACAGCACCCCGCGGCCTTCGCGGGCGATGGCCTGCAGCGCGGCTTCCAGCTGCGAGCCGCAGTCGCAGCGCTGGCTGAACAGTGCATCGCCTGTCAGACACTCGGAATGCAGGCGCCCCAGTACCGGCTGGCCGTCCGCGATATCACCCAGGCTGAGCACTACATGCTCACGGCCTGTGGCTTCGTCCAGAAAGCCATGCATGGTGAAGGTCGCGAAGGGCGTCGGGAGTTTAGAGGCGGCAACAAAGACGACGGGCACGTTGTGCTCCTGGAATAAGTAGGAAATTTCTCGTGGACCGATTGTATCAGCAGGCTGGGGGATGTGGGCTGGCTGTATACGGTGGCTTAAGATCGAAAAGTTCGATGCTTATTAAAAGCCATCACCCAATCACACGCACGCTGTCACAGAGCGCCGCGATATACCTGGGTGTATTCGGCCTCAGTGCGGGGGACTACCCGCGCTGAACGGATAGGGCTGTTTCCAGTGCTCGAAAATCGGCTTGAGCTCGCCGCTACGTACCAGCTCCTTCATGCGTTTGTCGAACAAGACGCACAGGGCCTTGGCCTGGTCGTTACGGGCAAAGGCCAGGTACAACGGCAACTCGGCCACATGGGTACGGCGGAAGCGCTCAGGCTGGGCGGCTTGCCCTAGCACGTAGTCTACCTCGGTCAGTGCGTCGATGTAGTAGTCCACCCGGTCATGCTCGAGCATCGGCAAAATGCCCTCGCGACGCTGGATTTCGCGGAATTCGTGCACATTGGGCAAGTAGTTGCCGTAATCGTAACCACGCACCCAAGCCAACCGGTACTTGCCGATGGTCTCCAGGGTAGGTGCAGGTTTGCTGGTCAGCCCCAAGGCATAGATATGGTCCATGTCGAAGTGCCAGCGCGGGTACAGGTTGTCGTCGCTCTCTTCCTTGTACGAGCCAACCCAGGCATCAGCCTCGCCGCGCTTGACCAGGCCAACCGCCCGGCTGTACGGCGCGCTCTGGGTAACCACCTCGACGCCGGCCGGCTCGAACACTTTGCGCAGCACATCCCAGGCCACCCCGGTACCGTCGGCGTTGGTGTAGTCGAGCCACTCTTCGCTAACCAGGTGGATCTGTTTCGGGATGCCCTCGGCAGCCATCACCCACGGGGCAACACTCAGCAGCATAGCCAGCAGCACAGACCTTACGGCCATTCACGCACTCCCTGTTTCAGGCAACCGCCCACACCAGAACCTGCATGCCCAGCCAGGCAAACACGCCGGCCAGGATATCGTCGAGCATGATGCCGACTCCCCCGTGCACATGGCGGTCGATCCAGCGAATCGGCCACGGCTTGAGGATGTCGAAGAAGCGGAACATCAGAAACCCTGCCAACAGCCACTGCCAGCCCTCCGGCACCAGCCAGAGGGTGATCCACATGCCGACAATCTCGTCCCAGACAATGCCTTCATGGTCGTGTACGCGCAAATCATTGGCAACTTTGCCGCACAACCAGAAGCCAAACAGCATGCTCACGCCAAGCAACAGCCAGTAACCCCAGTCGGGCAGCATCTGCCACAGCGGGATGAACGGTATGGCCACCAGTGAGCCCCAGGTACCTGGGGCCTTGGGCAAGGTGCCAGAACCGAAGCCAAAAGCGATGAAGTGCCACGGGTTGCGCCAGACCGAAGGCGGAACGAACTCCGCAGGCACCTGATTGGGGTGATCGGTCACGGTATCTCCCTGAAGTGTTGATAGCCCCGCTGAACGGGGGTGATGTCCTGGCCCTGCGCGTCGCGCAAGGTCACGCCTTGCCCTTCGAGCACACGGCCGACGGTATGCACTTCGATAAAATCGAAGGCTGCGAGGGGCGCCAGCGCCTCGGGTGGCAAGGTGAAGGCCAGAACGTAATCGTCGCCACCGGTAAGCGCCGCCTGCACAGCGGCTTCACGGCCGAGGAAAGCCTCCAAAGCAGGAGACACTGGCACTTGCGCCAGGTTCACCTCTAACGCGACACCGGATGCCTTGGCAATATGCCCACAGTCGGCGAGCAGCCCGTCGGAGATATCCAGCGCCGCCGTGGCCCGGCCACGCAGAAGAGCACCGAGGGTGAGCTGCGGCATCGGTGACCAGTAATGGGCCAGCAGCGGCTCGGCCTGCGCGGCAGGCGCCTCGCGCTCACCCAGCACAAGCGGCAGTGCACCGGCGGCCTTGCCCAGCGAACCGCCGACACACAACAGGTCACCCGGCCTTGCACCGCTGCGGCGCAAGGCCTGGCCAACCGGTACCCGGCCGAACACGGTCACGGTAATACTCAACGGGCCGCGCGTAGTGTCACCACCGATCAGGCTCATGCGGCAACGGTGGGCCATGCGACCAAGGCCGTCGGCAAAGGCCGCCAGCCAGTCAGGGCCAACGTCAGGCAGGGTCAGTGCGAGGGTAAAGCCGATTGCAGTCGCGCCCATGGCCGCCAGGTCACTGGCCGCCACAGCCAACGAACGCTGGCCAAGCAGCAACGGATCGCAAACAGCAGGAAAGTGCACCCCGGCGACCAGGGTGTCGGTCGACACCGCCAGTTGCTCACCGGGGGGGAGGTCCAGCAGGGCGCAGTCGTCGCCGATACCCAGGGCCACGCCCTCGCCGCCCTGCGCACAGGGCGCAGCGGCGAAGTAATGGTTGATCAGCTCGAACTCACCCATGGCCAGGCAGCGCCAGGATCAGCGCTTGTTCGCCTTGACTTCTGCTTCACGCAGCGCCGGGGCGAGCTTGTCGAGCACACCGTTGACGAATTTGTGGCCGTCAGTGGCACCGAAGACCTTGGCCAGCTCCACACCTTCGTTGATCACGACGCGGTACGGCACGTCGACGCGTTTGATCAGCTCCCAGGTGGACAGGCGCAGCACGGCCAGCTCGACCGGGTCGAGCTCTTCCAGTGCGATAGTCATGCAAGGCACCAGCGCTTTGTCGATTTCGCCCTTGATTGCCGGAACCCCATGCAGGATCTCGCGGAAATAGGCACCGTCGACATCGGTGAAATCGTTATCCACCCGGAACTGCGCTTCGATCTCGTTCAGCGAATGCTGGGCTATGTGCCACTGGTAGAGTGCCTGGGTCGCGAGCTTGCGGGCTTCGCGGCGCTTGGCGCTCTTCGAGGGCTTGCCGGCATCCGCAGGTTTTGGATCGCGCGGGTTGAAACGATCGCTTTCGTCGCTAATCACTTGGCCTCCAACTGCGCCAGCAGGCTGACCATTTCCAGTGCGGACAGGGCAGCTTCAGCACCTTTGTTGCCGGCTTTGGTGCCAGAACGCTCGATGGCTTGCTCGATGGAGTCGACGGTCAGTACGCCGAAGGCCACCGGAACACCGAACTCCATGGACACCTGGGCCAGGCCCTTGGTGCACTCGCCCGCCACGTATTCGAAGTGCGGGGTACCGCCACGGATCACGGCGCCCAGGGCGATGATCGCGTCGTAGGCGCCTTGCTGGGCGACCTTCTGTGCCACCAGCGGGATTTCGAATGCACCCGGGGCACGGATGATGGTGATGTCGCTTTCGCTGACACCGTGGCGTACCAGGGCATCAACGGCACCGCTTACCAGGCTTTCGACTACGAAGCTGTTGAAGCGGCCAACCACCAAAGCATAGCGACCTTTGGGGGCGATGAAGGTACCTTCGATGGTCTTCAGGGTCATTCCGATATTCTCATCTTCAAGAGCGAGGCCGCATACAAGCGGCCTCGACAGGGGTCTGGACTCGAGCAGAGGGCGTCAATGCCGCCTCAAGTCACTCGGAGGGCACGTATTCTACAACTTCCAGATCGAATCCGGATATCGCGTTGAACTTCATCGGCGAACTCATCAGGCGCATCTTGCGCACGCCAAGGTCGCGCAGGATCTGCGAACCGGCACCCACAGTGCTGTAGGTGGTCGGTGCCTTGGTCGGCGCATCGCCCGCACTTTCGCGGATGTGCGCCAGCAGCACGTCGCCATCCAGCGGGTGCCCCAGCAGCAACACCACACCGCTGCCGGCCTCGGCTACGGCAGCCATGGCCGCGCGCAGGCTCCAGCGTCCTGGCTGCTTGACCAGCAGCAGGTCACGCAGTGGGTCCATATTGTGTACCCGTACCAAGGTCGGCTCTTCGGCGCAGATCTTGCCCAGGGTCAAGGCCATGTGCACGTCGCCTTCGACCGCGTCACGGTAGGTGACCAGGTTGAACTCACCCAGTTCGCTCTCCACCGATTGCTCGGAGACGCGCTGCACGGTGCGCTCGTGGATCATGCGGTAGTGGATCAGGTCGGCAATGGTGCCGATCTTCAGGCCGTGCTCGGCGGCGAACACTTCCAGTTCGGCGCGGCGCGACATGGTGCCGTCGTCGTTCATCACTTCGCAGATCACGCCGCTTGGCTCGAAACCGGCCATGCGCGCCAGGTCACAGGCGGCTTCGGTGTGGCCGGCACGCGCCAGCGTACCGCCCGGCTGGGCCATCAGCGGGAAGATGTGACCAGGGCTGACGATGTCTTCGGCCTTGGCGTCCTTGGCAGCGGCAGCCTGCACAGTGCGTGCGCGGTCGGCGGCGGAAATACCGGTGGTGACGCCCTCGGCGGCCTCGATCGACACGGTGAACTTGGTGCCGAAGCCCGAGCCGTTGCGCGGCGCCATCAAAGGCAGCTTCAGCGTTTCGCAACGCTCGCGGGTCATCGGCATGCAGATCAGGCCACGGGCGTGCTTGGCCATGAAGTTGATGTGCTCGGGCTGGCAGCATTCGGCCGCCATGATGATGTCGCCTTCGTTCTCGCGGTCTTCGTCATCCATCAGGATGACCATTTTGCCCTGGCGGATGTCTTCGACCAGTTCTTCGATGCTGTTGAGCGCCACGCGGCACCCCCTTCTCAATCAGGATTTCAAGAAGCCATTGGCGGCCAGGAAGCTTTCGGTAATGCCACTGCCCTTGCTCGGTTCGGCGGCCTTGTCACCCAGTAGCAAGCGCTCCAGGTAACGGGCCAGCAGGTCGACCTCAAGGTTTACCCGACGCCCTGCACGGTAATCGGCCATGATGGTTTCGGACAGAGTGTGCGGGACAATGGTCAGCTCGAACTCGGCACCATTGACCTCATTGACCGTCAGGCTGGTGCCGTCGACGGTGATCGAACCCTTGTGGGCGATGTACTTGGCCAGTTCCTTCGGTGCACGCACGCGGAACTGGATGGCGCGGGCGTTATCGCTGCGCGAAATGATTTCGCCAACCCCGTCGACGTGGCCGCTGACCAGGTGCCCGCCCAGGCGGGTGGTGGGGGTCAGGGCTTTTTCCAGGTTGACCTTGCTGCCGCTCTTGAGGTCGATGAAGGCGGTGCGCTTGAGGGTTTCGACGCTGACATCGGCCCAGAAGCCGTCGCCCGGCAGTTCTACGGCCGTGAGGCATACACCGTTGACGGCGATGCTGTCGCCGAGCTTGACGTCCCCCAGGTCGAGCTTGCCGGTTTCTACGTAGACGCGCACGTCACCACCTTTGGGAGTCAGGCTGCGGATGGTGCCGATGGATTCGATGATGCCGGTGAACATGGGGTCTTCCTCAAAAACGGTTTGCGCGGGGCAAGCCCGGCATTATACGCCGGGCGCCGGCAGGGGGACGGCCGTGACCCGCCAGTCATCGCCCACTGCGCGCATTTCGGTAATTTTCAGCCTCGGTGCTTCGCTCATCTTGTCCATCGGCCAGTCCAGCAGCGGCCGGGCCTGAGAGCCGAGGAAGGTGCCAGCGACGAACAGCTGGTACTCGTCCACCAGGCCTTGCCGTGCAAAGGCTCCGACCAGGCCGGCCCCGGCCTCAAGCAGGATTTCGTTGACGCCGCGGGCGGCCAGGGCGTGAAGCAGTGCCGCCAGGTCGACCTGGCCATTGTCGCCCGGCAAGCTGAGCAATTCGTGGCCGGCAGCGGCATAGCGCGGGTCATCTGCGACAGCAGTCACCACCAGCGCTGGGCCCGCCTGGAAGAATGGCGCCGCCAGTGGCAGGCGCAGACGGCCATCGACCAGCACCCGCAAGGGTGTGCGGCTGAGTGCCAGGGCGGTCGTTTCGGCATCCAGGCCCAGCTCGGCACCACGCACGGTCATGCGTGCGTTGTCTGCCAGCACGCTGGCGGCGCTGGTCAGCACCACGCTGGAGCGGGCGCGCAAGCGCTGCACGGCTGAGCGCGCGGCCGGGCCGGTGATCCATTGGCTTTCACCACTGGCCATGGCGGTGCGGCCGTCCAGGCTCATGGCCAGCTTGGCGCGAACGAACGGCAGGCCGTGCTCCATGCGCTTGAGGAAGCCCGGGTTGAGGGCACGGGCCTCGGCTTCGAGCACCCCGCTGGCCACTTCGATTCCGGCTTCGGCCAGGCGCCGCAGGCCCTGCCCCGCCACTTGTGGGTTAGGGTCCTGCATGGCGGCTACGACACGCGCCACGCCGGCCTTGACCAGTGCTTCGGCACACGGCGGCGTACGGCCATGGTGGCTGCATGGTTCCAGGGTGACGTAGGCGCAAGCACCGCGGGCAAGTTCACCGGCCTGACGCAGGGCATGCACTTCGGCATGGGGCTCGCCGGCGCGCACGTGCCAACCTTCACCGACCACTTCGCCATCGCGCACGATCACGCAGCCTACGCGCGGGTTCGGGTGGGTGGTGTACTGGCCTTTACGCGCCAGCTCCAGCGCGCGGGCCATGTAGTGAGCGTCGAGAATGGCAGCTTGGCTGGGCATGTTCACTCTTTAGCTGGCTCACGGGCCAGGCGGTCGATTTCTTCGCGGAACTCGTCGAGGTCCTGGAAGCGCCGGTACACCGAAGCAAAGCGGATATAGGCCACTTCATCGAGCTTGCGCAGCTCGGCCATGACCATTTCACCGACCACCAGCGATTTGACTTCGCGCTCGCCAGTGGCACGCAGCCGGCTCTTGATATGCGCCAGCGCAGCTTCCAGGCGCTCGACGCTGACCGGACGCTTTTCCAGGGCCCGTTGCATACCCGCGCGCAGCTTTTCTTCGTCGAAGGGCTGGCGCGTGCCGTCCTGCTTGATCAGCCGGGGCAGCACCAGCTCGGCGGTTTCGAAGGTGGTGAAGCGCTCGCCGCAGGCTACGCATTCACGGCGGCGGCGCACCTGCTCGCCCTCGGCGACGAGGCGAGAGTCGATGACCTTGGTGTCGTTGGCACCGCAAAAGGGACAGTGCATGGTGGCAGGCAACAAAAAAAGGGAGGGCCATGGTAGCGCATTGCACTGGCAAGACAAGCCAAAGGGGTTAACATCCATGGGAAATATGCCCGTGAAGGACTCCCCCATGCACTACCGAGCGCTCGTCGTGCTGTGCTGCGCCGCTCTGCTTGCCGCCTGCGGCAGCGACAGGCCAAAGACCGACAACCCGGCACCCGCGCCAGCCCCCTCGGCC
Organism: Pseudomonas sp. JR33AA; assembly: GCF_021378985.1. NCBI lineage: Bacteria > Pseudomonadati > Pseudomonadota > Gammaproteobacteria > Pseudomonadales > Pseudomonadaceae > Pseudomonas > Pseudomonas sp. JR33AA. Next base: position 90,155 of record NZ_JAJSAW010000010.1, read on the forward strand.
AAGGCCGAAATACTGGGCCCGTTGCCGGCCTACCAGCGCGAGCTGAGCGGCACCTTGCTGGAAATTCCGGCGGGTGCCGAAGTGGAACTGGCCTTGCTGGTGATCGACGAACGCGACCGCCCGCAGCGCCTGCTGGCCAGCAGCAACCTGACCGGTACCGGCCAGGCACTGCCCTACCACCTGCGTTTCAACCCCGAAGCCTTCCCGCCCGGTGCCCGGGTCGAACTGCGTGGCCGCGCCAGTAACTCCGGCCAGCTGATCATGCACCTGCCCCCGGTGCGCATTACCCAGGCACAAACCCAGGCCACCGGCCCGCTGCGTTTCGAGAAGGCGCCTTAAGTGATGCCGCAGGCCCTGCAACAGGCCCTCAGCGGCCTGATTGGCGAAGCACGCCTGATCGTCAGCGAACTGCCCGACTGCGAGCTGAAACTATGGCTGATCGACGACCAAAACATGGACCGCGCCTTCAGCAGCGAAGAAACCCGACGCATTCTTGAAGAGCCTCCCTATTGGAGCTTCTGCTGGGCCAGTGGGCTGGCAATGGCCCGCTACCTGGCCGAACGCCCTGAGTGGGTGGCGGGCAAACGCGTACTGGACTTTGGCGCCGGTTCTGGTATCGCCGGCATTGCTGCTGCACGCGCCGGAGCACGGGAAGTGGTGGCCTGCGACCTCGACCCGCTGGCCCTTGATGCCTGCCGTGCGAACGCTGCACTGAACGGGGTGACATTAAGCTACAGCAGCGATTTCTTTGCCGAGGAAGACCGCTTCGACCTGATCCTGGTTGCCGATGTGCTGTACGACCGCGCCAACCTGCCGCTGCTGGACGCCTTCCTGAGCCGCGGCCGGCAGGCCTTGGTGGCCGACTCGCGGGTACGTGACTTTCACCACCCGTTGTACCAGCAATTGGGCGTGCTCGAAGCACTGACCCTACCGGACCTGGCCGAGCCACACGAATTCCGCCGGGTCAGCCTGTACCACGCCAGCCGCGACACCTTATAGTGGTGCCATACACGAGTTTGCGAGAGTCGCGATGACCCAAGACACGCCTTACATTTTCGACGCTACCGATGCCACCTTTCAGCAACTGGTGATCGAGAACTCTTTCCACAAGCCGGTGCTGGTGGACTTCTGGGCCGAGTGGTGCGCGCCGTGCAAGGCGCTGATGCCGTTGTTGGCCAAGATCACCGAGGGTTACCAGGGCGAACTGCTGCTGGCCAAGATCAACTGCGACGTGGAGCAACAGGTAGTTGCCCAGTTCGGCATCCGTAGCCTGCCGACCGTGGTGCTGTTCAAGGACGGCCAGCCGGTGGACGGTTTTGCCGGGGCTCAGCCGGAATCGGCGATCCGTGCCATGCTCGAGCCGCATGTACAACTGCCGGCCGCGCCCACCGCCTCGCCACTGGAGCAGGCAAAGGCGCTGTTTGCCGAAAGCCGTTTTGCCGAAACCGAAGCGCTGTTGCAGGCGCTGCTGGGTGAGGACAACAGCAATGCCGAGGCGCTGATCCTGTATGCCCGCTGCCTGGCCGAGCGTGGCGAGCTGGGCGAAGCGCAAGTGGTGCTGGATGCGGTCAAGACTGACGAACACAAAGCTGCACTGGCCGGTGCCAAGGCCCAGCTGACCTTCCTGCGCCAGGCTGCCAGCCTGCCGGAAGTGGCCGACCTTAAAAGCCGTCTGGCGCAGAACCCGCAGGACGACGAGGCGGCTTATCAGCTGAGCATCCAGCAACTGGCGCGCCAGCAGTACGAGGCGGCGCTGGAGGGGCTGTTGAAGCTGTTCCAGCGTAACCGTGGCTACGAGAACGGGCTGCCGCAGAAGGCGCTGTTGCAGGTGTTCGAATTGCTGGGTGGCGATCACCCGCTGGTTGGTGTTTATCGTCGCAAGCTGTCGGCCGCGATGTTCTGAGTGACCTTGAGCCTGCGCTGGGCCTGTGGGAGCGGGCATGCCCGCGAAGAAACCAACACGGTGGATGGCACCGGCTCTGCCGGTGTTCGCGGGTAAACCCGCTCCTACGGGCGACCGCGCAGGCTTTGCTGCAACAGCGAAAACAGCACTCACCCTACCCAGTGATACATCGGCGCATCCACGCCACTTTCCACCTTTACCTCACTGCTGTGCCGCAAGCGCACCAGCAGCCGCTTACCCGCCGCCGTACTCCCCGCCAACCCTTCCAGCCGGTCCAGCAATTCCGGCCCGCTCATCTGTCCTGCCAGGCGCAACACATCACGCGCCGCAGCCCACTGACCGTCATTCTGGCGCGGCGCGGCCACCGCGGCTGTCGCGGCCGCCTGGGCTACCATCGGCAACTCGGTCTGCCGCCCCAGTTGCGCCCACTCTTCAGGCGTCAGCTCGATGGTCAGGTCCACCGGCCAGTCACCAATCTGTCCACGAATTCTCATGATGCATTCCTTGAACCCAAGTCAATGCAGCCATGCTACCGCAACATGAAACATGCGCCACACAGGCTGGCGGCACGCCGATAAGTTGTTATAACATAACCCAATCTTTCAGCCCGCTCCGGAGTCGTCCATGCGTCGCCTGCTGCTCGCCTTGCCCTTCGCTTTGCTGCCACTGGCCGTGGCCCATGCTCACGATGACCATGATCATGACCACGCCCACGGCTCCCTCGGCGCCCACGAGCACGGCGTAGCCAAGCTCAACGCAGTGCTCGATGGCAATACCCTGGAACTGGAGCTGGACAGCCCGGCAATGAACCTGGTCGGCTTCGAGCATGCCGCCAGCAGCGATGCCGACAAGGCCAAAGTCGCCTCCGTGCGCCAGCAACTTGAACAACCCCTGAAGCTGTTCGGCCTTTCCGCTGCCGCAGCCTGCAAGGAAGACCAACAGGCACTGGAAAGCCCTCTGTTCGGTAACGCGTCGAAGGCCGACGACGAGGGTGACGACCACGACCACGACCACGACCGTCAGCACAGCGACATCGGCGCCCATTATCAGCTGACTTGCGCCAACCCCGACAAGCTGACCCAGCTGGACCTGGCGCCGCTGTTCAAGGCCTTCCCCGCCACGCAGAAAATCAACGTGCAACTGATCGGCCCCAATGGCCAGCAAGGCGTGGAAACGACGCCGGCCAAGGCAACGGTCGCCCTCTGAATGAACCAGCCGTTGATCGATCTGCATGACCTGGTGTTCGCCTGGCCAGGTCACCCGCCGCTGCTGGATATTCCGGCATTGCGCCTGGACGCTGGTGAAGCACTGTTTCTCAAGGGCCCCAGCGGCAGTGGCAAGACGACCTTGCTGGGCCTGCTGGGTGGGGTGAACGTGCCGGTCCAGGGCCGCATCCAGTTGCTCGGTCAGGACCTCGGCAGCCTGAGCCAGGGCGCCCGTGACCGCTTTCGGGTCGATCACACAGGGTATATCTTCCAGCAGTTCAACCTGCTGCCCTTCCTCTCGGTACGTGAAAACGTCGAGCTGCCCTGCCGCTTCTCGCGCAGCCGCAAGGCCCGCGCCGAGCAGCGCCATGGCAGTGTTGACCAGGCAGCCAGCACGTTGCTGACCCACCTGGGCCTGGGCGACCCTGCCATGCTCGCGCGCCGCGCCGACAGCCTGTCGATCGGCCAGCAGCAACGGGTCGCCGCCGCCCGCGCACTGATCGGCCAGCCTGAGCTGGTGATTGCCGACGAACCGACCTCGGCACTGGATGCAGACACCCGCGAAGCGTTCATTCGCCTGCTGTTCGATGAGTGCCGTGCCGCCGGTGCCAGCTTGCTGTTCGTCAGCCACGACCAGAGCCTGGCACCGCTGTTTGACCGCCACCTGTCGCTTGTCGAACTGAACCGCGCCGCCAAGCCCCGGGAGGCCTGATGTACCTGCTCCGCCTTGCCTTGGCCAGCCTGGCCAACCGCCGCTTCACTGCCTTTCTGACCGCCTTTGCCATTGCCCTGTCGGTGTGCCTGCTGCTGGCTGTTGAGCGGGTCCGTACCGAAGCCCGTGCCAGCTTTGCCAGCACCATCAGCGGCACCGACCTGATTGTCGGTGCACGCTCCGGCTCAGTGAACCTGCTGCTGTATTCGGTGTTCCGCATAGGCAACGCGACCAATAACATCCGCTGGGACAGCTTCCAGCACTATGCGCAGGACCCACGGGTGAAGTGGGCAATCCCGATCTCGCTGGGCGACTCACACCGCGGTTACAGAGTGATGGGCACCACCACGGCTTACTTCAGCCATTACCAGTACGGCCGCCGCCAGCATCTGGAACTGAGCCAGGGGCGCGCATTCGCCAGCGACCCGTTCGAAGTGGTGCTCGGCGCCGAAGTGGCCGAGGCATTGCACTACAAGCTGGGTGACAAGCTGGTGCTGGCCCACGGTGTGGCCGCAATCAGCCTGGTCAAGCACGACGACAAGCCGTTTACCGTGGTCGGCGTACTCAAGCGCACCGGCACCCCCGTCGACCGCACCCTGCATATCAGCCTGGGCGGCATGGAGGCGATCCATATCGACTGGCACAACGGCGTACCGGCACGTGGTGCCGGGCGCATCAGCGCCGAGCAGGCGCGGACGATGGACCTGCAACCCGCCGCCATCACCGCGTTCATGCTGGGCCTGAACAACAAGATCGCCACCTTCAGCCTGCAACGGGAAATCAACGAATATCGCAGCGAGCCATTGCTGGCGATCCTGCCTGGTGTGGCCTTGCAGGAGTTGTGGAGCCTGATGGGCACTGCGGAGCAGGCGTTGTTCGTGGTCTCGCTGTTCGTGGTGCTGACCGGCTTGATCGGCATGCTCACGGCGATTCTCACCAGTCTCAACGAGCGCCGCCGAGAGATGGCGATACTGCGTTCGGTCGGCGCGCGGCCGTGGCATATCGCCGGGCTGCTGGTACTGGAGGCACTGTCGCTGGCGGCAGTCGGCATTTTTGCCGGGCTGGGTTTGCTGTATGCAGGGATCGCCCTGGCGCAGGGGTATGTGCAGGCCAACTATGGTTTGTATCTGCCACTGGCGCTGCCGAGTACTCATGAATGGACCTTGCTGGCTATCATCCTTGGCGCAGCGTTGCTGATGGGCAGCGTGCCGGCGTGGCGGGCCTATCGGCAGTCGCTGGCCGATGGTTTGTCCATACACCTCTGAGAGCGCGGAATGATCCATTACCTCATGCGCTTCTTCGCGGGTAAACCCGCTCCTACACCGGGTCGTGCTGCCCTTGTAGGAGCGGGCTCACCCGCGAAGAGGCCAGCACTGCAGATACTGCTGAGCCTGCTGATTACCGTAGCGATGCCCTTGTGGGCTTCGGAACCCCGCGAGCTCGACTGGCCCGCCCTGATCCCCGAAGGCGCCCCGGTCATCCCGCCACAACTCACCCCGCTGCACGACATGTCACAGCTCAGCAACGCCCTGTCTGCCGAATCCGCACCACCTGCGCGCCAACAGGCGCCCGATGCACCGGTGGTAAAAAGCCTCGACGGCCAACAGGTCAAACTTCCCGGCTACATCGTGCCACTGGAGGTCAGCGAAGAAGGCCGCACCACCGAATTCCTGCTGGTCCCTTACTACGGCGCGTGCATCCATGTGCCGCCGCCACCGCCGAACCAGATCGTGCATATTTTCAGCGAGATGGGCGTGCGCATCGAAGACCTCTACCAGCCCTACTGGATCGAGGGAAAGATGCAGGTTAGAGCTTCCAGCAGCGAGCTGGCGGACGCCGGCTACCAGATGGAAGCCGAGAAAATCTACGCTTATGAGCTGAGATGAGAACTGTTTCGAATGCGTGAAGACGCTTCGTTGAGCTGGGTCAAACTTTCCGTTTAACCAGCTCCGTACCATTGGACTACTCGATTAATAACGTCCTTTGGGAGCTTCCATGAACAAGTCCTTGCTGGGTGCCTCGCTTGTGGCCCTTGCACTCGCCGCCCCTGCCGCCCACGCCTATCAGGCGGGGGACATGATCCTGCGCGCAGGCGCCATCACCACCGCCCCGAACGAGAGCAGCGGCGACCTCAAGTTCGACGGTAACAAGGTGTCGGGCACCAAGGCGACCCTGGACAGCGATACCCAGCTGGGCCTGACCTTTGCCTACATGCTCACCGACCACATCGGCCTGGAACTGCTGGCCGCTACCCCGTTCAAGCACACCGTCGCCGTAAAAGGCCTGGGCGGCGGGCTGGACGGCAAGCTGGCGGACATCAAGCAACTGCCGCCGACGCTGTCGCTGCAGTACTACCCAATGGCACCGAATTCGCGCTTCCAGCCGTACGCTGGCGTCGGTATCAACTACACCCTGTTCTTTGACGAAGACCTGAGCAGCGCACGCAAGGAGCAAGGCTTCAGCAACCTCAAGCTACAGGATTCGGTAGGTATCGCCGGCCAACTGGGCATGGACTACATGCTGACCGACAACCTGCTGGTAAACGCCTCGGTCTGGTACGTCGACATCGACACCAAGGCCAGCGTCAACGGCCCGACCGCCCTTGGCTACAGCAAGACCAAGGTCGACGTCGACGTCGACCCGTGGGTATACATGGTCGGCCTTGGCTACAAGTTCTGACCTGAACATTGCAGGGCGGCCTCGGCCGCCCTCGCGCGCTGCAGCCATAGCCAGTAGCACAGTGCGCCAGCACTGATGCCCATGCCAAGCCCGCACACCGCAACCCAGCCCCAGTGTGCAAACACCCAGCTCGCCAATACCGCCCCCAAACCGCTGCCCAGCGAATAGCAACACATGTAGGCCCCGATCAAACGGCTAGCCATCGCACCACGTCCGGCCAGCAACACGCTCTGGTTGGTGACATGCACTGCCTGCACGGCAAAATCCAGCATCAGCACACCCAGCACAAAGGCCAGCAATGAATGCTCGACGAACGCTGTTGGCAGCCACGACAGCGTCAGCAGGGCCAACGACACCCCGGTCGTCCGCTCACCCCGTCCAAGGTCGGCCAGACGACCGGCATGCGAAGCCGCCAGCGTACCCGCGACACCTGCCAGGCCAAACAGGCCGATCTCGGTATGGCTCAGCGCCAGCGGCGCAGCACTGAGTGGCATGACCATGGCACTCCACAGCACGCTGAATGCGGCGAAGATCAACACACCGAACACGCCGCGCTGGCGCAGCAACCGGTCGTGCCGATACAAACTGAACTGGGCCATGATCAGCGCCCGGTAACCCGGCCGGCTCCTCATCGGCTGCCCGCCGGGCAGACTGCGCCACAGCACCAGCGCCAGCAACATCAACAGCCCTGCGGCGACCAGGTACACACTCCGCCAACCGGCCAGGTCGGCCAGCCCGCCCGAAGCCAGCCGTGCCAGCAGAATACCCAGCACCACACCACTGGTGACGGTGCCTACCGCCTGCCCTTGCTGGCCAGGTGAGGCCAGGCTCGCGGCATGCGCCACCATCACCTGCACCATGACTGCCATCAACCCGGTGATAGCCAGAGCCAGCAGCAATATTGCCCAGTTCTGTGCCATGCCAACGCCCACCAGCGCAAGCGCCGAGAACAGCAACTGGCCAAGCAACAGACGTTTACGGTCGACCAAGTCCCCCAGCGGCACAACCAGTAGCAGCCCCAGGGCGTAGCCCGCCTGGGTCGCGCCGACTACCCAGCCAATCTGCTGCTGCGCCACCCCCAGCTCGGCAGCCATCGACTCAAGCAGCGGTTGAGCGAAGTACACCGTGGCCACAGCCATCGCACTGGTGGTGGCAAGCAACAGGGTTATCCAGCGTGTCAGTGAAGGGGTCATCGGCGAGCCTCTGCAATCTGGTTTCAATTTGAAACCACATGCTGGCTATTTAGCAAATGTGGTTTTAATCTGCAACCAGATAATCAAGACAGGTTTGCCCCATGCTCGATGAAAACAATGCGCAGTGCCCCGTGGCCCGGGCGCTGGAGGTGCTGGGTGACCGCTGGGCGCTGATGATCCTGCGCGATGCCTTTGACGGCCTACGGCGTTTCAGCGAATTTCAGAAGAACCTGGGGCTGGCGAAGAACATCCTGACCTCGCGGCTAAAGCTGTTGGTGGAAAGTGGGTTGCTGATGACACAGCCGGCGTCGGATGGCAGTGCCTACAAAGAGTATGTGCTGACCGACAAAGGGCAGTCGGTGTTTCCCGTGGTGGTGGGTTTGCGGCAGTGGGGAGAGCGGTTTCTGTTCAAGGCGGGTGAAACGCGTTCGGAGCTGGTGGACGGCGTGACGGGGCAGGCGCTTGAGATATTGCAGGTCCGTGGCCAGGATGGGCGGGTTCTACATCCCGAAGATTGCCAGCGCAGAAGGGTGCGGCATGGGTGATTTCAGGGCTGCTGCGCAGCCCCGAGGGGGTTCAGCCCTTACCGAGAAGCTTTGCCAGGCCTTCAACTATCGGCGTCACCTGCGCAAATTCGAACCGCGCCAACAACCGCTGGTTATCCGCTCGCGAATGGCGGATATCACCCGATCGCGCCGCCGTATAGCTGATCGCTGGCATGCTCCCTACAACCTTCTCCAGCGCCGCGAGCAACTGGTTCAGTGAGGTCGCCTGGTTCAGTCCGATGTTCACCGCCCCCTCCTCGACCTGCGGCTGCTCCAGTGCCTGCACCATCACCTGCACCAGGTCGCCCACGTAAAGGAAGTCCCGGGTCTGCTCGCCGTCGCCGAACACTGTAATCGGCAAGCCCTGCACAGCACGCTCGCAGAAGATGCTGATCACCCCGGAATACGGTGAGGAAGGGTCCTGCCGTGGCCCGAAGATATTGAAGAAGCGAAATACCACCGGTTCCAGGCCATGCTGGCGGCGGTAGAAGTCCAGGTACTGCTCACTGGCCAGCTTGTCCACGGCATAAGGGGTCAACGGCGCCTTGGGCGTGTCTTCGGAAATCGACTCCCCTTCACCATTGTTGCCGTACACCGCTGCGCTTGAGGCAAACAGCACCCGGCGCAGGCCATGCACGCGCATGGCTTCGCAAACGTTGAGGGTACCGATGAAGTTGCTTTGGTGGGTACGCACCGGGTCTTCGACCGAGGCCTGAACCGACGCTACCGCTGCCAGATGCACGACGGCACCGCAGCCAGCCGCAGCCTGAGTGACCAGCCCTGCATCGGCAACGTCACCTTCGATCAGTTCCAGCCGTGGGTGGTCGACCTGCAGATTGCTTCGCCGGCCGGTGGAAAAGTCGTCGAGAATGCGTACGGCGTAGCCTTTGTCCAACAACGCATCGCACAGGTGCGAGCCAATGAAGCCGGCACCGCCGGTGATCAGGATGGGGGCGTCAGCCATGGCGGTAGAACCGGTCCAGTAGAGGTGGCAAGCCAGCGCGCCAGGCACGCGGCTTGATACCGAAGGTATGAAGGATTTTCTTGCAGGCCAGTACCGCGTGCTGTGGCTCTTCGCTGGCATCCGGGCGCGCGGCATGGGCCTGCGGCGTGGGGGCCTGAGCGGCCAGCTGGCGGTATTGACCGGCCTCGGAGAGAATCGCCTGGCCCAGCGCCAGCGGCGTGGTCGCCTCATTGCCGGCGTAATGGTAGGTGCCCCACAGCGGCGCATTGCAATCCAGTTGCTTGAGCACCGACAGGATCACTCGGGCAGCATCATCGACCGGCGTCGGGTTGCCACGTCGATCATCGGCCAGCAGCAGCTCCTGTGGTTGCTCGGCACGGGTCAGGAAGCGGCCCAACACGCCATCGATGCTCTCGTCCAGCAACCAACCAAAGCGCAGCAACACATGCTGCGGGCAGGCCGCGCGCACGCTCTGCTCGATGCGCCATAGGGCCTGACCACGCAAGCCCAGCGGCACTGGCTCGTCCTTTTCGCTATAGGCCGTGGCCCGCGAACCGTCGAACACACGGTAGCTGGATGGCTGCACCAAGGTGATCTGATGGTGCTGGCACAGTTCTGCCAACCGCTCCACCGCTCGCTCCTGTTGAGCCAGGCGCTGCTCGCTGACCGACTCGGCCTGGAACCAGTCGAAGTAATAGGCCAGGTTGACCAGGGCGTCGGGGCGATGGTCATCGAGCAGCTGAGTGAGGCTTGAGGGCGCCCAGCCGTTCTCGGGCGGGCGCGGCGCCAGGAATGCGATGTCCTCCTCGGCCCCAAGACGAATCAGCGCTTGCCCGAGGGCATTGCCACCACCCAACAGCATTAGGCGCATACGCATAGAGTCAGCAGATCCGGAGAGGTTGATGAGAAAAAAGAGTCATTTTGCGGTTTCCTGCCCGGGAAGTCCAACACCGGCCCCGCTTGATTCTCTTGGGTCAGCACCTCATTCAAGCCGTATGCACCAGCAAGCTTTTGAACGCAGCCTGTAACCTGGGCGCATTGTCGGTCTTTTCTCTCAGAGGGGCGATCATCTGGCCGCTGGCGCTGGCAATGGCGCTCGCCGCCTTTCTGGGCGCACAATTGGGGGCACGCTGCGCAGTTCGCTTCGGCTCTCGCCTCATAAAACCGCTGCTGGTCAGCGTCTGCTGCATCATGGCACTCAAACTGCTGCTCGATACCGGCAACCCGCTCGGCGAATGGCTCAACCAGTTCCTCTAGAGAACACCATGCACATTCAAAAGGCTTCCCCGCAGCGCGCGAAGTGGCAGTTTGACGAGCCCGCCCCTGGCAAAGAGCTGTTCATCAATGAAGTCTTTGGAAACTATCAGCAACAGGCGCGATTGCTGGTACCTGATATAGAGCGCGCAGCTCCCGCATTCGTTCTGGGGGGCGCGCGTTCCGACTTTACCCGGCTCAACCCGCTGCTTTATCGCCTGCAAACCGCAGGCATTGGTTCACTCACTGGCAATCTGTCTGGTCATAGCCTTGCCAGCGAGCCAGGCGCAATGTCGCCGTCACTGGCTACAAACCTTGATGAAGCTCAGCGCTTCCACGCGCATATCGCGCCTCGATGCCGAACGCTCATAGGCCACAGCCTTGGCGCAGCAATTACGCTTAAGCTTGCAGCACAGTTGCCACACGTGGACAGCATCGTATTAATCTGCCCTGCAGTTTATCCAGACGATGCGCATCAGGCGCCGTTCGGCCCGGCATTCACTGCCGCCATCAATAAGCCTTTTGGTTTTCTGAAAAGCGATAGCTACACCTTCCTCAACCAGTTTCGTGGAAGAGTATTGATGGTGATCGGCGAGTACGACGGGCTCAACTCCCAGAGATTCGGCAAAGGCCCCGGTACCAGCGCTGGCAGCCTGTGGCTTGCCGGCACTGAACGCTATAGCCCGATTCCTGAAGAAGTTAACCTCGCCTTGATGCGAGCAGTTTCAGCGACGCGTTTGCAATGCCTGTTTCTTACCGACTGCGACCATGGCATCGCGGCACATTTGCGCCGTACTCCAGCCATAGCGGACCAGGTTGCGGACACGGTCGCAACGTTCATCCTCGACAATGCTTGAGGCGTTAGGCATTACTCGATCTCGAACAGACCATTGCGCAAGGGCGCCACGCTCAATCGCTCACGCACATCGTCATCTATGCGCGGATCATCCGGCCGGTACAGTTTCACCTGTCGATACGCATTGATGCGATTGATCTCCTCGCCCAGGTACTCCCACACCACGCGGGTACAGGCCGGGTTGCGCCGGTCGCCGCTGGATACGCCAGCCTTCAGGCCATTGAGCCGGGTGATGCGGCTTTTGAAGCTGGGGATGAGGATGGTCTGGCTCATTTCGTTGAACGTCAGCGACTCGTAGTCGATGAGGAACATCCGGTCCTGCAACTGGAACGCCGCACCCAGGTAGCGGCAGCGTACCTCGGCATGCTGATCGGTGGCGCTGGAGCGCTCCTGCCGTTCCTGGCGCTCGAACAGAAAACGGCCGCGTTCTTCCCACAGGTGCACCAGTGACACGAGGATCGTGCCCGGTACCGACATGCAGTTCGAATACTCGAAGTAGTAACCGCAATAGCGCGACAGGTTGCCGCCATGTTCGTGCAGCGGGCGGAACAGCTCGCTGATCGGGTCACTGGGCTGCTCGGCCAGGGGCGATACCCGCGCACCGATCAGACGGGCGAACTGCTCGGCGGGCAGGTTCAGTTCGTAATCCTCGACACCGAAGAAGTCGCCGATCCGCTTCAGGTTGAAAGCCGTCGGACGGCTTTGCCCGCTCAGGTACTTGTTGAACTGCGCGCGGTTGATCGACAGCTGGCGGCAAACTTCGGAAATAGAGCGGTAGTGGCTGCAGGCAAGTTTGAGGTTTGTAGCGAAGTGATCGCTCATAGGCGGAATCCAGGTGACGCGAATGACGCCATTGTAGCATCAAGTCGCATCAAGTAAGAGCAATCCGCGAAATTGTAACCACTCTTGTCATAGCCAACCATGCGCCCCAACGAATAGCGGTGCGCCTGCCGTCCGCTGGTCTTTCCACACGAAGAATAAGAATCGAGGTCATTTTCCAATGCTCGAAGTAATCAACGATTTCCTTTCGGGGAAACTCCTCATCGTGCTGATCGTAGGGCTGGGTAGCTACTTCACCATCCGCTCCCGGTTCGTCCAGTTCCGCCACTTCACCCATATGTTCAGCGTGTTCAAGGAATCGCTGCGTGGCCAGGCAGGCCAGTTGAGCTCCTTTCAGGCCCTGATGCTGAGCCTGGCCGGCCGCGTGGGCGCCGGCAACATCGCCGGTGTCGGTATCGCCGTGACCCTGGGTGGCCCAGGTGCCGTGTTCTGGATGTGGGTCACCGCACTGGTGGGCATGTCCAGCAGCTTCTTCGAATGCACCCTGGCCCAGGTGTACAAGCGCGCTGATGGCGACGGCCTGTACCGCGGCGGCCCGGCCTACTACATCCAGCACGGGCTCAAGCGCAAGAGCATGGCCATCGTGTTCTCGATCCTGCTGCTGGTCACCTACGGCTTCGCCTTCATCGGCCTGCAGTCGTACACCGTAACCCACTCGCTGCAGAATGCCTTTGCCTTCGACCCAAGCCACACCGGTATTGTCCTGGCCGTACTGTTGGCCATCACCTTCATCGGCGGCATCAAGCGCATCGCGGCGGTGTCGGACCTGCTGGTACCGGTCAAGACCCTGGCCTACATCGGCGTGACCCTGTACGTAATCGGCACCCAGATCGAACACGTGCCAGCCATGCTGGAAACCATCTTCAAGAGCGCCTTCGGCCTTGACCCGGCGTTTGCCGGCCTGCTCGGCAGCGCCATCGTCATGGGTGTGAAACGTGGCGTGTTCGCCAACGAAGCAGGCCTGGGCAGTGCGCCAAACGTCGCCGCCGTGGCCGCCGTGAAACACCCGGGCGCGCAGGGCGTGGTACAGGCCTTCAGCGTATTCCTCGACACCTTCGTGATCTGCACCTGCACCGCACTGCTGATCCTGCTGTCGGGCTTCTACACCCCGGGCTTCGAAGGTGATGGCATCGTCCTGACCCAGAACTCGCTGGCCGCCGTGGTCGGTGACTGGGGTCGCGTGTTCGTCAGCGTGGCGCTGTCGCTGTTTGTCTTTACCTGCATCCTCTACAACTACTACCTCGGCGAGAACAGCCTGCAGTTCCTCAGCCGTAACCGCGTAGTGTTGATGGTGTTCCGTGGCCTGGTGCTGGCACTGGTCGTATGGGGTTCGATGCAAGACCTGTCGACCGTGTTCGCCTTCGCCGACATCACCATGACCTGCCTGGCCTTCGTCAACCTGGTGGCCCTGGCCCTGCTGTTCAAGGTCGGCCTGCGGGTCATGCGCGACTACGACGACCAGCGCAAGGCCGGTGTAAAGCAGCCTGTGTTCGACTCGTCCAAGTTTGCCGACCTGGACCTGGACCGCAATGCCTGGCCTGCCAATCCGCAGGTGGAAACAGCCACTGACAAAGCAGTCGGCCAAGTACAGCCACAGCGCTGATATCCTCCCCCGCCTAGCCGCCCCTTCCGCGGGCGGCTTTTCTTTCTCCGCTCACCGCTACGGATGCTTTCCATGCGCGCAGTAAAGAATCTTCTCGTTCTCTATACCGGTGGCACCATCGGCATGCTCGAAACCCCGGAAGGCCTGGCACCGGCCGGTGGTTTTGAAGCGCGGATGCGTGAACACTTTGCCCAGATGGCCAATGCACCCCAGGTGCAATGGGCGCTGCAAGAGCTGAACCCGCTGCTCGACAGCGCCAACATGCAACAGCACAACTGGCTGGCGATGCGCGATGCCATCGTCGCGGCGGTGGATGTCGCCGGCCACGATGGCGTGCTGGTGCTGCACGGTACCGACAGCATGGCCTACAGCGCTGCTGCATTGTCGTTCCTGTTGCTGGGCCTGCCAGCACCGGTAGTGCTGACCGGCTCGATGCTGCCGGCAGGTGCCCCGGACAGCGATGCCTGGGACAACCTGTGCGGCGCATTGCGCCAGTTCGAACACGGCCTGGAGGATGGCGTGCAGCTGTACTTCCACGGTCAGCTGCTGCATGGCTGTCGGGCGTCGAAGCTGCGCAGCGAAGCGTTCGATGCCTTTGCTGCGCTGCCGCGCCACCGTGACGCTGAGCGGGCCGATACGATCCCTGCCGAGCTGGGCTACAAACAGCCGCGCAAGCCGGTCAACCTGGCGGTTGTGCCGGTGTTCCCGGGGCTTCAGGCCGGGCATTTGCAGGCCTTGATCGACAGTGGTGTGCAGGGTTTGCTGGTGGAGTGCTACGGCAGCGGGACCGGGCCGTCGGATGACCAGGCGCTGCTGAATGTACTGAGCGCAGCGCGCCAGCGCGGCGTGATGCTGGCGGCTATCAGCCAGTGCCCGGAAGGCTCGGTGGTGTTCGACACCTATGCAGCGGGCAACCGCTTGCGCGGGGCCGGGCTGATAAGTGGCGGTGGCATGACCCGTGAAGCAGCGCTGGGCAAGATGGTGGCGCTGCTGGGCGCAGGGTTGGATGCTGACGCAGCAGACCGCTGGTTTGTCCTGGATCTGTGTGGCGAGCGGGCTTGATCAGCGCCCTTGGGGGCTTCGCGGTTAAACAGCGTTACCTGTGTAGGAGCGGGTTCACCCGCGAAGAGGCCCTAAAGGGTGAATAAATGGCGGAAGGCAGCGGGAGTCGAACCTGCCCGGGAACGGCTGCCGTCCCCAACCGGGTTTGAAGCCCGGCCGCGCCACCGGGCGCGATTGCCTTCCTTGAACTCAGTGCCTGGCCTGCTGTTGGGCCAGGGCGCTGTCGGCGCGGATGTGACGCTGGTCGGCCACCCTCCGGGTCAGGCCGATACGGTCGAAGTATTCCAGAATCTGCACACTGCGCTTGCGACCGATGCCCAACATATCGCGAAACGCGGCAACCTGCACTATCGTCGTTTCGCTGGCCTGCCCCAGCAGCAACGCTGCCATGCGCTGTAGCGTCGCCTCTGGATAGAACAGGTCGCGCACCACCTGATGCACCAGGCCCAGCCGGGCCAACTTGCGCAGCAACAGGCGCACATCGGCTTCGGCACGGTTCTCCTCACTCGCCAGCGTCCTGACCCAGGGTGGGTCATATTGCCCTGCGATCAACTTCGGATGCAGACGTGCCCACAACGCACTGTCGGCTTCGCTCAACTGTACCTTGTGATCGGGCAGATGCAGCCATGGCCCGCTGCTGGCGATGGCGCTGTCGTCGAGCAATTCATCCAGCAGGCTGACGAAAGCCGGCCGTTCCAAAGGTAAGGCTACAAAGCGCCGCAGGCGATCACGGTCCGGGCCGAGCTGGTCGGGTTCTTGCTCGTGAAAGCGTGCCAGCTGTTCCAGAACCTGCTGCTTGAGCGCCTGCCATTGGGCTTTGGCGAACAGCAGTTGGCCCTGCCGGGTGGTCACCACGCGTACATCATCCGGTAACTGCCAGGTCTCCCGCAGGCGGTTGAACTGCCGCTCGAGTCGCTGTGGGCTAATGCCGCCCGGAGCACTGGCCAGCAGTGCTGGCAGTGCCTGCTCCAGATTCGCTGCATCGCGCAACACCTGCAACTGCTGCAGACGGGAATCGCTGCGGCGTTGGCGGCTTGGTGCGAACGGGTCGAGCACCTTGCCGCCGCCCAATGTGCGTTGGGCGCGCTGATCGCGCAGCACCAGGCGGTCGCCGTGCACGGCCTGCAACGGCGCGTTGAGCAACAACTGGGCAAACATGCGTTGGCCGGCAGCCAGGCTTTCGCCTTCGAGCAAGGCGACCCGGGCCGTTACATCCTGGGTGCCGAGGTGCACATGCACGGCGCTGAAATGTTCGAAAGTATGCTGCGGGTCCGGTAACAGGTTCAGCTCGATATCCACCCGAACACTGGGCGCATGCAACCATTCAGGCACCAGCCAGTCGCCCCGGTGCACCTGCTCAACGGCCAGGCGCTCGGCAGCGATGTTCAGTGCTACCCGTTGACCGGCTTCTGCCACCAACGCGGCCTGGTTCTGTGCATGCAGGCCACGCACGCGCACCACCTTGCCGGCCTTGCCCAGCAGCAACGTATCACCCGCACTGACCCGCCCGGCCAGTGCTGTGCCGGTGACCACCACTCCGGCGCCGGTAACCGCAAAGGCACGGTCGACGGCCAGGCGAAAACCACCGCACACACTACGCTGCCGTGTACCTGCTTCGGCCTCCAGCAGGGCCTGGCGCAACGCGTCCACGCCCTCCCCGCTGATGCTCGACAGCGGAAACTGCCGCGCACCGGCATACGGCCCAGGCGCCAGCAATTCACTGACTTGCATCTGCACCTCGGCCAGACGTGACGGCTCGACGCGGTCGCATTTGCTGATCGCCACCAACGCCTGGGGAATGCCCAGCAGCTCGATGATCGCCAGGTGTTCACGGGTCTGTGGCATGACACCGTCGTCGGCAGCCACCACCAACAACACCAGGTCGATGCCATGGGCGCCGGCAAGCATGTTGTGGATAAAACGCTCGTGGCCCGGCACGTCGATGAAACCGGTCAGCGGCGCGCCTTCGCTCAGCGCCGCATAACGGTAACCAAGGTCGATGGTCATGCCGCGGGCGCGCTCCTCTTGCCGCTGGTCGCCGGCCTGGCCGGTCAGCGCCAGCAGCAGTGCGGTCTTGCCGTGGTCGATGTGGCCAGCGGTACCAACGATCACTGCACCGGCCCCAGCTGCAGGGCTGGCAACTGGGCCAGCCACTGGGCTTCGTCATCCAGCTGGCGCAGGTCCAGCCACAGGGCATCGTCGTCAATGCGGCCCAGCACCGGCACCGGCAGGTCGCGCAGGGCTCGCTCGAGCACATGCAGGCTGCGACCGCGCAACTTCTTCGACACCTGCGGGCGCAGGCACAGCGCGGCGCTGGGCAAGCGTGCAACCGGCTGGCTGCCACTGCCGATCATGCCCAACGCTGGCTCTACACCGACGGCCCACTGCTCGCCGAGGCGCGTCTTGAGCTCAGGCGCCAGGCGCTCGGCCTGGGCCTGGATCTCGGCCTGGCTGCGAGTCAGCAAGCGCAGGCTGGGCAGGCGCTCGGCCAGGCGATCGGGGTTACGGTACAGCGCCAGCACCGCTTCGAGTGCAGCGAGGGTGATCTTGTCGACGCGCAGCGCACGCTTGAGCGGGTTTTTCTTGATCCTGGTGATCAGGTCCTTGTGGCCGACGATGATCCCGGCTTGCGGCCCCCCCAGCAGTTTGTCGCCACTGAAGGTGACGATATCGGCACCGTCGGCCAGGGCCTGGCGTACCGTGGGTTCGGCGGGCAGGCCCCAGCGGGTGAGGTCGAGCAGGCTACCGCTGCCCAGGTCTTCAAGCAGTGGCAGTTGATGTTGGTGGGCGATACGCGCCAGCTCGGCAGTAGGCACGTGGGTGGTGAAGCCCTGGATGCTGTAGTTGCTGCAATGCACCCGCATCAGCAGGCCAGTGCGCGGGCCGATGGCAGCCTCGTAGTCGCGGGCGTGAGTACGGTTGGTGGTGCCAACCTCGTGCAGCTTCACGCCGGCGCGGGCCATGATGTCGGGAATACGGAAAGCACCACCGATCTCGATCAGCTCGCCACGGGAGATGATGCCTTCCTTGCGCGCGCCCAGGCTGTTGAGCGCCAGCAGCACGGCGGCGGCATTGTTGTTGACCACTGTGACGGCTTCGGCGCCGGTCAGCTCTCGGATCAGGCCTTCGATCAGGTCATCACGGTCGCCACGTTTGCCGGTGGCCAGGTCGAATTCCAGGTTGAGCGGGTAACGCGCCGCGGTCTGCATGGCCTCGATGGCTTCTTCCGGTAGCAAGGCACGGCCCAGGTTGGTGTGCAGCACGGTGCCGGTGAGATTGAACACGCGGCGAACCTGGCTGCGTTGCTGGAGTGCGAGGCGCTCGCCGCTGCGGCCAAGGAGGATTTCCGGAACCAGTTCGGCGCTGCCAAGTTCGCCATTACGGACGGGCTCACGCAGGTCGTCGAGCAACTGGCGCAGGGTATGCAGCACGGCGTCGCGGCCGTGGCGATCGATCAGTGGGAGGCAAGCCGGGTGACGAAGGAGGGTATCGATGGACGGCAGGCGTGGGGTGTCGCTGGCAAGGCTGTTGGACATGCGGTACTACCTTGGACTGATCCGTTGTCTGTGCTGGCCCATTCGCGGGTGAAACCGCGCCTACAAGTACAGCGTGATCCGAAAGGTTGGCGCAATTACCTGTAGGTACGAAGGCAAGTCGGTGTTTCAGTGTAGAACCTCAGCCACTACCCGGGGCGAGCATCAGGTTGGGCGCCAGGCGATGGAAGCCCTCCCCGTCCAGGCGTATATCCAGGGCCAGGCTGGCCAGGTCATCGGCCAGCGGCTCGGCCGCCGCATCGTTCTCCAAGTAGTTCTGCTTCAGGTAGCTGTCGCACCCGGGGCAGCATTCGGCGCGTAGCGGCGCTTTGCCTGGCGCATGGCGATCATCCTCAAGGCTGGTGTAACGCAAATCCTTGCTCGACTCGCAGTACACGCACTTGACCCGCACCACATGCCATTCACAGGCACACAACGAACAGGCCAGGTAACGCAAGCCATTGTGCTTCCCACGGTTGCGCACCACCCCGGCCATTGCCGGCGAACCACAAGCCGGGCATTGGGCCAGGCTGCCGGCAGGCTTGAGCTGGTGTGCGGGCAGCGCCAGCAACCAGCTGGACCAGGCCGCCTGCAACGCGGCCCCGAGAAACGGCACCAGTGCTGCAGGCACACCATCGTACTGGCCTGCCAGCAAAGCAATGCCCCAGCCCTTGCGCTGACTGTCATCACTGCCTCGTAGCACCTGCAGCGCCTCACCCAGCGGGCCACGGGTTTCGCCGCCAAGGTGCTCCAGCATTGCCTGCAACCAGACCAGCCACGGCCCTTCACGCACCAGGCTGTCAGCCGACAGCGGCGGCAAACCATGATCCATGCACAGGCGCTGACGCTCTTCGGCCACCGGCATGCCACCGGGTGGGTTATCCACAAGCTGCTGCTGGAGGCGGCATAACCGCGCAATCAACCTCAGGTAGTCGCCAAGCGCGTTGCCCTCAGCCAGTTGCTCCAGGCGCGCGGCGCGCAGTTCAAACAGGTTGGCGGCAGGCAGGTGCAGAAAGGGCGGCGTGACCGCCGACGCTTCGATCTGCCCGGGTTCGAGTAGGGTGCTCAAGCGCTTATCCTTCTTTTCGTCCGTGATCACCCGGCGTCTTGTCGCCGGTCACTTCGCGGTACCACAACTCATGATGCTTGCGGGCCCAGGCGCGGCTGACCCCGCCATGCAGCATGGCGCCGATCGAGCCCTTGATCCAGATGCCGGCGTAGATGTGCACGATGATGCTGAGGATCAGCACGAAGGCCGCCAGCGCATGCAGCAACGCAGACAGGCGAATGACATCGATGCCAAACCAATGGCTGAAGTAGGCGCGCCAGATCACCACGCCACTGACCAACAGCACCAGCATGCACACCAGCAGTGTCCAGAACAGCAGCTTCTGCCCGGCATTGTACTTGCCGATCGGTGGTACGCCCTCCTCTTCATTGCGCATTACCCGATCCACTCGGCGTAGCCACAGGCGGTCATTGGCGGTAATGAAGTTGGCCCGCCAGAAGCGCAATACCAGGCCGAGGAAAAACACAAACATCGCGACCCCGATGAAGGGATGCAGTATGCGCGTCCACGGCCCGCCGCCGAACAGGTTGCTGAGCCAGAATAGCGCCGGGTGGAACAGCGCAAGCCCCGACAGCCCCGCCAGGATGAACAGAATCGCCACCACCCAGTGGTTGCTACGCTCGTTGGCGTTGTAGCGCAGGATGGGTTTGTTGTCGTTCATGGCCGCTGCTCCCCTTGCCCACCGGGCTGCTTCGGATCATAGACATGGACCGACGGGTCCACCTGATGCACGCTTTCGTCCGGCGGTGTCGGGTGTTCATCCTCCTCGACACGCTGAGGGCCGATCCGCACATAGTGGAAGAACCCCGCCAGCACCGCCGCGCCCATGGCCAACAGCGCCAGCGGCTTGGTGAAGCCCTTCCACAACCCCACCAACGGGCTGATCACTGGCTGGTCCGGCAGGCCGGCATACAGCTTCGGCGTGTCGGCATGGTGCAACACGTACATCACGTGAGTGCCACCGACGCCGTCCGGGTCGTACAACCCGGCGTTGTCATAGCCCCGCGATTTCAGATCGACGATGCGCTCGGCCGCATGCACTTTCATCTCGTCCTTGCTGCCGAACACGATCGCCCCGGTCGGGCAGGTTTTCACGCACGCCGGCTCCAGCCCCACGCTCACGCGATCGGAACACAGGGTGCACTTGTACGCCTTGTGGTCTTTCTGCGAGATGCGCGGGATGTTGAACGGGCAGCCGGTGATGCAGTAGCCGCAGCCGATGCAGTGGTCCTGGTTGAAATCGACGATACCGTTGGCGTGCTTGATGATCGCACCCGGGCTCGGGCAGGCTTTCAGGCAACCTGGGTCGGCACAGTGCATGCAACCGTCCTTGCGGATCAGCCACTCCAGGTTGCCGTCGTCGCGCTCGTGCTCGGTAAAGCGCATCAGTGTCCAGGTCTCGGCAGTGAGGTCCTGGGGGTTGTCGTAGGTGCCGTGGTTGTGGCCAACCTCGTCACGCAGTTCATTCCACTCCGAGCACGCCACCTGGCAGGCCTTGCAGCCGATGCACTTGGTAGTGTCGATCAGCTTGGCGACCTCTTCCTGCTGACGCACCGAGGGCGGCACGGTAGTGGTGGCCGAGCGGGCGATGATGTCTTGGCTGGCCATCAGAGTTTCTCCACTTTCACGAGGAACGACTTGGACTCTGGCGTCTGCGTGTTGCCGTCACCGAGGAACGGCACCAAGGTATTGGTCAGGTAGCCATGCCGGGTAGCGCCGGTGAAACCCCAGTGCAGTGGAATGCCGATCTGGTGCACGGTCTGATTGTTGACCTGCAACGGGCGAATCCGCTTGGTCACCACCGCCACCGCATCGATATGCCCACGCTTGCTCGACACCCGTACCCGGTCACCGGCCTTGATGCCTTTCTCGTTGGCCAGCACCTCGCCTATCTCGACGAACTGCTCGGGCTGGGCAATGGCGTTGAGCCGGCAATGCTTGCTCCAGAAGTGGAAATGCTCGGTCAGCCGGTAGGTGGTCGCGGCATAAGGGAACTCGTCGTGCGTGCCGAGGGTGTCCCACACAGAATCGAAGATGCGCCCGGCCGGGTTGCTGGTAGCCTTCTTGTTCTGCGGGTGCAGCGGGTTGATGCCGATCGGCGTTTCGAAGGGCTCATAGTGCTCGGGGAACGGGCCTTCGGCCATCTTGTCGATGGCGAAGAAACGCGCCACGCCTTCGGGGTTCATGATGAAGGGGTTCATCCCCGCCTCAGGTGGCGAGTCGACCTTGAAGTCCGGCACGTCGGTGCCGGTCCAGGCCTTGCCGTTCCACCATACCAGGCGCTTCTTCTCCGCGTCCCACGGTTTGCCTTGCGGGTCGCTGGAGGCACGGTTGTAAAGGATGCGGCGGTTGGCCGGCCAGGCCCAGGCCCAGTTCTGCACCTGGTGCATGCCGTAGGGGTCGCTGTTGTCGCGGCGAGCCATCTGGTTGCCCTGTTCGGTCCAGCTACCGGCGAAGATCCAGCAGCCAGACGCGGTGCTACCGTCGTCCTTGAGCTGACCGAAGCCCGCCAGTTGCTGGCCCGCCTTGATCACAGCGCCAGTCGGGTCGGTGACATCGGTCACCGCCCAGCCGTTCATCTCCTTGGCCAGTTCCTCCGGGGAGGGCTCTTCAGGGATCTTGTACGGCCAGCTGATATTCAGCATCGCGTCAGGGTAGGCGCCACCTTCGGCCTGGTAACGATGGCGCAGGCGCAGGAACAGCTCGCTCATGATCTGCACGTCGGTACGCGTCTCGCCCGGGCCGTCTGCGCCCTTCCAGTGCCATTGCAGCCAGCGGCTGCTGTTGACCAGCGAACCGTCTTCCTCGGCGAAGCAAGTGGTGGGCAGGCGGATCACTTCGGTCTGGATGTTGGCCGTGTCGACATCGTTGAACGGCCCGGCGTTGCGCCAGAATTCCGAAGTCTCGGTGGCCAGCGGGTCCATGACCACCAGCC
Source organism: Pseudomonas sp. JR33AA (assembly GCF_021378985.1). NCBI lineage: Bacteria > Pseudomonadati > Pseudomonadota > Gammaproteobacteria > Pseudomonadales > Pseudomonadaceae > Pseudomonas > Pseudomonas sp. JR33AA. The sequence continues at coordinate 112,508 of NZ_JAJSAW010000010.1, forward strand.
ACTTGAGCTTGGCCAGTGCCGCAGTGACGCGGTTTTTGTCCGGTAGCGCGGCGATCGGGTTGAAGCCCTGGCACATATAACCATTGACTTTGCCTTGGCCCATCATCTCGAACATACGCAGCACGTCGTAGGCCGGTACATCCAGTTTGGGCAGCCAATCATAACCCCAGTTGTTTTCCGCCGTGGCGTTGGCGCCGTACCAGGCCTTCATCAGGCTGACATGGAACTTGCCGTAGTTCTGCCAGTATGACAATTGCCCAGGCCGCAACGGCTTGGAAGCGCGCTTGTCGATGTAGGTGGCGTAGTCCTGCTCGGCGTCACCGGCCAGGGTCAGGTAGCCCGGCAGCGAGTTGGACAGCAGGCCGAGGTCGGTCAGGCCCTGGATGTTGGAGTGCCCGCGCAGGGCGTTGACCCCGCCACCGGGCATGCCGACGTTGCCCAGCAGCAGCTGGACCATGGCCGCACTGCGGATAATCTGCGCGCCGATCGAATGCTGCGTCCAACCTAGCGCATAAAGGATCGTCATGGTCTTGCCCGGAACCGAGCAGGAGGCGATCTCTTCCCAGACCTTCATCATGGCGTCCTGTGGCATGCCACAGGTCATGCTCGCCAGTTCCGGGGTATAGCGGCTGTAATGCTGCTTCATCAGCTGGAACACGCAGCGAGGGTGTTGCAGAGTCGGGTCTACCTTGGCGTAGCCGTCCTCGCCCAGCTCGTAACCCCAGCCAGACTTGTCGGCGTACACACGCTTGGCCTCGTCGTAGCCGCTGAACAGCCCATCCTCGAAGCCATAGTTCTCTTTGACGATGAACGACACGTCAGTGTAGTTGCGCACGTACTCGTGCTGGATCTTGTCGTTGCTGAGCAGGTAGTTGATCAGCCCGCCCATGAAGGCGATATCGGTGCCGGTACGGATCGGCGCGTAGTAGTCCGCTACCGAAGCGGTACGGGTAAACCGCGGGTCGACCACAATCAGCCGCGCCTTGTTGTGCGCTTTGGCCTCGGTCACCCACTTAAAGCCGCACGGATGCGCTTCTGCTGCGTTGCCACCCATCACCAGGACCAGATTCGCGTTGGCGATATCGGACCAGTGGTTGGTCATGGCGCCACGGCCGTACGTCGGGGCAAGACTTGCCACCGTCGGGCCATGTCAGACACGTGCCTGGTTATCGAACCCCAGCATGCCTGTTGCGCGGATGACCTTGTGGGTCAGGTAGCCAGCCTCGCTGGAAGCAGCGGAAGCGGCAAGAAAACCGGTGGTGAGCCAGCGGTTGACCGTTTGGCCCTGGGCGTTCTTCTCGATGAAGTTGGCATCTCGGTCCTGCTTCATCAGGTCGGCGACGCGGTCCAGCGCCTCGTCCCAGCTGACCCGCACCCACTCCTTGCTGCCCGGCTTGCGTACCTCGGGGTACTGCAGGCGGCTCGGGCTGTGGATAAAGTCCAGCAAGCCGGCGCCTTTCGGGCAAAGTGTGCCGCGGTTGACCGGGTGGTCGGCGTCCCCTTCGATATGGATGATGTTCTGTTTGACGTTCTTCCCCGCATCACCCTGGCTGTACAGGATCAGGCCGCAGCCGACCGAACAGTAGGGGCAGGTGTTACGGGTTTCTTTGGTGTGCGCCAGCTTGAAGTGACGCACCTGCTCGGCGAATGCCGGCGTCGGGGCCATGCCCAACGCTGCAAGGCTCGAGCCTCCAAGGCCGACGGCGGCGACCTTGAAGAACTGCCGACGGTTCAGGTCCATCGTGCACTCCTGATCAGTTTTCGGGCGCTCGGGGCATTGCCGGCACCTCGGGTCATCACGGTGGCGGCAAAGTCATGCCGCCAACCGTTAAGACTAGTCAAGAATGCCGAAAGTGCGATTGATCCCGGTCAGCACAGCGGTAGATTGCGCGCCACGTTCAAGGCCGCACTGCTCTGCGCCACCGGCATGATTTCGAGCGTGTTGATGTTTACGTGTGGCGGCTGTTCGGCGATCCAGGCAACCGTGGCGGCAATGTCCTCGGGCAGGATTGCCTGCACATCACGGTACAACGCATCCACCGCATTCAGGTCGCCGTTCAGGCGTACCACCGAGAAATCGGTCCCGGAACACAGCCCAGGCTCGATATTGCTGACCCGCACGCGGGTGCCTGCCAGATCGGCGCGCAGGTTCAGGCTGAACTGACGCACGAATGCCTTGCTTGCGCCATAAACATTACCGCCCGGGTAGGGGTAAGTGCCGGCAATCGAACCCATGTTGATGATCATGCCACTGTCGGCTTCGACCATCTGTGGCAACACCGCGTGGGTGACCATGGCCAAGCCGGTGATGTTTGTGTCGATCATGCGCTGCCAGTTCTCGGCGCTGCAGGCCTGAGCCCGCTCGATACCCAGCGCCAGACCTGCGTTGTTGACCAGCACATTGATGCTCGACGCAGCTTCGTTGATCTGCGCAATTGCTGCGCTGATCGACTGCCCATCAGTCACATCCAGCGCCAGTGGAATGAAGTTGTCGCCAAGCTCATGCTCCAGTGCCCGCAGCTTGTCCATGCGGCGGGCGCCACCGATCACACGGTAGCCCTTGGCAACCAAGGTGCGGCATATGGCTCGGCCAAAGCCTGAGGAGGCGCCAGTCACGAATGCAGTTTTCATCAGGTTTGTCTCCCAGAGGTATTGTCAGACCAGGTACTTCACGCCCAGGCTGGTGAACAGGCACAGCATGGAGAACACCAACACCTTGCGTACCACGTCGTTCCCTTTGCGCAGTGCCAGTGCACTGCCCATGTGATTGCCGAGGATGTTGCACGCCACCAGCGGCAACGCCAGCAGATAGACAACCTTGCCGGCCATGATGAATGCGACCAGCGCACCGATGTTGGAGGCGAAGTTGAAGGTCTTGGAGTTGGCCGAGCTGGAAACCAGGTCCATGCGCAGCAGGTAGTGAAAAGCGATGATGAACATGCTGCCGGTACCTGGGCCGAAGAAGCCGTCGTAAAAGCCGATGGCCAGACAGGTCAACGGCACGACGGTGTAGAGCATCCGCGCCGACAGCACTCGCTCCTCTATCGGGCGATCCTTGGGAGTGAGGAAAATCAGAATGCCGAAAGGGATCAATGCCAGGATGATCTTGCCCACGGTTTCCTGAGAGATCGAGACAATCAGGTGCGCTCCCAGATAGGCGCCGAGCAGTGAGAAAGGTACGCCAACCAGTGCCACCTGCCAGACCATCTTGCTGTTGGCCAGGAAGTTGCGGATGGCAGCCAGCGTACCCAGCGTACTTACCAGTTTCTCCTGCCCCAGCGCTACCTGAGGCGGCATGCCCACCAGCAAAAACCCTGGCACCAAAAACAACCCGCCGCCCCCGGCAATGCTGTCCACAAAGCCCGCGACAAAGGCAATGGCGCCCAGCAGCAGGATCGCCAGCAGCCAGTGTTCCGCCCAGTAAGCGCCTAACAGTTCCATAGCAGTAATTCCGTCGAAAAATGAAGAGAAATCAGGAGAGCACTTCGTAAAGGTGATCGGCCCGGGCAAAGCGCACCCGGTTCAGGTCGTTGACCGCGAACACCCGTAGCAGCCAACGGTCAGCACCGTCGTTCTGCGGCTCGAAACCATCGCGGGCATGCAGCACGCGCTGGTTCTTGAAGATCATGAAATCGCCTGGCAGCAGCAGGTGAGGCTCATCGAAACGCCGGGTTTCCAACAGAACGCGCAGGGTGGCCAAGGCCTGCTCGGCTCGCAGGTTCAGCCCGTGGGTGTTCTCGCTGTCGAAACGGCACAGCCACTCGCCTGAATGGCCGCGCACCAGCACTGGCAACTCAGCGGTGCAACGGCGGTTACCGGTGAACGAATCAGGGCGGCGGATTTCGAACTGCGCTTCGCACAGTTCACGCACGGTGGCCAAGGGCAGCGACGCGATCACTGCGTCAAGGTTGACCAAGGTGGTACTGATACGCGGATCACAGCGCATGCCGAAGAACGACAGGTACTCCGGGCAGCAGGAAACACTACCCAGCGGCTCGGAGGACAATGGCAGGTCGGGATTGTCGACGTGATAGGAGAAGCGCAGCCGCGAGCCATGCGAACTCTTTTGGCTGGATGATGTACGGGCCGGGATTACATGGCGAAACAGACGCCCGTCATTTTCACCCTCGTAGACAACCGGGTTGATGCCCATCAGGTTTTGCATGGTCAGGCTGACCAGACAGGCAATCGGCGTGCTGCGCGGGCTGAGCACACCAGAGTAAGGGGTCGGAGGCACATCGCGATCGCGTGGGCAATTACGCACAATCATGCTGGTCAGTTGCGGATCCTCAACGAAACCCCGGATTTGCTGGCACAGTGCTTTACCCAGGACCTCTTGAGCCTGCTCCTTGAGTTGCGGGTAAAGCTCTTTGCTGGTTTCGAAATCGAGCGGCGTATTGCTCAGCAAGGTTTGCCAGGCGCTGGAGACAACCCAGGGCAGGCGGATTTCGAGTGAGGTCTGAGGCTCGGCTGCTTGTTGCAGGTGTGCGCTTTCCATTTCAGGTGCTATTCCATTGGCCATTCGGTGTCTTGCTATGCCGGGCAGACGCGGCAGTTTTTGAAACCGTTCACACTTGGGCGATACGAGCGCGAGGTGCCACTCCAGGCACCACCACATTGCATCGACTCAATCATTGTAATTACAAAAATAAGCTCGATTCAATTGTTTTAATTGGCCGATTGCCATCATCATTGAGTCGATTTAATCAACTTATTGATTTCAAAAGATTTCTTTGAGCAGCGCTTTTAACGCGTGATCACGCGCGTGCGCACCGTGCCAAAGCGAGCCCGCAGTGATAAGCGCCGATTCGCACCAATAGAGTTAATCCACACATCGGAAACGCGATTACCCCGATAAGAGCTTTCGTGCTAGGCTTCCGCGTTCTTGCAGATTCTGGTGCCATTTCCATGTGGGTTCCTCACTACAGCGACCTGGCGCAGCCGGTCTACCTGATGATTGCCGATGCTCTTGAACAGGACATTGGCAACGGCCGTCTGGCGCCAGGCGACCGCCTGCCAACACTCAAGGATCTCGCCGAGTCATTGCAGGTGACGCCTGGCACTATCGGACGCGCCTATGACGAAGCCGCCAAACGGGGCTTGGTGGTTGGCGAGGTTGGCCGGGGTACTTTCGTCCTGCAGCAACGGCCGGCGCCTGCCCCTACCCCCACCGCACCTTTGCGGCCCGCACCGCTCAAGCATGAAAGCGGCCAGATTGACCTTTCGATCATCAAGCCCAACGATGCGCACATGGCCGACTGGCTGCGCAGAGCAATTACCGAGCTGGCGTCATCCCCCGACCTTGACCAAGTGCTCGACTACGTTACTGACGGTGGCCATGCGACGCACAAGCAGGCTGGCGCTACCTGGATTCAGCGCTGGCTGCCCGACGCTCGCGCGCAACAGGTGGTGCTGACCTCCGGCGCTCAACATGGGCTGCTGGTGGCCATCAGCAGCTTGTCGAAAGGCGATGATGTGATCCTCTGCGAGTCGCTCTGCTACCCCGGCATCATTTCCCTTGCCCACAGCATGGGCCGCCGTTTGCGCGGGGTAGCCATGGACGAGCACGGTCTGATTCCCGAGGCCTTGCGGGCCGCCTGCCAGGAGCACCGCCCGTCGCTGCTGGTGTGTGTGACCACTCACCAGAACCCGACCAACTCGGTAATGCCGCACCCGCGTCGCGAGGCTATCGCGCAGATTGCCCGCGAGTTCGACCTGTTCATCGTGGATGACGATATCTACGGTTTCCTCGAACCGGCGCCTGACTACAAACCCTTGGCCGCCTATGCACCTGAGCGCTCGGTGTACCTGACCAGCCTGTCCAAGAGCGTGCTGCCGGCCCTGCGTATCGGCTACCTCTACGCGCCGCCACAAACGCTGTCACGGTTGTCGTCCATGGTGCGCAGCAGCGTCTGGATGCCCTCCCCGCTGATGGCTCAGTTGGCCAGCAACCTGATCAACAGCGGTATGGCCGATCAGCTGGTGCGGGAGCAGCAGGAAGAAGCCGCGGCACGGCAGCTTATGGCACAGGAAATCCTTGGCAGGTACAAGATTCGCAGCCAGCCGAACAGTTTCCATATTTGGCTGGAACTCCCTGAACCATGGACCAGCGATGAATTCGCCAACCTGGCGCGCAACAATGGCGTCACCGTGGTCAGCGGCAGCCAGTTTCTGCCTGAGCGCACACCCACCAGCTGTGGCGTGCGTATCGCCCTGATGACGCCAAGCCGTGCCGAACTCAGCTTTGCCTTGACCAAGCTCGCCAGCTTGCTGGATTCATCCGAACCACGGCTTTTCTACTAGCAATGAGCGAGGCCGACGGGTGCTCTCGAATCCGCTGACACGCCGGCGACATTGGCTTCAGTGGCGCAACGCCGAGTCCTCAACATGCAGCTTGCCTATGCGGCGGGGCGCGGCGCCCCTCAGTATCGGCGTGGGCGCGCATAAAAAAACCCAGGGTAATGCCCTGGGTTTTCGATGTAGCGGACGCGTGTCCGGTCGTGTCAGAACGGAATGTCGTCATCAAAGCTGTCGAAGTCCGCAGCCGGCTGCGGCGCAGGCTGCTGCGGCGCTGGACGCTGAGGGGCCTGTTGCGGGCGCTGGGCCTGTTGGCGAGGCGGTGCCTGGTTGTATTGCTGGGGCTGGCCACCCTGGTTGTAGTTGCCGCCACCCTGGTTGTACGGGTCGCCGCCTTGCTGCTGGCCTTGCGGACGACCGCCGAGCAGCTGCATGGTGCCGTTGATGTCGACAATGATCTCGGTGGTGTAGCGCTTGATGCCGTCTTTTTCCCACTCGCGGGTCTGCAGTTTGCCTTCGATGTAGCATTGCGAACCCTTGCGCAGGTATTCGCCAGCGATTTCGGCAACCTTGCCGAACAGCGACACACGGTGCCACTCGGTACGCTCGACCTTTTGGCCCGACTGCTTGTCAGTCCACTGCTCGCTGGTGGCCAGGCTCAGGTTGGTCACGGCGTTACCGTTGGGCAGGTAGCGGACTTCGGGATCCTGACCACAGGTACCGACCAGAATGACTTTGTTAACCCCACGGGCCATAACGTTCTCCTAGGCTTCGCACGCCGAAGAGGCTGGATTCACCAGTCGCTCGAGGGTCGCACGGTCCAAAATTTTCGTATCCAGTTTGATATAGATGGCGGCTTCTTCTGCCACCACCACAGCGTCGGTCACACCCGGCACGGCCATGAGGCGCTCGGTCAGGCCGGCTTCCCGGACCGCCTCAGGCGTCAGAGGCATGCGCAGGCTGGTCACATATGGCGGCTCGTTCATGCGCAAGGCGACGATCAGCCAGATAGCACACAGCACTGCGCTACCGAGGAACACCGTGTTCAGCCCACCGTGCTGGAACAGCCAGCCGCCAAGGATGCCGCCTAACGCTGCACCGAGGAACTGGCTGGTGGAATACACCCCCATTGCCGTCCCCTTGCCACCAGCAGGCGACACCTTGCTCACCAGAGAAGGCAGCGAAGCCTCCAGCAGGTTGAATGCGGTAAAGAATACCACGGTGCCAATCACCAGTCCGCGCAAACCGTCAGCCCACTCCCAGAAGTATATCTCTGTCAGCAGCAGGACACTGACCGCGCCGGCCAACACACGTTTCATCTTGCGCTTTTTTTCGCCGTAGATGATGAACGGGACCATTGCAAAAAATGAGATGAACAGCGCGGTCAGGTACACCCACCAATGCTGCTCCTTGGGCAGGCCGCCACGCTCGACGAACGCCAGCGGCAGCGCAACGAAGCTGGCCATGAGGACGGCGTGCAGGATGAAAATGCTTACGTCCAGGCGCAGAAGGTCCGGATGACGCAGGGTCGGGCCGATGGCCTGGCGCGCCACACCCGACTCGCGGTGCTGCAAAATGCTGTGGGTGTTGGGTACGACAAAGGCGATCAACAGGATGCCGACCAAGGCAAGCCCGGCCGTAACCAGGAACAAACCTGACAAACCAAAGGCACTTGTCAGCAATGGACCAACGACCATGGCGACAGCAAACGACAGGCCGATGCTCATGCCTATCATGGCCATGGCCTTGGTCCGGTGTTGTTCGCGGGTGAGGTCCGACAGCAGTGCCATGACCGCAGCAGAAATGGCCCCTGCGCCCTGCAGGATGCGCCCGGCAATCACGCCCCAGATAGAATCAGCCTGGGCCGCCAGCACACTGCCCAGGGCAAAGATCACCAGGCCCAGATAAATCACCGGCCGGCGACCGATGCGGTCGGAAACCATCCCGAACGGGATCTGCAATACCGCCTGAGTCAGGCCATAGGCACCAATGGCCAGGCCAATCAGGGCAGGTGTGGCGCCAGCCAGGTCCATGCCGTAGGTGGCCAGTACCGGCAAGACCATGAACATGCCCAGCATACGAAAGGCAAAGACCAGGGCAAGGCCGCCAGCGGCGCGGGTTTCGCCGCCACTCATACGCTCGTTGTGGGTGTCGTGCATGGATTAACCTCGTGTGAACCGGCGGCGATTCTATCAGTCCGACAGCTTGACGGCATCTACGCGACGCTTTGCCGCGTCATACTGGCGCGCCGTATACTTCCTTGTTTATGCCCGCCAAGCGAGGCCGCAGTGGACAAGATTCTGATTCGTGGGGCACGGACCCACAACCTGAAGAACATCGACCTGACCCTGCCCCGGGACAAGTTGATCGTGATCACCGGCCTGTCGGGTTCCGGCAAGTCATCCCTGGCATTCGATACCTTGTACGCCGAAGGCCAGCGCCGCTACGTGGAATCGCTGTCGGCCTACGCCCGGCAGTTCCTGTCGATGATGGAAAAGCCCGACGTCGACACCATCGAAGGCCTGTCGCCGGCGATTTCGATCGAGCAGAAGTCGACCTCGCACAACCCGCGATCCACGGTCGGCACCATTACCGAAATCTACGACTACCTGCGCCTGCTGTACGCCCGCGTCGGTACTCCACGCTGCCCGGACCACGATATCCCGCTGGAGGCGCAAACGATCAGCCAGATGGTCGACCTGGTGCTGGAGCGCCCGGAAGGCAGCAAGCTGATGCTGCTCGCGCCGGTGGTGCGCGAGCGCAAGGGCGAGCACCTGGCGGTGTTTGACGAGCTTCGCGCCCAGGGCTTCGTGCGGGCCAGGGTCAACGGCAAGCTCTACGAACTCGATGAACTGCCCAAGCTGGACAAACAGAAGAAGCACAGCATCGATGTGGTGGTGGACCGCTTCAAAGTCCGCGCAGACCTGCAACAGCGCCTGGCCGAATCGTTCGAGACCGCGTTGAAGCTGGCCGACGGTATTGCCCTGGTGGCACCGATGGACGACGAACAAGGCGAGGAGACGATCTTCTCCGCGCGCTTCGCCTGCCCGGTGTGCGGCCACGCGATCAGTGAGCTGGAACCGAAGCTGTTCTCCTTCAACAACCCGGCTGGCGCCTGCCCGACCTGCGACGGCCTGGGGGTCAAGCAATTCTTCGACACCAAGCGCCTGGTCAACATCGAACTGACCTTGGCCGAAGGTGCGATCCGCGGCTGGGATCGGCGTAACGTGTACTACTTCCAGATGCTCGGTTCGTTGGCTGCGCACTACGGCTTCAGCCTGGAGGAGCCATTCGGCGAGTTGTTGGCCGAACACCAGAAGGTGATCCTGCAGGGCAGCGGCAAGCAGAGCGTCGACTTCAAGTACCTCAACGACCGAGGCGATATCGTCAAGCGATCGCACCCGTTCGAAGGCATTGTGCCGAACCTTGAGCGCCGCTACCGCGAAACCGAGTCGGCCACCGTGCGTGAAGAGCTGGCCAAATTCCTGGGCACGCAACCGTGCCCGGATTGCCGGGGTACGCGCCTGCGCCGCGAAGCGCGCCATGTGTGGGTGGGCGAGAAAACCCTGCCGGCGGTGACCAATATGCCGATCGGTGAAGCCAGCAACTACTTTGGTCAACTGACCCTTACTGGCCGGCGTGGCGAAATCGCGGCAAAAATCCTCAAGGAAATCTGCGAACGACTTCAGTTCCTGGTCAATGTCGGCCTCGACTACCTGACACTGGATCGTAGCGCCGACACCTTGTCCGGCGGTGAGGCGCAACGCATCCGACTCGCCAGCCAGATCGGCGCCGGTCTTGTGGGGGTGATGTACATCCTTGATGAACCGTCCATCGGCCTTCACCAACGCGACAACGACCGCCTGTTGGCCACCCTCAACCATTTGCGCGACCTGGGCAACACGGTGATCGTGGTGGAACACGACGAGGACGCCATTCGGCTGGCCGACTACGTGGTCGACATCGGCCCGGGCGCCGGTGTTCACGGTGGGCAGATCGTCGCCGAAGGCTCGCCACAGGAGGTCATGGACCATCCCGATTCGCTGACTGGCAAGTACCTGTCCGGGCGCAAGAAGATCGTTGTGCCGGCCAAGCGCACGCCGCGCAACAAGAAGCTGCAGCTCAAGCTCAAAGGCGCGCGTGGTAACAACCTGCAAAACGTCGACCTGGAAGTACCCATCGGCCTGCTGACCTGCGTGACCGGTGTATCCGGCTCGGGCAAGTCGACGCTGATCAACAACACCCTTTTCCCCTTGGCCGCCACGGCACTCAATGGCGCAAGCAGCCTGGAAGCCGCACCGCACAGCAGCATGGACGGTCTGCAGCACCTGGACAAGGTAGTGGATATCGACCAGAGCCCGATCGGCCGCACACCACGCTCCAACCCGGCGACCTACACCGGTATCTTCACGCCGATCCGCGAGCTGTTCTCGGGTGTACCGGAGTCTCGCTCACGTGGTTATGGCCCGGGGCGTTTCTCATTCAACGTCAAGGGGGGCCGTTGCGAGGCCTGTCAGGGCGATGGCCTGATCAAGGTGGAAATGCACTTCCTGCCGGACATCTACGTGCCGTGTGACGTCTGCAAGAGCAAGCGCTACAACCGCGAAACCCTGGAGATCAAGTACAAGGGCAAGAACATCCACGAGGTGCTGGAAATGACCATCGAGGATGCCCGAGCGTTCTTCGATGCGGTGCCGGCGCTGGCGCGCAAGCTGCAAACGTTGATGGATGTGGGCCTGTCGTACATCAAACTGGGGCAATCAGCGACCACCTTGTCCGGCGGTGAGGCGCAGCGGGTGAAGCTGTCGCGCGAACTGTCCAAGCGCGATACCGGCAAGACCTTGTACATCCTCGACGAACCTACCACCGGTCTGCACTTTGCCGATATCCAGCAACTGCTGGACGTGTTGCATCGCCTGCGCGACCACGGCAACACCGTGGTGGTGATCGAGCATAACCTGGATGTGATCAAGACTGCCGACTGGCTGGTTGACCTGGGGCCTGAGGGTGGCTCCAAGGGTGGGCAGATCATTGCCTGCGGTACGCCAGAAGAGCTGAGCGAGATGAAGCAGTCCTATACCGGCCATTACCTGAAACCATTGCTGGAGCGGGATCGGGCCTGAGTGTTGCCAGCGCAACGAAAAAGCCCCTGGTACCGATGGTGCCAGGGGCTTTTACTTGAGCCTGTGGATAACTTACATCTGCGACTGCAGGTAGTTTTCCAGCCCGATGGCCTTGATCAGGCCCTGCTGATTCTCAAGCCAGTAGGTGTGATCTTCTTCGGTGTCGGCCAGTTGCGCACGCAGGATGTCACGACTGACATAGTCCTTGTGCAGTTCACACAGCTCGATGCCTTTACAAAGCGCACCGCGCACTTTGTATTCGAGCTTGAGGTCTGCCTCGATCATTTCCGGCACGGTGCTGCCGACCTCCAGGTCATCGGCACGCATGTCAGGGGTCCCTTCGAGCATGAGGATACGACGCATCAGGGCATCGGCGTGCTGCGTCTCTTCCTCCATCTCGTGGTTGATGCGCTCGTAGAGCTTGGACAGGCCCCAGTCTTCGTACATGCGCGAATGAATGAAGTACTGGTCGCGTGCCGCCAGTTCGCCCTTCAGCAGCGTGACGAGATAGTTGATTACGTCCGGGTGGCCTTGCATCGCCCTGGTTCTCCATGTGAAAACGTCTATGCCACATAGTGTGAACCAGCTTTTGTCTACGGTCACTGAAAAACACGCAATTAGACGCAAAAAATCGGCTAAACAGTAGTGATATTCATGGAAAAACCGCCCAAATGAGGGCGGTTCTTCTTATCACTTCGACTTAGGCGAGATTGATGCCCAAAGCCTTTGCAATCCCTTCCCCATAGGCGGGATCCGCCTTAAAGAAGTACTGTAGCTGACGCTGAATCACGTCTTCGCTGACACCCGCCATAGCACCGGCGATGTTGCTGATCAGCAGGGCTTTCTGCTCATCGCTCATCAAACGGAACAAAGCACCGGGATGACTGAAGTAGTCGGTGTCTTCGCGGTGATCGTAGCGATCAGCCGAACCCATTATGGCCAATGCTGGCTCAGCATGACGTGGCGATTGTTTCGGGGCATCGCTATAACTGTTTGGCTCGTAGTTCGGAGCACTACCGTACCTGCCGGTCGCCATGGAGCCATCGCGCTGGTAACTGTTTACCGGGCAGCGTGGTGCGTTGACTGGCAATTGCTGGTGGTTGGTGCCCACGCGATAGCGGTGCGCGTCGGCGTAGGCGAATACTCGGCCTTGCAGCATGCGGTCCGGTGAAAGACCGACGCCGGGCACCATATTGCTCGGCCCGAACGTGGCCTGCTCGACCTCTGCAAAATAGTTGAGCGGGTTACGGTTGAGCTCCAGCACACCCACCTCGATGAGCGGATAGTCCTTCTGCGACCACGTCTTGGTCACGTCGAAAGGGTTCTCGTCGCGGCTGACTGCCTCGGTTTCGCTCATCACCTGAATGCAAACCGTCCAGCGCGGGTAGTCGCCACGCTCGATGGCCTCGAAAAGATCTCGCTGAGCGTAATCCGGGTCGGTACCTGCCAGGCGTGCAGCGTCTGTCGGGGTGAGGTTCCTAATGCCTTGTTGGGTCTTGAAGTGCCATTTGACCCAAGTGCGTTCACCCTGTGCATTGATCAGGCTGTAGGTGTGGCTGCCAAAGCCATGCATGTGGCGATAGCCGTCCGGAATGCCACGGTCGGAAAAGAGGATGGTGACCTGGTGCAGCGCTTCCGGGGAGTGCGACCAGAAGTCCCACATCATCTGAGCGTTCTTCAGGTTGGACTGCGGGTGGCGCTTCTGGGTGTGGATAAAATCCGGGAACTTCAGTGGATCGCGAATGAAGAACACAGGCGTGTTGTTACCGACGATGTCCCAGTTGCCTTCCTCGGTATAGAACTTCACCGCAAAGCCACGCGGGTCACGCTCGGTATCTGCAGAGCCGCGCTCGCCGCCAACAGTGGAGAAGCGTAAGAAAGTCTCAGTTTGTTTACCGACCTCTTCGAACAGCTTGGCGCTGGTATAGCCGGTGATATCGTGAGTAACGGTAAAGGTACCGTAGGCACCCGAGCCTTTGGCATGGACGCGGCGCTCAGGAATGTTCTCGCGATTGAAATGGGCGAGCTTCTCGATCAGGTGGAAGTCGTCGAGCAGCAGCGGACCGCGCGGACCGGCGGAGCGGGAGTTCTGGTTGTCGGCTACAGGTGCACCGCTGGCGGTGGTGAGAATCTTGCTCATGGGCTCTCCTTATCGGTCTTCATGCGCCGACTAATCGGCTTTGAAGAGAGTATCGACGAGCAAGATTACAGGCACAAATTCATTACATGACTTGTATCAATAGAAATAAACAATAGTTCTGCACACAAAAAACCGGGCACTAGGCCCGGTTTTTTGTAGCAGACAGAACGTCTTACTCAGCAGCTTCTACAGCACCGCCGACCGGACGATCAACCAGCTCGACGTACGCCATAGGCGCGTTGTCGCCAGCGCGGAAACCGCACTTCAGGATGCGCAGGTAGCCGCCCTGACGGGTGGCGTAACGCTTGCCCAGGTCGTTGAACAGTTTGCCAACAGCGGACTTCGAACGAGTACGGTCGAAGGCCAGACGACGGTTAGCAACGCTGTCTTCCTTGGCCAGGGTGATCAGCGGCTCGGCAACGCGGCGCAGTTCCTTGGCTTTCGGCAGGGTGGTTTTGATCAGCTCGTGCTCGATCAGCGACACTGCCATGTTCTGGAACATAGCCTTGCGGTGAGAGCTGGTACGGCTCAGGTGACGTCCACTTTTACGATGACGCATGATTCATTCCTTACCAAACACTACGTTCGGTGATTACGACGATCAGGCGGTCGCCTTGTCGTCTTTCTTAAGACTTGCAGGCGGCCAGTTGTCGAGGCGCATGCCGAGAGACAGACCACGAGAGGCCAGAACGTCCTTGATTTCAGTCAGGGACTTCTTACCCAGGTTAGGAGTCTTCAACAGCTCTACTTCGGTACGCTGAATCAGGTCGCCGATGTAGTAGATGTTCTCCGCCTTGAGGCAGTTGGCCGAACGTACAGTCAGTTCCAGGTCGTCAACCGGACGCAGCAGGATCGGGTCGATCTCGTCTTCCTGCTCGACTACGACAGGCTCGCTGTCACCTTTGAGGTCGACGAACGCGGCCAGCTGCTGTTGCAGGATGGTCGCAGCGCGGCGGATAGCCTCTTCAGGATCCAGGGTGCCGTTGGTTTCCAGATCAATGACCAGTTTGTCCAGGTTGGTACGCTGTTCAACACGGGCGTTCTCGACCACATAGGCGATACGACGCACCGGGCTGAAGGAGGCGTCCAACTGCAGACGGCCAATGCTACGGCTTTCGTCTTCGTCGGTTTGACGGGAGTCGGCCGGCTCGTAACCACGACCACGAGCTACAGTGAGCTTCATGTTCAGAGCGCCGTTCGACGCCAGGTTCGCGATTACGTGATCGGGGTTGACGATCTCGACATCGTGATCCAGCTGAATATCGGCAGCGGTAACCACCCCCGAACCCTTTTTCGACAAGGTCAGCGTAACTTCGTCACGACCATGCAGTTTGATAGCCAGACCTTTCAGGTTCAACAGGATTTCAATTACGTCTTCCTGAACACCTTCGATCGCGGAGTACTCATGGAGTACGCCATCGATCTCGGCCTCGACTACTGCACAGCCAGGCATGGAGGACAACAGGATGCGGCGCAGCGCGTTGCCCAGGGTATGGCCGAAACCACGCTCGAGAGGCTCGAGCGTAATCTTGGCGCGGGTCGGACTGACTACCTGCACATCAATGTGGCGGGGAGTCAGGAACTCATTTACCGAAATCTGCATGGATGCACCTATTTTCTAGCCCTTACTTGGAGTAGAGCTCGACAATCAGGTTTTCGTTGATGTCGGCAGACAGGTCGCTGCGAGCAGGAACGTTCTTGAAAACGCCCGACTTTTTAGCAGCATCCACGTCAACCCACTCAACGCGGCCACGCTGGGCGCACAGTTCAAGGGCTTGAACAATGCGCAACTGGCCCAGCGATTTCTCGCGGACTGCGACCACGTCACCCGGACGAACTTGGTAGGATGGAATGTTTACAGTCTTACCGTTGACGCTGATCGCTTTGTGCGAAACCAGCTGACGAGACTCGGAACGAGTCGAGCCGAAGCCCATACGGTAAACGACGTTATCCAGACGGCACTCGAGCAGTTGCAGCAGGTTCTCACCGGTTGCGCCTTTTTTCGAGGCAGCAGCTTGGTAGTAACCGCGGAACTGACGCTCCAGAACACCGTAGATACGACGGACTTTTTGTTTCTCACGCAGCTGGGTGCCGTAGTCGGACTGACGGCCACGGCGCTGGCCGTGGATACCTGGGGCTGCTTCGATATTGCACTTCGATTCCAGAGCGCGAACGCCGCTCTTCAGGAACAGATCAGTGCCTTCACGACGAGACAGTTTGCATTTTGGACCAATGTAACGTGCCATTCTTCTGTCTCCTGATTACACGCGACGCTTCTTCGGCGGACGGCACCCGTTGTGCGGGATTGGCGTCACGTCGGTGATGCTGGCGATCTTGTAGCCGCAGCTGTTCAATGCACGAACGGCGGACTCACGACCTGGACCTGGACCCTTGACGTTAACGTCGAGGTTCTTCAGACCGTATTCCAGCGCAGCTTGACCAGCACGCTCAGCAGCGATCTGAGCTGCGAACGGGGTGGATTTGCGCGAACCACGGAAACCCGAACCACCGGAGGTCGCCCAGGACAAAGCATTGCCCTGACGGTCGGTGATGGTCACGATGGTGTTGTTGAAAGAAGCATGGATGTGGGCGATGCCATCAACCACTGTCTTTTTGACTTTCTTACGAGGACGAGCAGCAGGTTTTGCCATGTCTATATTCCTGGGCGATTACTTGCGGATCGGCTTACGCGGGCCCTTACGGGTGCGTGCGTTGGTCTTGGTGCGCTGACCGCGAACCGGCAGACCTTTACGATGACGCAGGCCGCGGTAGCAACCCAGGTCCATCAAGCGCTTGATCTTCATGTTGATGTCACGACGCAGGTCACCTTCGGTGGTGAACTTCGCGACTTCGCCACGCAGGGTTTCGATTTGCTCGTCGCTCAGATCCTTGATCTTAGCGGCTGGGTTTACACCAGCGTCTGCACAAATCTTCTGTGCAGTTGTGCGACCGACACCATAGATGTAGGTCAGCGAGATAACAGTATGCTTGTTATCTGGAATGTTGACGCCTGCAATACGGGCCATTCAGTGGGACTCCAATTGACAGCTACCTACGCCCCGGAAGCCAAGAAATAGGGCGCGAGATAATATCGCTGTAGAAACGAATAATCAACCCAGCAGCACACTAGCTGCTGGGTTTGAAGCGCAGATCACACTCAGCCTTGGCGCTGTTTGTGACGCGGTTCCGCGCTGCAGATCACTCGTACGACGCCTTCGCGACGGATGATCTTGCAGTTACGGCACAGCTTTTTCACCGATGCACGAACTTTCATTACCGACTCCTCGAACCTTAGGGGCGTATCAGCGCAGCAAACCGCTGCCACCGTAGCCTTTCAGGTTGGCTTTCTTCATCAGGGATTCGTACTGGTGCGAAACGAGGTGCGATTGTACTTGGGACATGAAGTCCATCACAACCACTACCACAATCAGCAACGAGGTCCCGCCAAGGTAGAACGGCACATTTGCTGCCACCACCAGGAACTGGGGCAGAAGGCAGACGGCCATCATGTAAAGAGCACCGAACATGGTCAAACGGGTCAGAACGCCATCAATGTAGCGCGCCGACTGCTCACCAGGACGGATACCCGGAATAAAGGCACCGGACTTCTTCAGGTTTTCCGCTACGTCTTTCGGGTTGAACATCAACGCTGTGTAGAAGAAGCAGAAGAAAATGATCCCTGCACTAAACAGCAGAATGTTCAACGGCTGACCAGGAGCGATCGACTGCGAGATGTCCTGCAGCCAGCCCATACCCTCGGACTGACCAAACCAGGCACCCAGCGAAGCCGGGAACAGCAGAATGCTGCTCGCGAAAATGGCCGGGATAACCCCCGCCATGTTCACCTTCAGCGGCAAGTGGCTGGTCTGCGCAGCGAAGACCTTGCGGCCCTGCTGACGCTTGGCGTAATGAACGGCGATACGACGCTGACCACGCTCAATGAACACCACAAAACCGATAATCGCTACTGCCAGCAGACCGATGGCGACCAAGGCGAAAATGTTGATATCGCCTGTGCGTGCAGACTCGAAAGACTGCCCGATTGCTCTCGGAAGACCGGCAACGATACCCGCGAAAATCAACATCGAGATACCGTTGCCCACACCGCGCTCGGTGATCTGCTCGCCCAGCCACATCATGAACATCGCGCCTGCCACGAACGTGGAAACAGCGACGACATGGAAGCCCAGGCCTACAGAAAACGCCACGCCCTGGTTGGCCAGGCCAATGGACATGCCAATGGCTTGGACCAGTGCCAGGATAACGGTGCCGTAGCGGGTGTACTGGCTGATCTTGCGACGGCCAGCTTCACCTTCCTTCTTCAACTGCTCCAATTGCGGGCTGACCGCCGTCATCAACTGCATGATGATCGATGCCGAAATGTACGGCATGATCCCCAGTGCAAAGATGCTCATGCGTTCGAGCGCGCCACCGGAAAACATGTTGAACAAGCTAAGAATGGTCCCCTCATTCTGCCGAAACAGATCCGCCAGACGGTCCGGATTGATGCCGGGAACCGGGATATGCGCACCTATCCGATAGACGATGATCGCCATGAACAGAAAGCGCAGACGAGCCCAGAGTTCCGACATCCCGCCCTTACCGAGCGAAGAGAGAGCACCTTGCTTAGCCATTTATTCCTCGAATTTGCCGCCAGCTGCTTCGATAGCCGCACGCGCACCCTTGGTGGCTGCGATACCCTTGATGGTGACTGCGCGAGTAACTTCGCCAGACAGCATGATTTTCACACGCTGAATGTGCTGGTTGATCACGTTGGCATCCTTCAGGGATTGCACGGAGATCACGTCGCCTTCCACTTTGGCCAGCTCGGACAGACGCACTTCAGCGCGGTCCATGGCTTTCAGGGAAACGAAGCCGAACTTCGGCAGGCGACGGTGCAGCGGCTGTTGACCGCCTTCGAAGCCAGGAGCGATCGAACCACCCGAACGGGAAGTCTGACCTTTGTGGCCACGGCCGCCGGTCTTACCCAGACCGCTACCGATACCACGACCTGGACGATGCTTCTCGCGACGGGAACCCGGCGCTGGACTCAGATCATTGAGTTTCATCGATTAGCCCTCGACCTTCAGCATGTAGTAAGCCTTGTTGATCATCCCGCGGTTCTCGGGAGTATCCTGGACTTCTACAGTGTGACCGATGCGACGCAGACCCAGGCCTTTAACACACAGCTTGTGGTTAGGCAGACGGCCCGAGACGCTCTTGATCAGCGTTACTTTTACGGTTGCCATGATCAGAAGATCTCCTCGACGCTCTTGCCACGCTTGGCGGCAATGGATTCAGGAGATTGCATGGCTTTCAGACCCTTGAAGGTGGCGTAAACCACGTTCACTGGGTTGGTCGAACCGTAGCACTTGGCCAGAACGTTCTGAACACCAGCAACTTCCAGGACAGCACGCATTGCGCCACCGGCGATGATACCGGTACCTTCCGAGGCAGGCTGCATGTAAACCTTCGAGGCGCCGTGGGCAGCCTTGGTGGCGTACTGCAGGGTGGTGCCCTTCAGGTCAACCTGGATCATGTTGCGGCGAGCAGCTTCCATGGCTTTCTGGATCGCGGCTGGTACTTCGCGCGACTTGCCACGGCCGAAGCCAACACGACCTTTACCATCACCAACCACGGTCAGCGCGGTGAAGGTGAAGATACGGCCGCCTTTTACGGTTTTGGCAACGCGGTTAACTTGAACCAGCTTCTCGATGTAGCCTTCGTCGCGCTTTTGATCGTTATTTGCCATAACTTAGAACTCCAGCCCGCCTTCACGAGCAGCATCAGCCAGCGCTTTGACGCGGCCATGGTACTTGAAGCCGGAACGGTCAAAGGCAACTTGAGATACACCGGCGGCTTTCGCACGCTCAGCTACCAGCTTGCCAACCTTAGTGGCCGCGTCGATGTTGCCAGTGGCGCCATCACGCAGGTCTTTGTCCAAGGTCGAGGCGCTTGCCAGAACCTTGCTGCCGTCGGCCGAAATGACCTGGGCGTAGATGTGCTGCGAGGAGCGGAACACGCACAGGCGCACGACTTCGAGTTCGTGCATCTTGAGACGTGCTTTGCGAGCGCGACGCAGTCGAATAACTTTTTTGTCGGTCATTTACTAGGCCCTACTTCTTCTTGGCTTCTTTACGACGGACTACTTCGTCCGCGTAACGCACACCTTTACCTTTGTAAGGCTCTGGCGGACGGAAGTCGCGGATTTCAGCGGCCACCTGACCTACCAGCTGCTTGTCGATACCCTTGATCAGGATGTCGGTCTGGCTAGGCGTTTCAGCGGTGATACCGGCTGGCAGTTCGTAGTCCACTGGGTGAGAGAAGCCCAGGGCCAGGTTCAGGACGGTGCCTTTAGCCTGTGCCTTGTAACCAACACCGACCAGCTGGAGCTTGCGCTCGAAGCCTTGGCTTACGCCTTGGACCATGTTGTTGACCAGAGCGCGGGTGGTACCGGCCATGGCACGAGCTTGCTGGTCACCATTGCGAGCGACGAAACGCAGCTCACCAGACTCTTCGGTAACTTCAACAGACGAGTGAACGTTCAGTTCGAGAGTACCTTTGGCACCCTTCACCGAAAGCTGCTGACCGGCGAATTTGACTTCGACACCGGATGGCAGCTTAACGGGGTTCTTAGCGACGCGAGACATGTCTATCCCCCCTTAGAACACTGTGCACAGAACTTCGCCGCCGACACCGGCAGCGCGCGCAGCGCGATCAGTCATCACACCTTTGTTGGTGGAGACGATAGACACGCCCAGACCGCCACGTACTTTCGGCAGATCGGTGACGGCCTTGTACTGGCGCAGGCCTGGACGGCTGGAGCGCTTCAGTTCCTCGATGACCGGACGGCCTTCGAAGTACTTCAGTTCGATCGACAGGGAAGGCTTGGCCTCACCAGTTACCTGGTAGCCAGCGATGTAACCTTCGTCCTTCAGAACTTTGGCAACCGCGACCTTCAGGGTAGAGGAAGGCATGCTTACGACGGACTTTTCAGCCATCTGGGCATTACGGATGCGAGTTAGCATGTCCGCTAACGGGTCCTGCATACTCATGGGCTAGATGCTCCTGATACAAGAATTATTAGCCTTGCGGCTATGACAACCACCCGAACGGTTTGGGCAAAAACCCAGGCTCAGGTGAGCCGGTCATTCTAGACACAAGGCAGAAACGAAACAAGCCCCATATAGGGGCTTGTTTGTTGGCAAGGTCACCGGCGGTCGGAAGATTGCTCCCCTTCCACCCGTGCCCTGCCTGCAGCGATTACCAGGAGGCCTTGACCAGACCTGGTACGTCACCGCGCATTGCAGCTTGACGCAGCATGTTACGGCCCAGGCCGAACTTACGGTATACACCGTGAGGACGACCGGTCAGGCGGCAACGGTTGCGCAGGCGCGAGGCGCTAGCGTCGCGTGGCTGCTTCTGCAGAGCGACAACGGCAGCGAAACGCTCTTCTGGAGAGGCGTTCAGGTTGACGATGGTCGCTTTCAGCTCAGCACGCTTCTTGGCGAACTTTGCTACCGTGAGCTGACGCTTCAGCTCGCGGTTTTTCATGCTCTTCTTGGCCATTTTCCTACTCCAATCAGTTGCGGAACGGGAACTTGAAAGCACGCAGCAGAGCGCGGCCTTCGTCGTCCGAACGAGCAGTGGTGGTCAGGGTGATGTCCAAACCGCGCAGAGCATCGATCTTGTCGTAGTCGATTTCCGGGAAGATGATCTGCTCTTTCACGCCCATGCTGTAGTTGCCACGACCATCGAAGGACTTGGCATTCAGGCCGCGGAAGTCGCGAACCCGAGGCAGGGAGATCGCCAGCAGGCGGTCCAGGAATTCGTACATCTTATCGCTACGCAGGGTCACCTTGACGCCGATCGGCCAGCCTTCGCGGACTTTGAAGCCAGCGATGGATTTGCGAGCGAAAGTCACAACCGGCTTTTGACCGGTGATCTTTTCCAGGTCGGCAACAGCGTGCTCGATGACTTTCTTGTCGCCGATCGCTTCGCCCAGACCCATGTTCAGGGTGATCTTGGTAACGCGCGGAACTTCCATCACGTTCGACAGCTTAAGTTCTTCCTTAAGCTTAGGAGCGATTTCGTTCCGGTAAATCTCTTTCAGTCGTGCCATGGTCTTCTACCTAGCAGTGTTCAAGCATCAACCGCTTTTTGGGTCGACTTGAAGACACGAATTTTTTTACCGTCTTCTACTTTGAAACCAACGCGGTCAGCCTTGTTGGTTTCACCGTTGAAGATGGCAACGTTGGAAGCGTGCAGAGGCGCTTCTTTCTCGACGATACCGCCCTGTACGCCCGCCATCGGGTTAGGCTTGGTATGACGCTTGACCAGGTTCACGCCACCGATAACCAGACGGTCATCAGCCAGAACCTTCAGCACCTTACCGCGCTTACCTTTGTCTTTGCCGGCGATCACGATGATCTCGTCGTCACGACGAATCTTTTGCATGTCGGATCTCCTTACAGCACTTCAGGGGCGAGCGAGACGATCTTCATGAACTTCTCAGTACGAAGTTCACGGGTCACTGGCCCGAAGATGCGAGTGCCGATCGGCTCTTGCTTGTTGTTCAGCAGAACAGCAGCGTTGCCGTCGAAACGAATGATGGAACCGTCAGCGCGACGAACACCGTGACGGGTACGTACGACGACAGCGGTCATCACTTGGCCTTTTTTGACCTTACCGCGCGGAATTGCTTCCTTGACGGTTACTTTGATGATGTCACCGATACCGGCGTAACGGCGGTGCGAACCGCCGAGTACCTTGATGCACATGACGCGACGAGCGCCGCTGTTATCGGCCACATCGAGCATGGATTGAGTCTGAATCATAAAATTTCTCCGACCCCTAGCCCTTAGACTTCAACAGCGCGTTCGAGGACTTCAACCAGTGCCCAGGACTTGGTCTTGGCCAGCGGACGGGTTTCACGGATGGAAACCTTGTCGCCGATCTTGCACTGGTTGGCTTCGTCGTGCGCGTGCAGCTTAGTCGAACGCTTAACGTATTTACCGTAGATCGGGTGCTTTACGCGACGCTCGATCAGAACGGTGATGGTCTTGTCCATTTTGTCGCTGACGACACGGCCAGTCAGCGTACGGACGGTTTTTTCAGCTTCAGCCATGATCACTTACCTGCCTGCTGGTTGAGCACAGTTTTCACGCGAGCGATGTCACGCTTAACTTGCGAGAGCAGGTGCGACTGCCCCAACTGGCCAGTTGCTTTCTGCATACGCAGATTGAACTGGTCGCGCAGCAAGCCGAGCAGTTGCTCGTTCAGTTGCTGTGCCGATTTTTCACGAAGTTCATTCGCTTTCATCACATCACCGTCCGCTTAACAAAGGAGGTGGCGAGAGGCAGCTTTGCAGCAGCCAGGGCGAAAGCTTCGCGCGCCAGCTCTTCAGAAACACCCTCGATCTCGTACAGGACTTTGCCTGGCTGAATCTGGGCAACCCAGTATTCCACGGAGCCCTTACCTTTACCCATACGAACCTCAAGAGGTTTTTTGGAGATCGGCTTGTCCGGGAACACACGGATCCAGATCTTACCGCCACGCTTAACGTGACGGGTCAGCGCACGACGTGCGGACTCGATCTGGCGAGCGGTGAGGCGACCGCGAGCAACAGCTTTCAGGGCGAATTCGCCGAAGCTGACTTTGCTACCGCGCAGTGCCAGACCACGGTTGTGGCCAGTCATCTGCTTGCGGAATTTTGTACGCTTTGGTTGCAACATTTGGCGTACCCCTTACTTAGCAGCTTTTTTACGAGGCGCTGGTGCTTGTGGTTTCAGTTCTTCTTGGCGACCACCAATAACTTCGCCTTTGAAGATCCAAACCTTCACACCGATCACACCGTAAGTGGTGTGAGCTTCGTAGGTGTTGTAGTCGATATCGGCACGCAGGGTGTGCAGAGGCACACGACCTTCGCGATACCACTCGGTACGAGCAATCTCAGCACCGCCGAGACGACCGCTCACCTGGATCTTGATGCCCTTGGCACCAATACGCATGGCGTTCTGTACCGCGCGCTTCATGGCGCGACGGAACATTACACGGCGTTCCAGCTGCTGAGCTACGCTCTGCGCAACCAGCATTGCGTCGAGTTCCGGCTTGCGGATCTCTTCGATGTTGATGTGCACAGGCACACCCATCTGCTTGGTCAGGTCCTGACGCAGCTTCTCGACATCCTCACCTTTCTTACCGATAACGATACCGGGACGAGCGGTGTGGATGGTGATGCGTGCAGTTTGAGCCGGACGATGAATATCGATACGGCTTACGGACGCGCTTTTTAGTTTGTCTTGGAGGTACTCACGCGTTTTCAGATCCTTCAACAGGTAATCTGCGTAAGTAGCACCGTCTGCGTACCAGACGGAGGTGTGCTCCTTGACGATTCCCAGGCGAATGCCAGTGGGATGTACTTTCTGACCCATCTGATCGACTCCGTTACTTGTCCGCAACCTTGACAGTGATATGGCAAGACCGCTTGACGATGCGATCAGCACGGCCTTTGGCACGTGGCATGATGCGCTTCAGCGAACGCCCTTCGTTGACGAAGACGGTGGAGACCTTCAGGTCATCAACGTCTGCGCCTTCGTTGTGTTCGGCGTTGGCTACGGCCGACTCGAGGACTTTCTTCATGATTTCAGCGGCTTTTTTGCTGCTGAAGGCCAACAGGTTGAGCGCTTCGCCCACCTTCTTCCCGCGGATCTGGTCGGCGACCAAGCGGGCTTTCTGGGCGGAGATGCGAGCGCCCGACAACTTAGCGGCTACTTCCATTTCCTTACCCCTTAACGCTTGGCTTTCTTGTCAGCCACGTGCCCGCGATAGGTGCGGGTACCGGCGAACTCGCCCAGTTTGTGGCCGACCATGTCTTCGTTCACGAGAACTGGAACATGTTGGCGACCGTTGTGAACCGCGATGGTCAGACCGACCATTTGTGGCAGGATCATCGAACGGCGCGACCAGGTTTTAACTGGCTTGCGATCGTTCTTCTCCACCGCCACTTCGACCTTCTTCAACAGGTGAAGATCGATAAAAGGACCTTTTTTCAGAGAACGTGGCACTGTCGTATCCCTCTAGTTACTTGCGACGACGGACGATCATGTTGTCGGTACGCTTATTACCACGGGTTTTAGCACCCTTGGTTGGGAAGCCCCATGGCGATACCGGATGACGACCACCGGAGGTACGACCTTCACCACCACCGTGTGGGTGGTCAACCGGGTTCATGGCAACACCACGAACGGTTGGGCGAACGCCGCGCCAGCGTTTGGCACCAGCTTTACCCAGCGAACGCAGGCTGTGCTCGGAGTTCGAGACTTCGCCCAGGGTCGCACGGCACTCAGCCAGGACTTTACGCATTTCACCAGAGCGCAGACGCAGGGTCACGTAGACACCTTCGCGAGCGATCAGCTGAGCCGAAGCACCAGCGGAACGAGCGATCTGAGCACCTTTACCCGGCTTCAGTTCGATGCCGTGAATGGTGCTACCTACTGGAATGTTGCGCAGCTGCAGGGAGTTACCGGCCTTGATTGGGGCCAGGGCACCTGCGATCAGCTGGTCGCCAGCGCTCACGCCTTTAGGCGCGATGATGTAGCGACGCTCACCGTCTGCGTAGCACAGCAGGGCGATGTGAGCAGTACGGTTTGGATCGTATTCGATACGCTCGACAGTGGCTGGAATGCCATCTTTGTCGTTGCGACGGAAGTCGACCAGACGGTAATGCTGCTTGTGACCACCACCAACGTGACGAGTGGTAATGCGGCCATTGTTGTTACGACCACCAGACTTCGATTTTTTCTCGATCAGCGGTGCGTGAGGAGCGCCTTTGTGCAGCTCCTTGTTGACCACCTTGACCACGAAACGGCGGCCAGGGGAAGTCGGTTTGCATTTAACGATTGCCATGATGCACCCCTTCCTTACTCAGCACTGCTGCTGAAATCGAGATCTTGGCCTGGCTGAAGGGAGACGATCGCCTTCTTCCAGTCATTACGCTTGCCCAGACCACGTGCGGTACGCTTGGTTTTACCCAGAACGTTAACAGTCGACACGTTTTCAACTTTTACGTTGAACAGGCCTTCGACAGCTTTCTTGATTTCCAGCTTGGTTGCATCAGTAGCAACCTTGAATACGAACTGGCCTTTTTTCTCAGCCAGAACGGTAGCCTTCTCGGAAACGTGCGGGCCAAGGAGGACTTTGAATACGCGTTCCTGGTTCATCCCAGCAGCTCCTCGAATTTCTTCACGGCCGAGACAGTGATCAACACTTTCTCGTATGCGATCAGACTGACCGGGTCGGAACCTTGTACGTCACGTACGTCGACGTGCGGCAGGTTACGAGCAGCCAGGTACAGGTTCTGATCAACAGCGTCGGAAACGATCAATACGTCGCTCAGACCCATGCCGTTCAGCTTGTTCAGCAGATCTTTGGTTTTCGGTGCTTCAACAGCGAAGTCCTGAACCACGACCAGACGGTCGCTACGCACCAGCTCAGCGAGGATGGAGCGCAGAGCTGCGCGATACATCTTCTTGTTGAGCTTTTGCGAGTGATCTTGAGGGCGAGCTGCGAAGGTTACACCACCGCCACGCCAGATCGGACCACGAGTGGTACCAGCACGAGCACGGCCAGTACCCTTCTGACGCCATGGGCGCTTACCGCCACCAGCCACGTCGGAACGGGTCTTCTGCTGCTTGGTGCCCTGACGGCCGCCGGCCATGTAGGCCACGACTGCTTGGTGAACCAGCGTCTCGTTGAATTCGCCACCGAAAGTCAGTTCGGAAACTTCGATCGCCTGAGCGTCATTTACATTAAGTTGCATGTCAGTTTCCCCTTAACCGCGAGCCTTGACAGCTGGACGTACAACCACGTCGCCGCCAGTAGCGCCAGGTACGGCACCCTTGATCAGCAGCAGGTTGCGTTCAGCGTCTACGCGAACTACTTCCAGGGACTGAACAGTCACGCGCTCGGCGCCCATGTGACCGGACATTTTCTTGCCCTTGAACACACGACCAGGAGTCTGGCACTGGCCGATGGAACCAGGCACACGGTGCGACACGGAGTTACCGTGGGTGTTGTCCTGACCACGGAAGTTCCAGCGCTTGATGGTACCGGCGAAGCCTTTACCTTTCGACTGACCAGTAACGTCAACCAGCTGGCCTGCAGTGAAGAGTTCAGCTTTGATCAGATCGCCAGCCTGGAAATCGCCTTCTTCAAGACGGAACTCCCAAACACCGCGACCAGCGGCAACGTTGGCCTTGGCGAAGTGGCCTGCCTGAGCGGCAGTCACACGCGAAGCACGACGCTCGCCGACAGTGACTTGCACTGCACGGTAGCCATCGGTTTCTTCAGTTTTGAACTGGGTGACGCGATTCGGCTCGATCTCAATGACCGTGACCGGAATGGAGACACCTTCTTCGGTGAAAATGCGGGTCATACCGCACTTGCGACCGATTACACCAATAGTCATGTTGTAAACCTCATGAGTGTACGGGGCTTTCACCCGCTATGGCCGCCCATTTCAGAGCGTTACACGACTAGACCGAAGTCTTAGCCGAGGCTGATCTGTACTTCCACACCTGCCGCCAGATCAAGCTTCATCAGCGCGTCAACGGTTTTATCCGTTGGCTGGACGATGTCCAGAACACGCTTATGAGTGCGAATCTCGTACTGGTCACGCGCGTCTTTGTTGACGTGCGGGGAAACCAGAACGGTGAAACGCTCTTTGCGGGTAGGCAGTGGAATTGGACCACGCACTTGTGCACCAGTACGTTTCGCGGTTTCCACGATTTCCTGGGTGGATTGGTCGATCAGGCGATGGTCGAAAGCCTTCAACCTGATACGGATTTGCTGATTTTGCATTGGATTTCAGACTCCAGGCTGTTCCCAACGGACGCACTACGCCCGCTAAAAGGAGGCGTGATTCTATAGACGCCCCCAATTAGTGTCAACCCAATAAAAAAAACCCCCGCTGAGCGGGGGTTTTTTTCAATCGATCGAGTGATTACTCGATGATTTTGGCCACAACGCCGGCGCCGACGGTACGACCGCCTTCACGGATAGCGAAGCGCAGACCGTCTTCCATTGCGATGGTCTTGATCAGGGTAACAGTCATCTGAATGTTGTCACCTGGCATTACCATTTCAACGCCTTCCGGCAGTTCGCAGTTACCGGTCACGTCAGTGGTACGGAAGTAGAACTGTGGACGGTAGCCTTTGAAGAACGGAGTGTGACGACCGCCTTCTTCCTTCGACAGAACGTAGACTTCTGCGGTGAACTTGGTGTGCGGCTTGACCGAACCTGGCTTGACCAGAACCTGGCCACGCTCAACGTCGTCACGCTTGGTACCACGCAGCAGAACGCCGCAGTTCTCGCCAGCACGACCTTCGTCCAGCAGCTTGCGGAACATCTCAACACCGGTGCAGGTGGTGGTGGTGGTGTCACGCAGACCAACGATTTCCAGCGGATCCTGAACGCGGACGATACCACGCTCGATACGACCGGTCACAACGGTACCACGACCCGAAATCGAGAACACGTCTTCGATCGGCATCAGGAACGGCTGGTCGATGGCACGAACTGGCTCAGGAATGTAGCTGTCCAGAGTTTCTACCAGCTTCTTGACAGCGGTAGTGCCCATTTCGTTGTCGTCTTTGCCTTCCAGCGCCATACGAGCCGAACCGATGATGATCGGAGTGTCGTCGCCTGGGAAGTCATAGGTGGACAGCAGGTCGCGAACTTCCATCTCGACCAGTTCCAGCAGCTCAGCGTCGTCTACCAGGTCAGCCTTGTTCAGGAAGACCACGATGTACGGAACGCCTACCTGACGGGACAGCAGGATGTGCTCACGGGTTTGTGGCATCGGACCATCGGCGGCCGAGCAAACCAGGATCGCGCCGTCCATCTGGGCAGCACCGGTGATCATGTTCTTCACGTAGTCAGCGTGACCTGGGCAGTCAACGTGAGCGTAGTGACGAATGGTCGAGTTGTACTCAACGTGAGCGGTGTTGATGGTGATACCGCGCGCTTTTTCTTCCGGAGCCGAGTCGATCTTGTCGAACTCAACGATTGCCGAACCGAAAACTTCGGAGCAAACGCGAGTCAGAGCTGCGGTCAGAGTGGTCTTACCGTGGTCAACGTGGCCGATGGTGCCGACGTTAACGTGGGGAAGGGAACGATCAAATTTTTCTTTAGCCACGACAGTGAACCTCTTGCCTAAAGGGGATTAGCCTTGTTTTTTAACGAGTGCTTCGACGATGTTCGACGGAGCTTCGGCGTATTTGGAGAATTCCATGGAGTAGCTTGCGCGACCCTGAGACATGGAACGAACGTCGGTTGCGTAACCGAACATCTCTCCGAGCGGTACTTCAGCACGGACGACACGGCCAGAGACCGACTCATCCATACCCTGGACCAGACCACGACGACGGTTCAGGTCACCCATCACGTCACCCAGGTAGTCTTCCGGGGTTACAACTTCGACCTTCATGATCGGCTCGAGAACCACGCCACCGCCCTTCTGGGCCAGTTGCTTGGTCGCCATCGAAGCAGCGATCTTGAACGCCATTTCGTTGGAGTCGACGTCGTGGTACGAACCGTCGAATACCGCGGCCTTCAGGCCGATCAGAGGATAACCGGCAACAACGCCGTTTTTCATCTGCTCTTCGATACCCTTCTGGATCGCAGGGATGTATTCCTTAGGAATCACACCACCAACGACTTCGTTGGAGAACACCAGACCTTCGGTGATGTTGCCCTTGTCGTCCACGTCCGGCTCGGAGAAGCGAACCCAGCAGTGACCGAACTGACCACGACCACCCGACTGACGAACGAACTTGCCTTCGATCTCGACGTTGGATTTGGTGATCTTCTCGCGGTACGAAACCTGCGGCTTGCCGATGTTGGCTTCGACGTTGAATTCGCGCTTCATGCGGTCAACGAGGATGTCCAGGTGCAGCTCACCCATACCGGAGATGATGGTCTGACCGGTTTCTTCATCGGTCTTGACGCGGAACGATGGGTCTTCCTGAGCCAGCTTGCCCAGTGCGATACCCATCTTCTCCTGGTCCTGCTTGGTTTTCGGCTCTACAGAGAGCGAAATCACAGGCTCAGGGAAGTCCATACGCTCAAGGATGATCGGCTTGTCGGCGTTGCACAGGGTATCACCAGTAGTGACGTCCTTCATGCCGATCAGAGCAGCGATGTCGCCTGCACGTACTTCCTTGATCTCTTCACGCTGGTTGGCGTGCATCTGGACCATACGACCAACGCGCTCTTTCTTGCCCTTGACCGAGTTGATGACGGAGTCACCGGAGGTCAGGAAGCCCGAGTAAACGCGAACGAAGGTCAGAGTACCAACGAACGGGTCGGTGGCAATCTTGAAGGCCAGGGCCGAGAACGGCTCGTCGTCGTCAGCATGACGCTCGTCGAACTGTTCTGGCTTGACTTCGTCCTTAGGCACGTCGATCAGGTCAGGGTGGATACCCTTGATCGCAGGGATCTCGGTCGGAGCTGGCAGGAAGTCGATAACGGCGTCGAGAACCAGGGGAACGCCCTTGTTCTTGAACGACGAACCGCAGACAGCCGGAACGATCTCGCTGGCCAGGGTGCGCGCGCGCAGGCCTGCCTTGATCTCTTCGACGGACAGCTCACCGCCTTCAAGATACTTGTTCATCAGCTCTTCGTTGGCTTCGGCGGCGGCTTCAACCATGTTGTTGCGCCATTCGTTAGCCAACTCGACCATATCCGCAGGAATTTCTTCCTCACGGTAGGTAGTACCCTTGTCGTCGTCGTTCCAGTAGATAGCCTTCATCTTGATCAGGTCAACCTGACCCTGGAAGTTATCTTCCGAACCGATGGCCAGCTGAACAGGAACCGGGGTGTGACCCAGACGGTTCTTGATCTGACCTACGACGCGCAGGAAGTTTGCACCAGCACGGTCCATCTTGTTCACGTAAACCACACGTGGAACGCCGTACTTGTTGGCCTGACGCCATACGGTTTC
This sequence comes from Pseudomonas sp. JR33AA, assembly GCF_021378985.1. NCBI lineage: Bacteria > Pseudomonadati > Pseudomonadota > Gammaproteobacteria > Pseudomonadales > Pseudomonadaceae > Pseudomonas > Pseudomonas sp. JR33AA. The sequence goes on from NZ_JAJSAW010000010.1 coordinate 143,070, forward strand.
GGACTGCGGCTCAACGCCGGAGGTGCCGCAGAACACAACGACCGCGCCGTCGAGTACACGCAGCGAACGCTCTACTTCAATGGTGAAGTCAACGTGGCCAGGGGTATCGATGACGTTTACGCGGTAGTTGTCATACTGACCACGGGAACCTTTCCAGAAGGTGGTAACGGCAGCGGAGGTAATGGTGATACCGCGCTCCTGCTCCTGCACCATCCAGTCGGTGGTCGCGGCGCCGTCATGCACCTCGCCCATTTTGTGGCTCAGACCTGTGTAGAACAGGATCCGCTCGGTAGTGGTGGTCTTGCCCGCGTCAACGTGGGCACAGATACCAATGTTACGGTAGCGGTTAATTGCTGTAGTACGAGCCATAAAGCCCTCGCAAAAAGATTGATGCTTGAATTAGAAGCGGTAGTGCGAGAACGCTTTGTTGGCTTCAGCCATACGGTGAACGTCTTCACGCTTCTTGACTGCAGCACCCTTGCCTTCGGCAGCATCCAGCAGTTCGCCGGCCAGACGCAGAGCCATCGACTTCTCGCCGCGCTTACGGGCGTAGTCTACGAGCCAGCGCATTGCCAGAGCGTTACGACGGGATGGACGAACTTCAACCGGAACCTGGTAAGTGGCACCGCCGACACGACGGGACTTTACTTCGACCAGCGGAGCGATGGCGTCGAGAGCTTTCTCGAAGATTTCCAGGGGGTCGCTGTTCTTGCGTGCTTTGACGGTATCCAGGGCACCGTAAACGATGCGCTCGGCTACGGCCTTCTTGCCGCTTTCCATCACGTGGTTCATGAACTTGGCGAGGATCTGGGATCCGTACTTCGGATCGTCAAGGATCTCACGTTTTGCTGCTACACGACGTCTTGGCATGATAAGCCCTCAAACGGTCTTCAGGTTAGCCCGGGACGTGGGTCTTCGACCCCTGCCCGACCTTACTCTTATCGACTCAAAAAAATGGATGTCTGCAAACGACCGATTACTTCGGACGCTTGGTACCGTACTTCGAACGACCCTGGTTACGGCCTTTAACGCCCGAGGTATCCAGAGAGCCGCGAACGGTGTGGTAACGAACACCTGGCAAGTCTTTTACACGGCCGCCACGAATCAGGACGACGCTGTGCTCTTGCAGGTTGTGGCCTTCACCACCGATGTACGAGGAAACCTCGAAACCGTTGGTCAGACGCACACGGCATACTTTACGCAGTGCCGAGTTAGGTTTTTTCGGCGTGGTGGTGTACACACGGGTGCACACGCCACGACGCTGCGGGCAGTTCTGCAGCGCAGGAACGTCGGACTTCTCGACCGAACGCTTACGCGGCTGACGTACCAGCTGGTTGATAGTTGCCATCTACTAGCTCCACTGATTGTCTTGCGACTCTATTGTCTTGCAAGAAAGCCAAAAATTGGCGAGACGGAGCCTCACCAAATTTAAGGGTACAAAAGTCTAAAGAGGATCTTGCACCCAGTCAAGACGAGGCCCCGGCCCTCCCCGCCCGATCATCGGCAACATTTCATGTCGCCGATGCTCGACCGAGGCTTGCCGGGGCCTTGCCCTGTACTTAGTTACCGCTGGAATTCAGCGCTTCGGTCAGTGCTGCTTCCACTTCACTGGCGCTTACACGCAGCGGTTTGTCGGCATCACGGCGACGCTTGCGCTCGCTGTGGTAGGCCAGACCAGTACCAGCCGGGATCAGACGACCCACGACCACGTTCTCTTTCAGGCCGCGCAGGTAGTCGCGCTTGCCGGTTACCGCCGCTTCGGTCAGTACGCGGGTTGTTTCCTGGAAGGAAGCCGCGGAGATGAACGACTCGGTGGACAGCGAGGCCTTGGTGATACCCAGCAGCACACGGGTGAACTTGGAGATGAACTTGTCCTCGCTGGCGAGACGCTCGTTCTCTACCAGCACCTGGGTCAGTTCCATCTGGTCGCCCTTGATGAAGCTGGAGTCGCCCGACTCGGAGATCTCGACCTTGCGCAGCATCTGACGCAGGATAGTCTCGATGTGCTTGTCGTTGATCTTCACGCCTTGCAGACGGTAAACGTCCTGGATCTCGTTGACGATGTACTTCGCCAGCGCGCTCACACCCAGCAGACGCAGAATGTCATGCGGATCGCTCGGGCCGTCGGAGATAACTTCGCCGCGGTTTACCTGTTCACCTTCGAAGACGTTCAGGTGGCGCCACTTCGGAATCAGCTCTTCGTACGGATCGCTACCGTCGGTCGGAGTGATCACCAGGCGACGCTTGCCCTTGGTCTCTTTGCCGAATGCGATGGTGCCGCTGACTTCAGCCAGAATCGAGGCTTCTTTCGGACGACGCGCTTCGAACAGGTCGGCAACACGCGGCAGACCACCGGTGATGTCACGGGTCTTCGACGTTTCTTGCGGGATACGCGCGATAACGTCACCAACTCCGATCTGCGCACCGTCAGCCACACCGACAAGGGCGTTGGCCGGCAGGAAGTACTGAGCAGGTACGTCAGTACCTGGCAGGTACAGGTCCTTGCCTGCGGCATCGACCATCTTGATTGCCGGACGGATTTCCTTGCCTGCGGCAGGGCGATCCTTGACGTCCAGTACTTCAATGTTGGTCAAGCCAGTCAGTTCGTCGGTCTGCCGCTTGATGGTGATGTTTTCTTCCATGCCCACGAAGGTCACGGTACCTTTCAGCTCGGTAACGATCGGGTGAGTGTGCGGGTCCCACTTGGCGACGATGGCGCCAGCTTCGACCTTTTCACCTTCCTTGACCGAAATCACCGCACCGTAAGGCAGCTTGTAGCGCTCACGCTCACGACCGAACTCGTCGGCAATAGCCAACTCACCCGAACGCGATACGGCAACCAGGTTACCGTCGGCACGCTCAACCTGCTTCAGGTTGTGCAGACGCACCATACCGCCATTCTTCACCTGGACACTGTCGGCAGCCGAAGTACGGCTTGCAGCACCACCGATGTGGAACGTACGCATGGTCAGCTGGGTACCCGGCTCACCGATCGACTGGGCAGCGATAACGCCGACAGCTTCACCGATGTTGACCTGGTGACCACGAGCCAGATCGCGGCCGTAGCACTTGGCGCAGATGCCGTAGCGGGTTTCGCAGTTGATCGGCGAACGCACGATCACTTCGTCGATGCTGTTCAGCTCGATGAACTCGACCCACTGCTCGTCGACCAGGGTACCGGCCGGAACGATAACGTCCTCGGTGCCTGGCTTGAACACGTCACGGGCGATGACACGACCCAGTACACGCTCACCCAGCGGCTCTACAACGTCGCCGCCTTCGATGTGCGGGGTCATCACCAGGCCCTGGTCGGTGCCGCAGTCGATCTCGGTCACAACCAGATCCTGGGCAACGTCCACCAGACGACGAGTCAGGTAACCGGAGTTAGCGGTTTTCAGTGCGGTATCCGCCAGACCCTTACGAGCACCGTGAGTCGAGATGAAGTACTGAAGTACGCTCAGACCTTCACGGAAGTTCGCAGTGATCGGCGTCTCGATGATGGAGCCGTCCGGCTTGGCCATCAGACCACGCATACCGGCCAGCTGACGGATCTGGGCTGCGGAACCCCGCGCACCCGAGTCAGCCATCATGTACATCGAGTTGAAGGACTCTTGCTCGACTTCCTTGCCTTCGCGGTCGATGACCTTCTCTTTCGAGAGGTTGGCCATCATCGCCTTGGACACTTCGTCGTTCGCCTTCGACCACAAGTCGATGACCTTGTTGTACTTCTCGCCCTGGGTTACCAGGCCGGAGGCGTACTGGCTCTCGATTTCCTTCACTTCGTCGGTAGCGTTACCGATGATGCGGGCTTTCTCGTCCGGGATAACAAAGTCGTTAACACCGATGGAAACGCCGGAAATGGTCGAGTAAGCGAAGCCGGTGTACATCAGCTGGTCGGCGAAAATAACGGTCTCTTTCAGACCAACCACGCGATAGCACTGGTTGATCAGCTTGGAGATCGCCTTTTTCTTCATCGGCTGGTTGACGACGTCGTACGGCAGACCTGCAGGCACAACCTGGAACAGCAGCGCACGGCCGACAGTGGTGTCGACGATGCGGGTGTTCTTGACCACCGAGCCATCACGCTCTTTCACGGTTTCGTTGATACGAACCTTGATTTTCGCGTGCAGGGCAGCTTCGCCGGCGCGGAATACGCGGTCGACTTCCTGCAGGTCGGCGAACACGCGACCCTCGCCCTTGGCATTGATCGCTTCACGGGTCATGTAATACAGACCCAGTACAACGTCCTGCGACGGAACGATGATTGGCTCACCGTTGGCTGGCGACAGGATGTTGTTGGTCGACATCATCAGCGCACGCGCTTCGAGCTGGGCTTCCAGGGTCAGCGGCACGTGAACGGCCATCTGGTCGCCGTCGAAGTCGGCGTTGTACGCAGCACAGACCAGCGGGTGCAGCTGGATAGCCTTACCTTCGATCAGTACGGGTTCAAACGCCTGGATACCCAGACGGTGAAGAGTCGGTGCACGGTTGAGCAGTACGGGGTGTTCGCGAATCACTTCGGCGAGAACGTCCCACACCTCTGGCAGCTCGCGCTCGACCATCTTCTTCGCCGCCTTGATGGTGGTCGCCAGACCACGCATTTCCAGCTTGCCGAAAATGAACGGCTTGAACAGCTCCAGGGCCATCTTCTTCGGCAGACCGCACTGGTGCAGACGCAGGGTCGGACCTACGGTAATTACCGAACGGCCGGAGTAGTCAACACGCTTGCCGAGCAAGTTCTGACGGAAGCGACCTTGCTTACCTTTGATCATGTCGGCCAGGGACTTCAGCGGACGCTTGTTCGAGCCAGTGATGGCGCGACCACGACGGCCGTTGTCCAGCAGGGCGTCGACCGCTTCCTGCAGCATGCGCTTTTCGTTGCGCACGATGATGTCCGGCGCCGACAGATCCAGCAGGCGCTTCAGGCGGTTGTTACGGTTGATCACCCGACGATACAGGTCGTTCAGGTCGGAGGTCGCAAAACGGCCACCATCCAGCGGCACCAGCGGACGCAGGTCCGGCGGCAGCACTGGCAGAACGGTCAGGACCATCCACTCAGGCAGGTTGCCCGAGCCCTGGAAAGCTTCCATCAGCTTCAGACGCTTGGAAAGCTTCTTGATCTTGGTTTCCGAGTTGGTCTGCGGAATTTCTTCGCGCAGGCGGCCGATCTCGTGCTCCAGGTCGATAGCGTGCAGCAGCTCGCGGACAGCCTCGGCACCCATGCGGGCGTCAAAGTCGTCACCGAACTCTTCCAGCGCTTCGAAGTACTGCTCGTCGTTCAGCAGCTGGCCCTTTTCCAGGGTAGTCATGCCCGGGTCGATAACGACATAGCTCTCGAAGTAGAGCACGCGCTCGATATCACGCAGGGTCATGTCCATCAGCAGGCCGATACGGGACGGCAGCGACTTCAGGAACCAGATGTGGGCAACCGGCGAGGCCAGCTCGATGTGCGCCATGCGCTCACGACGAACCTTCGCCAGGGCAACTTCAACGCCGCACTTCTCGCAGATTACGCCGCGGTGCTTGAGGCGCTTGTACTTGCCGCACAGGCACTCGTAGTCCTTGACTGGGCCAAAGATCTTGGCGCAGAACAGGCCGTCACGTTCAGGCTTGAACGTACGGTAGTTGATGGTTTCCGGCTTCTTAACTTCACCGAACGACCACGAACGGATCATTTCAGGCGACGCCAGACCGATGCGGATGGCGTCGAACTCTTCGACTTGACCCTGGTTTTTCAGCAAATTCAGTAGGTCTTTCAAGGCCTTTCCTCCTGGCGGAGCAGGGAGCGGGCATTACCTGCCCCACTCCCCTTCGCGTCACGTGTTATTCGGTTTCCAGATCGATATCGATACCGAGCGAACGGATCTCTTTGATCAACACGTTGAAGGACTCGGGCATGCCCGGCTCCATACGGTGATCGCCATCCACGATGTTCTTGTACATCTTGGTACGGCCGTTCACGTCGTCCGACTTCACTGTGAGCATTTCTTGCAGGGTGTATGCCGCGCCGTATGCTTCCAGCGCCCACACTTCCATCTCCCCGAAACGCTGACCACCGAACTGTGCCTTACCACCCAGCGGCTGCTGGGTAACCAGGCTGTAGGAACCAGTGGAACGCGCGTGCATCTTGTCGTCCACCAAGTGGTTCAGCTTGAGCATGTACATGTAACCAACGGTCACAGGACGCTCGAACTTGTTGCCGGTACGGCCGTCGAACAGCACCATCTGGCCGCTCTCTGGCAGGTCGGCCAGCTTCAACATGGCCTTGATCTCGCGCTCCTTGGCACCATCGAAGACCGGGGTAGCCATCGGCACGCCTTTCTTCAGGTTGTTAGCCAGGGCCAGGATCTCTTCGTCGGTGAACTCGTCGAGGTTTTCCTGACGACCGCCGATCTCGTTGTAGACCTCGGTCAGGAACACGCGCAGCTCAGCGGCTTTACGCTGCTCTTCGAGCATGCGGTCGATCTTCTCCCCCAGGCCCTTGGCCGCGAGGCCCAGGTGGGTTTCAAGGATCTGACCAACGTTCATACGCGAAGGTACACCCAGCGGGTTCAGTACGACGTCAACCGGAGTACCGTTGGCATCGTGCGGCATGTCTTCAACCGGCATGATGACCGAGACAACACCCTTGTTACCGTGACGACCGGCCATCTTGTCACCCGGCTGGATGCGGCGGCGGATTGCCAGGTAAACCTTGACGATCTTCAGTACGCCCGGTGCCAGGTCATCGCCCTGCTGCAGCTTGCGCTTCTTGTCTTCGAACTTGTCGTCCAGCAGACGGCGACGGTCGACGATGTACTGCTGAGCCTTTTCCAGCTGCTCGTTCAGTGCATCTTCAGCCATGCGCAGTTTGAACCACTGGCCGTGCTCCAGACCGTCCAGCACCTCGTCAGTGATCACGGTGCCTTTCTTCAGGCCTGCACCACCATCAACCACCTGGCCGTTCAGAGCAGAACGCAGACGCTCGAAGGTTGCACCTTCGACAATGCGGAACTCTTCGTTGAGGTCCTTGCGGATCTCGTCGAGCTGCATCTTCTCGATGGCCAGCGCGCGGCTATCACGCTCCACGCCATCACGGGTGAAGACCTGTACGTCGATGACAGTACCCTTGGTGCCGGTTGGCACACGCAGGGAGGTGTCCTTAACGTCGCTGGCCTTTTCACCGAAGATTGCGCGCAGCAGTTTTTCTTCCGGAGTCAGCTGGGTTTCGCCTTTTGGCGTGACCTTGCCGACCAGGATGTCGCCAGCGCCAACCTCAGCACCTACGTAAACGATACCGGCTTCGTCCAGCTTGTTCAGTGCGGCTTCACCCACGTTCGGGATGTCCGCAGTGATTTCCTCTGGGCCAAGCTTGGTGTCACGCGCCACACAGGTCAGTTCCTGAATGTGGATGGTGGTGAAGCGGTCTTCCTGAACAACACGTTCGGACAGGCAGATGGAGTCTTCGAAGTTGAAGCCGTTCCACGCCATGAACGCGATGCGCATGTTCTGACCCAGAGCCAGCTCACCCATGTCGGTGGACGGGCCGTCGGCCATGATGTCACCACGCTGAACCTTGTCACCTTTGCTCACCAGCGGACGCTGGTTGATGCAGGTGTTCTGGTTCGAACGGGTGTACTTGGTCAGGTTGTAGATATCTACACCCGCTTCGCCGGTTTCCACTTCGTCGTCGGCAACGCGAACAACGATACGGCTGGCGTCGACCGAGTCGATCACACCACCGCGGCGAGCAACCACGCAGACACCGGAGTCACGGGCAACGTTGCGCTCCATGCCGGTACCTACCAGCGGCTTGTCGGCACGCAGGGTCGGAACAGCCTGACGCTGCATGTTCGAACCCATCAACGCACGGTTGGCGTCGTCGTGCTCGAGGAATGGAATCAGCGACGCTGCAACGGAAACAACCTGCTTCGGCGAAACGTCCATCAGGGTGACGTCTTCCGGCGCCTTGACGGTGAATTCGTTCAGGTGACGAACTGCTACCAGCTCATCGATCAGTTGCTTCTTATCGTTCATCGCGGCCGAAGCCTGTGCGATGACGTGATCTGCCTCTTCGATTGCCGACAGGAACACGATGTCGTCGCTGACAACGCCTTCCTTCACCACGCGGTACGGACTTTCCAGGAAGCCGTACTGGTTGGTGCGGGCGTAGGCCGCCAAGGAGTTGATCAGACCGATGTTCGGACCTTCAGGGGTCTCGATCGGGCACACACGGCCGTAGTGGGTCGGGTGTACGTCACGGACTTCGAAGCCGGCACGCTCACGGGTCAGACCGCCAGGGCCGAGTGCGGAGACGCGGCGCTTGTGGGTAATCTCGGAGAGCGGGTTGTTCTGGTCCATGAACTGGGAAAGCTGGCTGGAACCAAAGAACTCTTTCACCGCCGCCGCTACCGGCTTGGCGTTGATGAGGTCTTGCGGCATCAGGCCTTCGCTTTCCGCCATCGACAGGCGTTCCTTGACCGCGCGCTCGACACGCACCAGGCCAACGCGGAACTGGTTCTCGGCCATCTCGCCGACGCAACGTACGCGACGGTTACCCAAGTGGTCGATGTCGTCGACGATGCCTTTGCCGTTACGGATATCGACCAGGGTCTTCAGAACCTCGACGATGTCTTCCTTGCTCAGCACACCCGAACCCTCGATCTCGGTGCGACCGATACGACGGTTGAACTTCATGCGGCCTACGGCGGACAGATCGTAACGCTCGGCACTGAAGAACAGGTTGTTGAACAGGGTCTCGGCTGCATCCTTGGTTGGCGGCTCGCCTGGACGCATCATGCGGTAGATCTCGACCAGAGCTTCCAGCTGGTTGCTGGTGGTATCGATCTTCAGCGTGTCAGAGATGAACGGACCGCAATCGATGTCGTTGGTGTACAGGGTCTCGATACGGACAACCTGCGCCTTGGCGACCTTGATCAGCAGCTCGGTGGTCATCTCGGTGTTGCATTCGGCGAGAATTTCGCCGGTAGCCGGATGCACGATAGCCTTGGCGGTAGTGCGGCCCAGGACGTATTCCATTGGAACGTCCAGTTGCTTGACGCCGGCCTTCTCGAGCTGGTTGATGTGGCGCGCGGTAATACGGCGGCCTTGCTCGACGATGACTTTGCCGGTTTCGTCATGGATGTCCATGACTGCAACTTCACCACGCAGACGCTGCGGCACCAGTTCCAGGCTGAGTTTTTCGCCGGAAATGTGGAACACGTTGGTGGTGTAGAAGGTATTGAGCACTTCTTCAGTGCTGTAACCCAGGGCGCGCAGCAGCACCGAGGCCGGCAGTTTGCGGCGACGGTCGATACGCACGAACACGCAGTCCTTCGGGTCGAACTCGAAGTCCAGCCAGGAACCGCGGTAAGGAATGATGCGAGCGGAGTACAGCAGCTTGCCCGAGCTGTGGGTCTTGCCACGGTCGTGGTCGAAGAACACACCAGGCGAACGGTGCAGCTGGGAAACGATCACACGCTCGGTACCGTTGATAACGAAGGTACCGTTCTCAGTCATCAGGGGAATTTCACCCATGTAGACTTCTTGCTCTTTGATGTCCTTGATCGCTTTGTTCGACGATTCCTTGTCGAAGATGATCAGGCGCACCTTGACCCGCAGTGGGACCGCGAAGGTCACGCCACGCAGGACACATTCCTTCACATCGAAGGCGGGTTCGCCCAGGCGATAGCCTACGTACTCCAGGGCAGCATTGCCGGAGTAGCTGATGATCGGGAATACCGATTTGAAGGCCGCGTGCAGGCCGACGTCGCGGAAGTGATCCTTGGATGCTCCCGCTTGCAGGAATTCGCGATACGAATCCAGCTGGATGGCCAGGAGGTAAGGCACATCCATGACGTCCGGCAACTTGCTAAAGTCCTTGCGGATACGTTTTTTCTCAGTGTATGAGTAAGCCATCAGCGTTCCCCAGCTTGGTCACCTGCTTGTTTGGCTTCTCCCGGCGGGAGCAGCCAGAAAATCGTGCAAACCCCTTGGTTTGCGCCACCCACATGGGTGTCTTGCAGCTCGTTATCGGGACCGGCCTGACCGGCCACCAATAACGGAAAAAGGCCGGTGGCATAAGCCACCAGCCATCAGCCTTTCGCTCAACGCTCAGGCTGGCATCGCAAGGTCGAGATTACTTCAGCTCGACTTTAGCGCCTGCTTCTTCCAGCTTCTTCTTAGCGTCTTCAGCGGCTTCTTTCGAAACGCCTTCAGCTACAACCTGAGGAGCGCCATCGACTTTCTCTTTGGCTTCTTTCAGGCCCAGACCGGTCAGTTCGCGAACGGCTTTGATCACGTTCACTTTCTTGTCGCCGGCTTCAACCAGAACAACGTTGAACTCGGTCTGCTCTTCAACAACGGCAGCAGCAGCAGCTGGGCCAGCAGCGGCAACAGCAGCGGTAACGCCGAAGGTTTCTTCCATTGCTTTGATCAGCTCAACAACTTCCAGAACGGTTTTCTGGCCGATTGCTTCGATGATTTGTTCGTTAGTCAGAGACATGACTCAATCCTGTATTGGGGTGACAGCCTACGCAGCCATCAAATTAAACGTATGATTTTGAAAGAGTTCGCACGCCTTAGGCGGCGGTAGCTTCTTTCTGGTCGCGAATGGCTGCCAGAGTACGAGCCAGCTTGCTGGTGGCGCCTTGAATAACGCTCATCAGTCGTGCAATAGCTTCGTCGCGGGTCGGCAGGGTAGCCAACACGTCGATCTGGTTCGCTGCAATGAAATTGCCGTCAAACGCAGCTGCCTTGATCTCGAACTTGTCCTGACCCTTGGCGAACTCTTTGAACAGACGAGCAGCAGCGCCCGGGTGTTCGTTGGAGAAAGCAATCAGGGTCGGGCCTTTGAACGCGTCGTTGAGGATCGAAAATTCGGTGCCTTCAACAGCGCGCTTGAGCAGGGTATTACGCACTACACGTACGTATACGCCAGCTTCGCGGGCCTCTTTACGGAGTCCGGTCATTGCGCTTACAGTCACACCACGGGCATCAGCCACGACAGCGGACAGAGCGACTTTGGCAGCCTCGTTGACTTCAGCGACGATGGCCTTCTTGTCTTCGAGTTTAATTGCCACGGGTTTACTCCTGGTTTTTACCGTTTCATCTAGCCGAAGCCGGATGTCGTTTTGGTGTCTGATTCGGTAACGAATCGGGAGCACCATCTGCGTGGGCTGATATTTTAAGGCTTGCGCCGCCTACGGTCTTGGATAGCCCCCGCCAGGCAGGGACCCCAATTTTTGCTGGCGGCGCGACTAGTCGCGCCGCCATGTTCTTACACGTTCAGCGAGCTCTGATCGATGACCAGACCTGGGCCCATGGTGGTGCTCAGGGTAACGCGCTTAACGTAAATACCTTTCGAGGAAGCTGGCTTGATACGCTTCAGGTCAGCGATCAGGGCTTCAACGTTTTCCTTCAGCTTGTCAGCTTCAAAGCCGATCTTGCCAACGGAGGTGTGGATGATACCGTTTTTGTCGGTACGGTAGCGAACCTGACCAGCCTTGGCGTTTTTCACGGCAGTGGCTACGTCTGGGGTCACGGTACCAACTTTCGGGTTAGGCATCAGGCCGCGAGGACCCAGAACCTGACCCAGTTGACCTACAACGCGCATGGCATCAGGCGATGCGATAACGACGTCATAGTTCAGGTCGCCGCCTTTCATTTCGGCAGCCAGATCGTCCATACCTACGCGATCAGCGCCGGCAGCCAGAGCAGCTTCAGCAGCTGGACCCTGGGTGAAGACAGCAACGCGAACGGTCTTGCCAGTGCCGTGTGGCAGCACGGTAGCGCTACGTACGACCTGGTCGGATTTACGCGGGTCAACACCGAGGTTAACGGCGATGTCGTAGGACTCGACGAACTTGGCAGCAGGCAGCGAGGCCAGCAGAGTTGCCGCTTCTTCGAAGTTGTAGGCCTTGCCTGCTTCGATTTTTTCGGCGATTGCCTTTTGGCGTTTGGTCAGCTTAGCCATTACACACCCTCCACGTTCAGGCCCATGCTGCGGGCAGAGCCAGCGATGGTGCGTACAGCAGCGTCCAGGTCAGCGGCAGTCAGATCAGCCTGTTTAGCTTTGGCGATGTCTTCCAGCTGAGCACGGGTAACGGTACCGACTTTAACGGTGTTCGGGCGAGCCGAACCACTGGTCAGGCCGGCAGCTTTCTTCAGCAGAACCGAGGCAGGGGTGCTCTTGGTCTCGAAGGTGAAGCTACGGTCGCTGTAGACAGTGATGATCACTGGAGTCGGCAGGCCAGCTTCTTGACCCTGGGTACGGGCGTTGAAGGCCTTGCAGAATTCCATGATGTTCACACCATGTTGACCCAGAGCTGGACCAACGGGTGGGCTTGGGTTGGCCTGGCCGGCCTTAACTTGCAGCTTGATGTAAGCCTGAATCTTCTTAGCCATGAGCTACTCCAAAATCGGGTACGAACGCCTGATGGCTCCCCGGATGACTTGCGTTTTATCCCAGTGACGACAAAACCCCGCAGCACACAGGGCTGCGGGGTATGGGATGCTTCGTCCGCCTAGACCTTTTCGACCTGGCTGAACTCGAGCTCCACCGGAGTAGAGCGACCGAAAATGAGCACTGCAACCTGCAGGCGACTCTTTTCGTAGTTAACTTCTTCGACACTACCATTGAAGTCAGCGAACGGACCATCAATGACTCGAACCACTTCACCTGGCTCGAACAGCGTCTTGGGCTTCGGCTTATCGCTACCGTCGGCAACGCGACGCAGGATGGCCTCTGCTTCTTTATCGGTAATCGGCGCAGGCTTGTCAGCAGTACCGCCGATAAAGCCCATCACGCGAGGGGTGTCCTTGACCAAGTGCCAAGTCCCTTCATTCATCTCCATCTGGACCAGCACGTAGCCAGGGAAGAATTTACGCTCACTCTTGCGCTTCTGGCCGTTGCGCATTTCGACGACTTCTTCGGTCGGGACCAAGATCTCGCCGAAACCGTCTTCCATGCCAGCCAGCTTGACGCGCTCAATCAGGGAGCGCATTACATGCTTCTCGTAACCCGAGTAAGCATGCACAACATACCAACGCTTAGCCACGGGACACCTTTAGCCAACGATCAAGGAGACCGCCCAGCCGAGCAGGGAGTCGAGCCCCCACAGCAGCAGTGCCATAACCAGCACGACAGCCACGACAATCAACGTGGTCTGGGTGGTTTCCTGGCGGGTCGGCCACACGACTTTACGAATCTCGGTACGAGCTTCCTTCGCCAGCGCAAAGAACGACTTGCCCTTCGCAGTCTGCAGAGCAACAAAGCCCGCGACAGCAGCAAGGACAAGAAGCACGAGAACGCGATACAGGATTGGAGAGGCGGAGTAATATTGATTACCCACAACACCAACAACCACCAAAGCCACTACAGCCAGCCACTTGAACAGATCAAAACGCGATTCTTGGGCTTCAGTTTTGGGGGTCATCGAGGAGGATCCTGTAAGAAGAAAGCCATCACACCGAGGTGAAATGGCAGGTCAGGAGGGAATCGAACCCCCAACCTACGGTTTTGGAGACCGTCGCTCTGCCAATTGAGCTACTGACCTGTAACGCTGTATCAGGCCGGCCATTATACCGGCCTGATCAAGTAAATCAACTACTTATTCAATAATTTTTGCTACGACACCGGCGCCGACGGTACGACCGCCTTCACGGATAGCGAAGCGCAGACCGTCTTCCATTGCGATGGTCTTGATCAGGGTAACAGTCATCTGAATGTTGTCACCTGGCATTACCATTTCAACGCCTTCCGGCAGCTCGCAGTTACCGGTCACGTCAGTGGTACGGAAGTAGAACTGTGGACGGTAGCCTTTGAAGAACGGAGTGTGACGGCCGCCTTCTTCCTTCGACAGAACGTAGACTTCTGCGGTGAACTTGGTGTGCGGCTTGACCGAACCTGGCTTGACCAGAACCTGGCCACGCTCAACGTCGTCACGCTTGGTACCACGCAGCAGAACGCCGCAGTTCTCGCCAGCACGACCTTCGTCCAGCAGCTTGCGGAACATCTCAACACCGGTGCAGGTGGTGGTGGTGGTGTCACGCAGACCAACGATTTCCAGCGGATCCTGAACGCGGACGATACCACGCTCGATACGACCGGTCACAACGGTACCACGACCCGAAATCGAGAACACGTCTTCGATCGGCATCAGGAACGGCTGGTCGATGGCACGAACTGGCTCAGGAATGTAGCTGTCCAGAGTTTCTACCAGCTTCTTGACAGCGGTAGTGCCCATTTCGTTGTCGTCTTTGCCTTCCAGCGCCATACGAGCCGAACCGATGATGATCGGAGTGTCGTCGCCTGGGAAGTCATAGGTGGACAGCAGGTCGCGAACTTCCATCTCGACCAGTTCCAGCAGCTCAGCGTCGTCTACCAGGTCAGCCTTGTTCAGGAAGACCACGATGTACGGAACGCCTACCTGACGGGACAGCAGGATGTGCTCACGGGTTTGTGGCATCGGACCATCGGCGGCCGAGCAAACCAGGATCGCGCCGTCCATCTGGGCAGCACCGGTGATCATGTTCTTCACGTAGTCAGCGTGACCTGGGCAGTCAACGTGAGCGTAGTGACGAATGGTCGAGTTGTACTCAACGTGAGCGGTGTTGATGGTGATACCGCGCGCTTTTTCTTCCGGAGCCGAGTCGATCTTGTCGAACTCAACGATTGCCGAACCGAAAACCTCGGAGCAAACGCGAGTCAGAGCTGCGGTCAGAGTGGTCTTACCGTGGTCAACGTGGCCGATAGTGCCGACGTTAACGTGGGGAAGGGAACGATCAAACTTTTCCTTAGCCATCGATACAATCCTCCGCAGAAGAAATAGTCTTGCGCTGATAAAACAAAGGCAGATATTTTCATATCTGCCTTGTTTATATGGAGCTCTTGAGCGGACTTGAACCGCTGACCTCACCCTTACCAAGGGTGTGCTCTACCAACTGAGCTACAAGAGCGAAACACTTTGTGCAAAATCCGGCAAACTTGGAGCGGGTAGCGGGAATCGAACCCGCATCATCAGCTTGGAAGGCTGAGGTTCTACCACTAAACTATACCCGCGGAGCTTGCGGCTCTCGCTAAAACTGGTGGAGGGAGAAGGATTCGAACCTTCGAAGCTCTCGCAACGGATTTACAGTCCGTCCCCTTTGACCGCTCGGGAATCCCTCCAGATGTGGCCGGCATTCTATTTGTCTGCCGCCCTAGTGTCAAGCGTTTTTTCAAATTTTTTCAATCAAATCTGAAACTTAGCTGCCTTGACACTGCTTCCAGTTCTACCACCTGAGTGGTGTTCCCTGTGAAGCGGGCGCCATTCTATCAAGCTATTCACCAGTTGCAATACCCTGGCAGAAAATAATTTTATGTTTTAAGTCTTTGAAATCATTGGAAAGAGCCAAGAGCACCGTTTGGTCCAGCAAACGCTCGCTTTCCGGAGCAACCTTGAGCCAGCGACCCTCCGCCCCAGGCAGCTGTCCCGCCACCGGTATAGTGGCAATATCCAGGCTCAGCAGGCGTTGACGCAGCGCATCCAACTGCTCCTGCCCCTTCACACCTCCGACTACCAGGCATTCATCACGACGCTTGGGCGGCGCCGACACACCTGTTTCACGCAACAGACGGATTTCTTGCTGATTCCCCTTGTACAGCGACAACGGGGCGACTTCCTTGACCTTCAGCGGGGCTTCCTGCTGATGCCATACGTAATAAAAGACGTTGAGCACCAGTAACAGCAGAAACAACCAGCGCATAGGCACCTCAATCCAAAGGGCAGGCCATTGCCAGGCCAACGAAAACCAGATCAGGCACGACGCGCGCCTGTGGCAGGGCCTCCCTCACAAGCGGCGCATCTCCGCCAGTGAGGAACACGGTGAACTCCTCCCCCCATAGCACACGAGCCTGCTCAAGCTGGGTGTAGGCAAAGCCCTGGAGCATCAATACGCAACCACGCTCTACCGCTTCGACAGTCGAGCGACCTGGTGACAAGCTGTTCAATGCGCGCTCCGCAGAGGCGTCGTCATAGCGGATACGACGGGTGTGAGTACGCAGCTGGCTACGCATCAATGGCATACCCGGGCAGATGTAGCCCCCCAGATGCTCGCCATCTGCAGACACGAAGTCCGCTTTTGCCGCGGTACCCAGGTCTATCACCAGGCAAGCGCCCTTGGCCAGGTGAAATGCACCCAGCGCCGCCAGCCAACGATCCATACCCAGACGCTGAAAGTCGTCATAACCATTACGCACGCCTGCCATTTCACGGGCAGGGTGAGCAACTCTCGCCTGCACCGCAAAAGCCTGGGCAATCAACGCGCAAAGTGCATCGGTTTC
Organism: Pseudomonas sp. JR33AA; assembly: GCF_021378985.1. Classification (NCBI taxonomy): domain Bacteria; kingdom Pseudomonadati; phylum Pseudomonadota; class Gammaproteobacteria; order Pseudomonadales; family Pseudomonadaceae; genus Pseudomonas; species Pseudomonas sp. JR33AA. The sequence goes on from NZ_JAJSAW010000010.1 coordinate 159,373, forward strand.
TTCTTCGCTGCGCACACTGACAATACGGCAACCCGTGAGGCGCACTGAAGCGAGCGCAGCCACTTCAGCCACCAGCGCCTGGTCGGAATCGACGATCCCGCCACCTTCAATCCCAGCATCGGCGACATGGATCACCCGCCACTTGATGAAGCTGTTACCGCAATCGAGCTCAAGAATCATCACGCAACCTCAAACTGAGCTCACCACCACTGAAGCTCTTTTCCATCCCGTCCACCTCAAGGCGCAAACCACCCTGCCCGTCGACGCCAAGAACCACACCATCAATACGTGTATTACCAGCGACCAGCGATACATTACGCCCCTGCCACAAGTGCGCCTGCTCCCACTCCTCCTGGAATGCAGCAAAGCCGTAGCGGCGATGGCGCGCCAATTCGTGTTCTAGCTGCTGACTGAGCAGCGCTACCAAGTGATTGCGATCTATCGCTGCACCCACCTCGCGCCGCATAGAGGTCCACTGCTGATCGACCTGTTCGTTTACCTGCATGTTTACATTGATACCAATGCCTAGCACCACATGACAGACATCTGCAGGATCGCCCACCAACTCCAGGAGAATCCCGGTGATCTTCTGCGCACGTACCAGCACATCGTTAGGCCATTTGAGCCCGACATCCTTTACACCGAACGCCTGCAAGGTGCGCATTACCGCCAACCCCACCACCAAGCTCAACCCCTCGAGCTGACGCATACCTCCATCGACGCGCAGCACCAGGCTGTAATAGAGATTCTCAGCAAATGGGCTGACCCACTGCCGGCCGCGCCGACCGCGTCCGGCGCTCTGACACTCAGCCAGAACCAGGAATGGAGCCGCCTGCCCTTCACTGGCAAGGCGCAAGCCTTCGGCATTGGTCGAATCGATGGTTTCATGGATGAATACCGGCCACTGCTCGCCCACGGCATACCCGGCGATTGCCTGCGCCTCAAGTAAAGCCAGGGGCGCGGCCAACTGATAACCACGCCCACGCACCTTGTGAATGGTGAGATTCAACTCACTTTCCAGATGCTGCAGCTGCTTCCAAACGGCGCTGCGACTCACCCCTAGGGCTGCCCCCAGAGCTTCTCCGGAATGGAACCGGCCGTCCTTGAGGAGATTCAACAACTTCAGCATGCCAGTCTCGACTTGGAATAAGGCTGGCATGATAGCCATGGGCTGTTGGCTTGCATAGGAAAAGGGCCTGCAGGAGCGGCCTTGTATCGCAATCTGAGAGCATTGGCAGGCCTGAATTTCAA
>NZ_JAJSAW010000011.1:0-158930 GCF_021378985.1 Pseudomonas sp. JR33AA
GATCAAGATCAAGATCAAGATCAAGATCAAGATCAAGATCAAGATCAAGATCAAGATCAAGATCAAGATCAAGATCAAGATCAACAGCAACAGCAACAGCAACAGCAACAGCAACAGCAACAACAACAGCAACAGCAACAGCAGCAATAGGCAACGCTGGGGGGCACAGACAAAACCCTTCAATCCGAGTAAAGTGCCGCCCCCGCCGTTTACAGCAAAAGGATCCCTTCCATGACACACCCTTTGGATATCGCCGTCATCGGCGCCACCGGCAGCGTCGGTGAAGCCTTGGTGCAGATCCTCGAAGAGTTGGCATTCCCGGTTGCCACCCTGCACCTGCTGGCCAGCATGGAATCGGCGGGCAGCAGCGTAATGTTCGCTGGCAAGAAACTGAAGGTGCGCGAAGTCGACAGCTTCGACTTCGCCCAGGTCAAACTGGCCTTCTTCGCCACCGGCGCCGCCGTCAGCCGCAGCTTTGCCGGCAAGGCGCTGCAGGCGGGCTGCACGGTCATCGACCTGTCAGGCGGCCTGGACGACGCCCTGGCCCTGGTGCCGGAAGCCAACGCCGAACGCCTGGCCAGCCTGTCGCTGCCAGCGCGCATTGTCAGCCCATGCTCGGCCGCAGTAGCCCTGGCTGTCGCACTGGCGCCGCTCAAAGGCCTGCTGGACATCGAGCGGGTGCAAGTGATGGCCGCATTGGCGGTGTCTGCGCAAGGCCGTGAAGCAGTCAGCGAGCTGGCCCGGCAAACCGCCGAACTGCTCAATGCTCGCCCGCTGGAACCGCGCTTCTTCGACCGCCAGGTGGCATTCAACCTGCTGGCCCAGGTCGGTGCTACCGACGAGCAGGGCCATACCGCGCTGGAGCGCCGCCTGGTCAGCGAACTGCGCGTGCTGCTGGGCCTGCCTGACCTGAAGATTTCCGTGAGTTGTGTTCAAGTCCCGGTGTTTTTCGGCGATAGCTTCAGTGTGAGCGTGCAAAGCCGTCGCCCGGTAGACCTGGCAGCGGTCAACCAGGCCCTGGAGGGTGCCGACAGCATCGAGCGGGTGGAAAACGATGATTATCCGACCCCGGTAGGTGACGCAGTGGGCCAAGACGTGGTCTATGTTGGACGTGTACGTCACGGTGTTGATGAAGACCAGCAACTCAACCTCTGGCTAACCACCGACAACGTGCGCAAAGGCGCCGCGCTCAATGCCGTGCAAGTGGCGCAATTGTTGATTAAACACATGCCGTAAAAGATACTGGCGAGCACTTTTGTCCTGCTCCGCATGCAGGTTTCGGGACGATTCATACAAGGGAAGAGGTCATGCTTCGAATTCGCAAACTGGTTCTGGCCATGGCTGCAGCATCCGCGCTGTCGTCTGGCATGGCGAATGCGCTGGGCCTGGGGGAGCTGACCCTGAAGTCGGCACAGAATCAGCCGCTGGACGCCGAGATCGAATTGCTCGACGTGCGCGACCTCAAAGCCGCCGAAGTGGCGCCGAGCCTGGCGCCACCGGAAGAGTTCAGCAAGGCCGGGGTGGCGTTTCCGACCTACCTCGAAGACCTGACCTTCACGCCGGTGATCAACCCCAACGGCAAAAGTGTGCTGCGCGTGACGTCCAGTCAGCCGCTGCCAGGCCCGGTGGTCAAGTTTCTGGTGCAGGTGATGTGGCCGCAGGGCCGCTTGCTGCGTGACTACAGTGTGCTGCTCGACCAGGCCAAGGCACAGGGCGACAAGCCGGCGGCAGGTAATGTCACACCGGCCATGACCGGTGCCAGCAACTACACCACCCAGCGTCGCGACACCTTGTGGCAGATTGCCGCGCGTAACACCCAGGGTGGGTCGATCCAGCAGACCATGATCGCGATCCAGGCATTGAACCCGGACGCCTTCATAGGCAACAACATCAACCAGCTGAAGGTTGGCCAGGTCTTGCGCCTGCCCGACCAGCAGCAGATCCAGAGCATCGCCCAGGGCGAAGCGAACCGCGAAGTGGCCGAGCAGTATGCGGCGTGGCGTGAAGGCCGTCGCCTGGGGCCGCGTGGCCGCCAGCTGGATGCCACCCGCCGTGGCACCGCCGAGGCCGCACCGTCGCGTATCGCCCAGGGCGACAACCTGCGCTTGGTCAGCCCGGGCAAGCAGGCCGGTGCAGGCCAGGCCAAGGCGTTGAATGACGAGCTGGCCATGGCCCAGGAAAGCCTGGACACCAGCCGTCGCGACAACGAAGAACTGCAAAGCCGCATGGCCGACCTGCAGAGCCAGCTGGACAAGCTGCAGCGCCTGATCGAGCTGAAGAACAGCCAGTTGGCACGCCTGGAAGGCCAAGGCGCAGCCGCGTCGGCCGCTATCCCGGAGCAGCCCGTGGTCAATCCGGCACCTGCTGCTGCCGATACCGCGCCCAAGCCTGTGCCGGACGCCCAGCCAGCACCCGACAGCCAGCCGAAGGGTACGCTCGACTCGGTCCTGGGCAACCCTTGGCTTTTGGGGGTGATTGCCGGTTCCAGCATCCTGGTGCTGGCACTGCTGCTGTGGCTGCTGGCGCGCAAACGCAAAGCCCAGCAAGAAGCCGAGAAGCACCTGCGCATGGCGCGGGCGCTGGAAGAAGAGCAGGGCGCAGGTTTCGACAGCGATACCGAGAGTTTCGACGGCGTCGAAGCCCGGGAACCTGGCGTAACCCTGTCGCCGGCTGTGGTTGCCGCTTCGGCTGCAGCTGCCGTGGCTGCGGAAAAAGTGGCAGAACCGGTCGCTGAGGCAGAACCCGAGCCCGAACCGCAAGCAGACCCGCACGCCGCGCTGCTGGTGCAAGTCGACCAATGCCTGGCCGAAGGCCGCCTTAATCGTGCCACCGAACTGCTGGAGCCCGCCGTGGCCGGCGCGCCGGAGCGTGACGACCTGCGCCTGAAGCTGATGGACGTGTACGCCCGTCAGGGTGACCAAAGCGCGTTCGCCGAACAGGAGCGTCAGCTGCCGGCCAGCGAGCAGAACGTTGCTGAAGTCGCCGGGCTGAAAGAGCGTTACCCAGCCATGCTCGGCCTGGCTGCCGCCGGCCTGGGTGCAGCGGCGCTGGCTGCCGAAATGGATGAGCAGTACGTGCAAGAACTGCTGCACGATGAGCCTGAAGCGCCGGTGGTTGCCGATGTGGTGCCTGACGAATTGTCCGGGGGCGAGCCGCAAGTGGACGTTGAGCCAGAGGCTGTCGCGCAAGCAGAGCCTGACACCGAACTGGACGCCTTCGATGAAGTGCCAACGCTCGACGCAACGGACCTGGCCGAGCAGGATCTGGACAGCGCCTTCGACCTGAGCCTGGGTGAAGACCTGGCCGATCAGGACCCGCTGGCCGCGTCCGTGCTGGACGAACCGATGGCACCAGGAGGCGTACCCGACGAGCTGGTAATCGCTGAGCCTGTGCTGGATGAACCCGTACAGGAAGAAGCTCAGCCAGAAGAACAGCCCTTTGCCGTGGATGCCGAGCTGCAAGCCGACGCAGACGCTGATTTCGAAGCCATGCTGGCTCAGGCCGAGCCTCAGCCTGCCGTCGACCTGTCTGATTTCGACCTCGACGTCAGCGAGCCGGTTGCCCCGGCCGCGCCGGAGGCGCTGGCGCAAGATCCTCTGGATGTCGCTTCCGAATTGGCTGCCTTCGACAGCGAACCGGAGTTTGACCCGGTCTCCGAGTTCGACCTGCCATCGGACTTTGACCTGTCCCTGTCGCTGGAAGACGATTCGCCGGCCGCCAAGAGCTTTGCCTCGGAGCTCAATGACGTCAACGCCGAGCTGGACAAGCTGTCGCAGAGCCTCGAAACGCCATCGCTGGAGCCGCACTTCACCAGCGAAGACGCGGTTGCGCAGCCAGAGCCCGAGCCCTTGGACGACCTGGACTTCGACTTCTTCTCCGGCAGTGACGAAGTCGCCACCAAGCTCGACCTGGCCCGTGCCTATATCGACATGGGTGACAGCCAGGGCGCGCGCGACATCCTCGATGAAGTGGTCAAGGATGGCGACGACAGCCAACGTCAGGAAGCCGAGGACATGCTCTCCCGGCTGGTCTGATGCAAGCAGGTCAGGCCTTTTGGTGGGCTTGGCCGCGCCCGCGCAGAGGCCCGCACATGCAGTGCGCATCCACCGGCAGCCCTACGAGGCTGCCGTTGTCGTTATAATCCCCGCCATTCCGTACACCCCACAGGTTTCATGCTCTTGGACATCATCGACACCGCTACCGCCGAATCCGCGGCCGAAGGCTACTCCCGCATCGCCCTGGGCGTGGAATACAAAGGCGCGCGCTACCGCGGCTGGCAACGTCAGGCCAGCGGCGTGCCCAGTGTCCAGCAAGCTCTGGAACAAGCGCTGTCCAAGGTTGCCAACGAGCCGATTTCGGTGGTCTGCGCTGGGCGTACCGACGCTGGCGTTCACGGCTGCGGGCAGGTCGTGCACTTTGATACCCGTGCCGTGCGTGACGAGCGCGCCTGGACCATGGGCACCAACTTCAACCTGCCGCACGACATCAGCGTGGTCTGGTCGCGGCCAATGCCGGCCGACTTTCATGCCCGCTTCAAGGCCTGCGCCCGGCGCTACCGCTACGTCATCTACAACGACCCGATTCGCCCGGCGCACCTGGCCGAAGAAGTGACCTGGAACCACCGTCCGCTGGACGTGGAGCGCATGGCCCAGGCGGCGCAGTACCTGCTGGGTACCCACGACTTCAGCGCCTTCCGCGCCAGCCAGTGTCAGGCCAAGTCGCCGATCAAGCATATCTACCACCTGCGTGTTACCCGCCATGGCCAGATGATCGTGCTGGACGTGCGTGCCACCGCCTTCCTGCACCACATGGTGCGTAACATTGCCGGTGTGCTGATGGCCATCGGCGCCGGCGAGCGTCCGGTTGCCTGGGCACGCGAGGTGCTGGAAGGGCGCAACCGCCGTGAAGGTGGGGTAACGGCCCACCCATACGGGCTTTACCTGGTGCAGGTGGAGTACCCCGAAGCGTTTGCGTTGCCCAAGCGTTACATCGGTCCACACTTTTTGAGTGGTTACGAGGCGTTGGCAGACTGACGAGCGAAAAGCCATTTGCTAACATCCGCCCTTTCGCCGCAACAATCAGGGTTCGTGTTCCATGAGCAATGTTCGCAGCAAGATCTGCGGGATTACCCGCATCGAAGACGCACTGGCCGCTGCCGAAGCGGGGGCCGATGCCATCGGCTTCGTCTTCTATGCCAAGAGCCCGCGGGCGGTGAACGTGCGCCAGGCGCGCGCGATCATTGCCGAGTTGCCGCCGTTCGTGACCACGGTCGGGCTGTTCGTCAATGCCTCGCGCTGTGAGCTGAACGAGATCCTCGAAGCGGTCCCGCTGGACCTGCTACAGTTTCACGGCGATGAAACCCCGCAGGACTGTGAAGGCTACCATCGCCCCTGGATCAAGGCCCTGCGTGTGCGCCCTGGCGATGACCTGGAGGCGGCCTGTCGGCTTTACGCGGGTGCCCGCGGCATTTTGCTCGACACCTATGTGCCTGGCGTGCCAGGGGGAACCGGTGAGGCGTTCGACTGGTCATTGGTGCCGGCGCGTCTTGGCAAGCCGATCATCCTTGCGGGTGGGCTGTCGGCCGATAACGTTGGCCAGGCCATTGCCCAGGTAAAGCCTTACGCGGTGGATGTCAGCGGTGGCGTCGAGCAGGCCAAGGGCATCAAGGATGCGGCGAAGATCGAGGCCTTCATCAAGGCGGTGAAACAGGCGTGATGGCAGATGTGACGGCTGGCTGCGCGCCATCGTCCATAGCTTTCGCAGCCCTGCTGGGCCGCCGCCAGTACCTATGGCGGCAAGAAAATACATCAGCGGTGGAGTGGCGCGCTGGAAGCCCTGGCGGCCGGTCCACCATCGTTTCATAAAAGATTTTGAGCTCAAGGGCAAGGCAGGGACGGTGATGCTGTCCCCCCGCCTGCCAATACTGGAGAAAGAAAGCATGAGCAACTGGTTAGTCGACAAACTGATCCCTTCGATCATGCGTTCCGAGGTGAAAAAGAGCTCGGTGCCTGAGGGCCTGTGGCACAAGTGCCCGTCCTGCGAGGCCGTGCTGTATCGTCCGGAGCTGGAAAAGACCCTGGATGTCTGCCCCAAGTGCAACCATCACATGCGCATCGGCGCACGTGCGCGCATCGACATCTTCCTGGACGCTGAAGGCCGGGCCGAACTGGGCGCTGACCTGGAACCGGTCGACCGCCTGAAGTTCCGTGATGGCAAGAAGTACAAGGACCGCCTGACCGCTGCACAGAAGCAGACCGGCGAAAAGGACGCGCTGATCTCCATGAGCGGCACCCTGATGGGCATGCCGATCGTGGTGAGCGCCTTCGAATTTTCGTTCATGGGCGGTTCCATGGGTGCCATCGTCGGCGAGCGCTTCGTGCGCGCGGCCAACTATGCCCTGGAAAACCGCTGCCCAATGGTTTGCTTCTCCGCTTCGGGCGGCGCGCGCATGCAGGAAGCGCTGATCTCGCTGATGCAGATGGCCAAGACCTCGGCTGTGCTGGCGCGTCTGCGCGAAGAAGGCATCCCGTTCATCTCGGTCCTGACCGATCCGGTGTATGGCGGTGTTTCCGCCAGCCTGGCGATGCTCGGCGACGTCATCGTCGGTGAGCCGAAGGCGCTGATCGGTTTCGCCGGCCCGCGCGTGATCGAGCAGACCGTACGCGAGAAGCTGCCTGAAGGCTTCCAGCGCAGCGAGTTCCTGCTGGAGCACGGTGCCATCGACCTGATCATCTCCCGTGGCGAATTGCGCCCGCGTCTGGCCCGCCTGCTGGCGCAGATGACCGGTCAGCAAACGCCGGAAGAAGCGCGTGAGGCGGCTGCCGTCGCGTGATGAAACAACGATCCCTGGGCGAATGGCTCGCCTACCTCGAGCAGTTGCACCCCTCGGCCATCGACATGGGCCTGGAGCGGTCGCAGAAGGTGCTTGCCCGCTTGGCGCTGGGCAAGCTGGCGCCGCGCGTGGTGACAGTAACCGGCACCAACGGCAAGGGTTCGACCTGCGCCTTTGTGGCGTCGTTGCTGCGTGCCCAGGGGCTCAAGGTAGGTGTGTACAGTTCGCCGCACCTGCTACGTTACAACGAGCGGGTGGTGATCGATGGCCAAGAGGCCAGCGATGAGCGCCTGTGCGAAGCCTTCGCCGCTGTCGAGGCGGCGCGGGGCGATATTTCCCTGACCTACTTCGAGATGGGGACGTTGGCCGCGTTCTGGTTGTTCTACCAGTCGCAGCTGGATGCGGTGGTGCTGGAGGTGGGCCTGGGTGGCCGCCTGGATACCGTCAACGTCGTGGATGCCGACTTTGCCCTGGTGACCAGCATCGGTGTCGACCATGTTGATTACCTGGGTGATACCCGCGAGCGGGTGGCCTTCGAGAAGGCCGGCATCTTCCGCCCGGGCAAACCGGCCCTGTGCGGTGATCTGGATCCGCCCGGGCCGTTGCTGGACAAGGCCGCCGAACTGGCCGCGCCACTGTTCCTGCGCGGTCGCGAATTCGACCTGGCCAGCGCCGAAGGCTGCTGGAGCTGGCGTGGTACTGCCGCCGATGGCGCGCAGGTCGAGCTGCGTGACCTGCCTTTGCTTGACCTGCCCATGGAAAACGCCACGCTGGCCTTGCAGGCTTACCTGCTGATGGGGCTGCCGTGGGACGCGGCGCAGGTTCGCCAGGCGCTGCTGGATACCCGTATCACTGGGCGTCTCGATCTCCGTCTGTTGAACTGGCAGGGTAAGACGCTAGCGTTGCTGCTGGATGTCGGGCATAACCCGCATGCGGCGCAGTACCTGGCCAGGCGCCTGGCGGCCCGGCCGCTGAAGGGGCGCCGCCTCGCGGTATTTGGCCTGCTTGCCGACAAGGATCTGGAGGGCGTTATCGCGCCGCTGCAGGGCCTTATCGACGACTGGGCGGTGGCGCCGCTGGATACCCCGCGCAGTCGCCCGGCCGCCGAACTGGCCACGTCCTTGGCGAACCTCGGTGCCGCGGTGAAGTCTTATGCCAGCGTCGACGCCGCCCTTGAAGGGCAATGTGCGCAGGCGACGGCAGATGATCAGATCCTGCTGTTCGGTTCGTTTTTCTGTGTCGCCCAGGCGCTGGAATGGCTGGAGCGGCGTGCCCAGGAGGGTGGAATAGATGGCTGTGCTGGATAAAGGGATGAAACAGCGCATGGTAGGTGCGCTGGTGCTGGTAGCGCTGGCGGTTATCTTCCTGCCGATGCTGTTTACCCGCGAGGATGAGATGCGCCAGGTGCACGTCGAAGCCCCGCAGGCACCGGCCATGCCCAGCCTGCCGGAAGTGAAGGTGGAGCCGGTTGCCGTGCCGGAGCCACAGGTTATTGCGCAGGAGGCGCAGGAGGCGCCGGTGGTGATCGACGAGGCCACTGCGCCGGCGAGTACACCCAGCCAGCCAATCACCCCGTCGCCGCAGGCCCAGGCGCAGGTTCAGCCGCCCAAGCCGCAGGCACCCGCGCCCAAGGTGGAGGCCAAGGCCGCTGCAACACCCGCGCCTGCCGCACCATCGAAGATCGACCCCAATGGCCTGCCCGTCAGTTGGTCGATCCAACTGGCCAGTCTGTCCAACCGCGCCGGTGCCGAAAAGCTGCAGCAAACTCTGCGTAGCCAGGGCTACAACGCCTATATCCGTACGGCAGGTGGCATGAACCGGGTGTACGTGGGGCCGTTGATCGAGCGCGCGGAGGCCGAGCGCGTGCGTGACGCCATCAACCGTCAGAACAGTCTCAAGGGCTTTGTGGTGCGCTTCCAGCCTGAGCGCAGCTGATTCCCCGGGGCGGCCGTGCCGCCCATGCGCGGGTGAGGCCGCTCCTGCAGGTACCGCGCCGCTGCAAGGCTCACCCGGAACCTGCTGGGGGCGGGTTTGCCTGCCAATGGCCCAACACCAATCCAGCTGACATTCCGCTTACTCCCGGCCCGCCGCTCTGGTAAAATGCGCCGCCTCAAACGTCTGCAGGCAACACCGTGGCATTTACCTTGGTTGATTGGGCGATCATCGCGATCATCGCCGTCTCCACACTGATCAGTCTCAAGCGCGGCTTCGTCAAGGAGGCCTTGTCCTTGCTCATCTGGATCATTGCCGGTGCGGTTGCCTGGATGTTCGGCGGTTCGCTCTCGGTGTATCTTGAGAGCTATATCCAGACGCCATCGATGCGCGTCATCGCTGGCTGCGCCATTCTTTTCGTCGCCACCTTGCTGGTGGGGGCCATGGTCAACTTCCTTGTCGGTGAGCTGATCCGCGTGACCGGGCTGTCCGGCACCGATCGTTTCCTGGGCATGGCCTTCGGTGCTGCGCGCGGGGCCTTGCTGGTAGTGGTGGCCATAGGCCTGATCAGCCTGGGGCCGGTTCAACAAGACACCTGGTGGCAGGAATCACGCCTGATACCACAATTTCTCTTGGTCGCCGACTGGTCGAAAAACCTGATTCTGGGTTTCACCGGCCAATGGACGCCCAGTGGGCTGATCAGCACTCCGGCTGATCTTCCGTTCAAGGAACAGTTGCTCGGGCCGTCCAAGCCTTGAGCGCTATTCACTCAAGTTTCATCAAAGTAGGGGTTGCGTCGCATGTGTGGCATCGTCGGTATCGTCGGTAAGTCGAACGTCAATCAGGCGCTGTATGACGCGCTTACGGTCCTCCAGCACCGCGGCCAGGACGCTGCCGGTATCGTGACCAGCCATGACGGCCGGTTGTTCCTGCGCAAGGATAATGGCCTGGTGCGCGACGTGTTCCAGCAGCGCCACATGCAGCGCCTGGTAGGCAACATCGGCATCGGCCACGTGCGCTACCCGACTGCGGGCAGCTCGACCTCGGCCGAGGCCCAGCCGTTCTACGTCAACTCGCCTTACGGTATCACCCTGGCTCACAACGGCAACCTGACCAATGTCGAGCAGTTGGCCAAGGAGATCTACGAGTCCGACCTGCGCCACGTCAACACCAATTCCGACTCGGAAGTGCTGCTGAACGTGTTCGCCCACGAACTGGCAGTGCGCGGCAAGTTGCAGCCGACCGAAGAAGACGTGTTCGCTGCGGTCTCCCATGTGCACAGCCGCTGCGTTGGCGGGTACGCCGTCGTGGCCATGATCACCGGCTACGGCATCGTAGGCTTCCGCGACCCCCATGGCATTCGCCCGGTGGTGTTCGGCCAGCGTCACACCGACGAAGGTGTGGAATACATGATCGCGTCGGAAAGCGTCGCCCTGGACGTGCTCGGCTTCACCCTGATCCGCGACCTGGCGCCGGGCGAAGCGGTGTACATCACCGAAGAAGGCCAGCTGTTCACCAAGCAATGCGCCGAAGCGCCGAAGCTGCAGCCGTGCATCTTCGAGCACGTCTACCTGGCGCGGCCGGACTCGATCATCGATGGGGTCTCGGTGTACAAGGCGCGTCTGCGCATGGGTGAAAAGCTGGCCGACAAGATCATGCGCGAGCGCCCTGATCATGATATCGACGTGGTCATCCCGATCCCGGATACCAGCCGCACCGCCGCGCTGGAACTGGCCAACCGCCTGGGCGTCAAGTTCCGCGAAGGTTTCGTCAAGAACCGTTACATCGGCCGTACCTTCATCATGCCCGGTCAGGCCGCGCGCAAGAAGTCGGTGCGTCAGAAGCTCAACGCCATCGAGCTGGAGTTCCGCGGCAAGAATGTGATGCTGGTGGACGACTCGATCGTGCGCGGCACCACCTGCAAGCAGATCATCCAGATGGCCCGTGAAGCCGGCGCCAAGAATGTCTACTTCTGCTCCGCGGCCCCTGCAGTACGCTACCCCAACGTCTACGGCATCGACATGCCGAGTGTGCACGAACTGATCGCCCACAACCGCACCACCGAACAGGTGGGTGAGTTGATTGGCGCCGACTGGCTGGTCTATCAGGACCTGCCAGACCTGATCGACTCGGTCGGTGGCGGCAAGATCAAGATCGAGCAGTTCGATTGCGCGGTGTTCAACGGTGAATACGTCACTGGCGATATCGACGAAGCCTACCTCGACCGCATCGAGCAGGCCCGTAACGACTTGGCCAAGGTCAAGAACCAGGCCGTCAGCGCGATCATCGACCTTTACAACAACTGATTTTGGGAGCGACGGCATGACGGATCAATGGGATGCCGGGCGACTGGACAGTGACCTCGAGGGTGTCGGTTTCGACACCTTGGCGGTACGCGCTGGTCAAAACCGTACCCCGGAAGGCGAGCACAGCGAAGCGCTGTTCCTGACCTCCAGCTATGTGTTCCGCACGGCAGCCGATGCTGCTGCGCGCTTTGCCGGCGAAACGCCGGGCAACGTCTATTCGCGCTACACCAACCCGACGGTGCGTGCCTTCGAGGAGCGCCTGGCGGCCATGGAAGGTGCCGAACAGGCCGTGGGTACGTCCACCGGCATGGCGGCGATCCTGGCCGTGGTCATGTCGCTGTGCAGCGCCGGTGACCATGTGCTGGTGTCGCAGAGCGTATTCGGCTCCACCATCAGCCTGTTCGAGAAGTACTTCAAGCGCTTTGGCGTACAAGTGGACTACGTGCCACTGGTCGACCTCACCGGTTGGGAAAAGGCCATCAAGGCCAACACCAAGCTGCTGATCGTCGAGTCGCCCTCCAACCCGCTGGCCGAGTTGGTCGATATCACTGCGCTCAGCAAAATCGCCCATGCGCGGGGCGCCATGCTGGTGGTGGACAACTGTTTCAGTACCCCGGCGTTGCAGCAGCCGCTGAAGCTGGGTGCTGACATTGTGTTCCACTCGGCCACCAAGTTCATCGACGGCCAGGGCCGCTGCATGGGCGGTGTGGTTGCCGGCCGTACCGAGCAAATGAAAGAAGTGGTGGGTTTCCTGCGAACCGCAGGTCCAACCCTCAGCCCGTTCAACGCCTGGATCTTTACCAAGGGCCTGGAAACGCTGCGCCTGCGTATGCGTGCACACTGCGAAAGCGCTCAGGCCCTGGCCGAATGGCTGGAGCAGCAGGACGGCGTGGAGAAGGTGCACTACGCCGGCCTACCCAGCCACCCGCAGCACGAGCTGGCCAAGCGCCAGATGAGCGGGTTTGGTGCAGTGGTCAGCTTTGAGGTCAAGGGTGGTAAAGAGGGCGCGTGGCGTTTCATCGACGCTACCCGAGTGATTTCCATCACGACCAACCTGGGTGACAGCAAAACCACCATTGCTCATCCGGCTACTACCTCGCACGGTCGCCTATCGCCGCAGGAACGTGAAGCTGCTGGTATCCGCGACAGCCTGATCCGCGTCGCCGTGGGCCTGGAAGACGTGGCCGACCTGCAGGCTGACCTGGCGCGCGGGCTGGCCGCATTGTGATCGCAATCAGCGGCAGCACCCCGGGCCACAATGGCCGGGTAGCCTTGGTCACGGGCGCCGCCCGCGGCATCGGTCTGGGCATTGCTGCATGGCTGATCTGCGAAGGCTGGCAAGTGGTGTTGAGTGATCTGGACCGCCAGCGTGGTACCAAAGTGGCCAAGGCATTGGGCGACAACGCCTGGTTCATCACCATGGACGTTGCCGATGAGGCCCAGGTCAGTGCCGGCGTGTCCGAAGTGCTCGGGCAGTTCGGCCGGCTGGACGCGCTGGTGTGCAATGCGGCCATTGCCAACCCGCACAACCAGACGCTGGAAAGCCTGAGCCTGGCGCAATGGAACCGGGTGCTGGCGGTCAACCTCAGCGGGCCCATGCTGCTGGCCAAGCATTGTGCCCCGTACCTGCGTGCGCACAATGGGGCGATCGTCAACCTGACCTCTACCCGTGCTCGGCAGTCCGAACCCGACACCGAGGCTTACGCGGCCAGCAAGGGTGGCCTGGTGGCTTTGACCCATGCCCTGGCCATGAGCCTGGGCCCGGAGATTCGCGTCAATGCGGTGAGCCCGGGCTGGATCGATGCCCGTGATCCGTCGCAGCGCCGTGCCGAGCCGTTGAGCGAAGCTGACCATGCCCAGCACCCAACGGGCAGGGTAGGGACTGTGGAGGATGTAGCGGCCATGGTTGCCTGGTTGCTGTCACGCCAGGCGGCATTTGTCACCGGCCAGGAGTTTGTGGTCGATGGCGGCATGACCCGCAAGATGATCTACAGCTGAGCACTTTGTTTATTCTGCGCCGGCCTCTTCGCGGGTAAACCCGCTCCTACAATCGGACATTAACCGTTGTAGGGGCGGGTTTACCCGCGAAGAGGCCGGCACAGGCAATCACATCACGTTGCCTTTTTGAAAAAAATTCAATGGGGCTATTGACTTAGCTTCGCCACCTGCGTAAATTTCGCGGCCTCAGCGAAGCAAACGCAACAAGCAACATCGCGAGGGTGATTAGCTCAGCCGGGAGAGCATCTGCCTTACAAGCAGAGGGTCGGCGGTTCGATCCCGTCATCACCCACCACTTCCTGAGATGTTCCTGGAGCATCGGGTTCGCAAGAAGCCGATAGCCAGAGAGGAACGCACTGCGCAGCGGTAGTTCAGTCGGTTAGAATACCGGCCTGTCACGCCGGGGGTCGCGGGTTCGAGTCCCGTCCGCTGCGCCATTTTTCAGTAACAGATGGGTGCTTGGCACCGGTCTGAAGCCACAAGGCAATTGCCTTGGGCTGACCCAGTTTCAATCGGGCGCAAGCCTGAACGATACGCAGCGGTAGTTCAGTCGGTTAGAATACCGGCCTGTCACGCCGGGGGTCGCGGGTTCGAGTCCCGTCCGCTGCGCCATCTTCGCTTCAAGGTCCCTAGAACACCTTGAAGCAAACACAAGAGAAGCGATCGCGTTATCGCTTTTTTTGTGCCTGCCCTGAGGCCATCGCGCCGGAAGGGTAGACCCAGGTTTCAATCGGGCGAAAGCCTGAATGATACGCAGCGGTAGTTCAGTCGGTTAGAATACCGGCCTGTCACGCCGGGGGTCGCGGGTTCGAGTCCCGTCCGCTGCGCCATCTTCGCCTCAAGGCCCCATGAACGCCTTGTGGCAACGTTAAAGCGACCTTCGGGTCGCTTTTTTCGTTGGTGCGCCTGGCAATTGCCTGCCTTTACCCAGATTTACACCAACCTGACAGATTCTTCACCGACCAGCGGTTCCTGTGCCCGCCTGCTGTGTTGCACAATAGGCACTTTCCCGACATACCCGGAATTCGCAATGACCAGATCTTCCGTCTTTGGTGCGCTCGGGCTGGCCCTGGTGCTGGCGGGCGTGACCGGTTGTTCCTCGAAAAAAGCGGCCGTCTACGAGCACGAGAACTTCGATGACTCGGGTACCTTCTCGCGCAGCTTTCCGGTGAGCGATGCCGGCTCTTGCGAGGCCGCCCGGCGTGCTTTGCTCAGCCAGGGATACATCATCACCAGCAGCGGCGCCAACCAGGTGGTGGGTAACAAGAGCTTTCAGCAAAACAGCGAGAACCACCTGCAGATCAGCTTCAATGTCACCTGTGCGCCGGATGTGAGCGACGAGCAGCGCTCGACCATGTTCGCCAACGCCCTGCAGGACCGCTATGCCCTGAAGAAGTCCAACACCTCCGCCAGCCTGGGCGTGGGTGTGCTGGGGTCGGTGTCGATGCCGATCGGCTCCAGCGACGACTCGATGGTCAAGGTCGCCAGCGAGACGGTGACGGCGGCGCAATTCTATGACCGCTATTTCGCCCTGGTAGAGAGCTACCTGCCCAAGCCAAAAAAAGTGAGCAAGGCCAAGGTCGAAGAGCCAGCACCGAAGGTTGAAAAACCGGCGGCGGACCTTGGGCTTCCAGAGCAAGCTGCGGCGAACCCGGTGGCGCCGGCCCCGGCAGCTGCGCCTTTGGTTGATGCGCCGCCTGCACCTGCGCAGGTAGCCCCGGCCAGCGAGGCGGTAGCGGCGCCGCTGGTGGATGACAGCCAGGGTTCGCAGCCTGTGGCCCCGCCGGCGGAAGCTGCACCCATTCAGGTGCAGCAGGATGCCCAGCCGGCCGAGGCCGTCGCCCCCTCCCTTTGAGGGGACGCCTGAACCGGCCCTTTCGCTGGCAGCCCCGCGAAAGGGCCGGTTCAGGCTGAAAACATCCCCTGTTACAGACGCCTCGCGATAACTTCCTGAACACCTGCTACGTTTACCACTCATAAGCTTGTCATCATCCCTTCATCCCACCTGCTTAGGCTGAAGGCGATATCTACAAAGGCAAAATGAGCAAAGAGGACGCAGGGCTATGGATGAATATCAAGAAGAACTACTCGAAACCCAGGCTTACGAACTGGACACCCCGGAACCGGCCGACGACGCCACCGAACTCTAGCCCGGCTGCCGCTGACTGCGGCGGAACTCCCCCGGCGTGAGGCCCGTCCAGCGCTTGAATGCGCGCTGGAAGGCCTCGGCCGAAGCAAACCCCAACAGATAGGCAATCTCGCCAAAGGCCAGCGCCGTGTCACGGATGTAGGTCTCGGCCAGGTCGCGCCGTGTTTCGTTGAGCAAGTCGCGAAAGCGCGTGCCTTCTTCTGCGAGCTTGCGGCGCAAGGTCCAGCTTGGCAGCTGCAGGTGCTGCGCCACTTCTTCCAGGTCCGGTTCACGGCCGCCATTGAGCAGCGGGCCCAGCAGGTGGGTGATGCGCTCACCCAGGCTGCGAACGCGCGTGCGCTGCAGCAGTTCTGCCTCGCACAATTGCAGCAGATGCTGCCAGGTACTCGGGCAATGGCTGGGGTTGGCCAGTTGCAAGGTGGCACGGCTCAGGCGCAGCTGATTGCCGTCGGCGGCGAACTGCACAGGCGTACTGCAGAGCGGTTGATAGCGCGCAGCATAGGAGGGCGCGGCAAACTCGATCTCCAGGCGCTCGGCCTGCACCGGGGTGCCGGCAAGGTCGGCCAACTGGGCCAGCCAGCCGGCCAGCAGTGAGTCGACCACAAAGCGGTTGTAGTCGTTATAGGGGCTGATGGAATAAAAGCGCAGCCATGCGCCCTGGGCATCTTCCTCAAAGCTGGAATGGCCGCGGTAGTTGGCCGCGTAAAGCGGCTCGAAACGCAGCAGGGTGCGCGCGGCCTCACCCACGGTGGGGGCCTGGGCCGCAGTGATCCCGGCCAGGCCCGTATGCGCCAGCCGGCTGAGGCGCCCCATACGCAGGCCGAAAGCGGCCTCACCGCTCATTTCAATGGCTGCGTGGCCCAGATGCATGTAGCGGGGGATGGACAGGCGTGCGCCGGCTTCGCCAAGGCGTGTCGCGTCGAGGCCGTAGCGGCGCAGCAATGGTTCAGGGTCGTGGCCCAGCTCGCGCAAGGCTTCGCTCAAAGGCTGGACAAAACCAACCGACAGTTCGCCCAGGCGCACGCGGGGGCGGGCCATGGGCTTACAGCCACACATTCAGCAGGCGAGCACCTGGGCTGGGAGGGGCGGCAAGCAACGCTCCCGACTGGCGCGCAAAGCCCTGGCCATCGCTGCCCTGGTCCCAGAACTGTCCGCGCATGAACACGCTCATGCTGCTGATGTCGGTTCCGGCCACTTCGGTCAGGCGTTGCCAAGCCGTCTGTTCACTGACTTCGCCGCGCTGCAAGGCCAGCCCGGCGCTGGCATCCTGATGGCGATTTCCCCGCCAGGGTGCGTGCCAGCTGCCCTTGCCACTGAGAAACGCCGGGTTGGCGACCAGTTGTACGGCTTGTTCAGTCAGTTGCTGGTGGTTTTCCGGGTACCAGCTGTCACTGCCCACCAGTACCCCAAGGCGTCCGGCCGGGGTCTGCACGACCTGCAGCGGGTGCTGGCGGCCGTCGTGGACGTAGCGGCGCATTTCACTGTCGGGATATTGCTGGCGCTGGGGCTGCCCCAGTAGCGAGCCGTCACCGGCAAACACCACACTGCTGTTGAACAGCGGGCCACGGCCGGTGTGCAGTACGCCTTGTTTCACATAGGGTTCGGGCAGCACGATCGAACCGGCCACCAACGTGACGCCAAATTCCTTGGCCAGGCTGCCGAACAGCTGCTGGTAGTCCGTGGCCATCTGCTCGGCCTTCATGCGCAAGTGCGCATCGGCGCGCCAGTCATCGCCGTCAGCGCCAAGCAAGGCCAGGCCATAGCGCAGCGGGTTGCTCAGCTCCAGCCATTGTTGGGCTTCGCGGCGCTGGGTAACTTGATACAGCTCGTTCTTCTCCCCGCGCGCCCACAGCCAGGTACCGATGTGTTCCGGCAACACCACCACCGTGCGCGGGTTCACCAGGCCTTGGGCACGGGCTTGCTCCAGGTAGGCTGCAAGTTTACGGTGCAGGCGTTGCAGGTTCTGGTAGTCGCCCGGGTACAGCAGCGGCTCGATACCCAGCAGGTTGCCGCGTTCGCCCGGCACGCCATGGTTAAGCGCCAATTCGATGCGCAGGTCGGACAGGTAGTGGCCCTCCGGGCGCTGTTGGGTCCAGAAGCCATAGCCGCAGAGGGCGGCGATCATCACCAGCGCCAGGGCGCTTGCCAGGAGTTTTCGCATCAAGCGTGGTATTCGTTAAAAGTGGAGTGGCCATACGGAGCGATGAAGCCGCAATCTCGCGCCTTTGTGATCGGTTTGAGCAGCGCACTGCATGGATCCATGCACAATCGACTTTTGATCATACCAAAGGAATGGTGATGGGCGTGCAACGAACCCCGGGCATCGAGGCCCGGGGTAGTGTTGGCAAGGTCAGGCGGCCAGCGTCGCCAGGGCGAGGCGGTTGTTCTGGATGCAGAATTTCTCGAGCAACTTGAGTGAGCCACCGAATATCAGCGCACCGGAGTAGGTGATGTCGGTCAGGACAAAGGCATCGGGTTCAGTGAATGGCCATTTGACCTGGTTCGCCGCCACTTTGACCATGGGCGCTATGGACGGAATGTTGTTGGTTACCCCGCCAGCCACCACGCGCTCGATGATCACGTGGATGACGATGCTGACAATAGCCACCACCAACGCCGCGATGATGCCGACGATCAACGCCATCACCTTGCCGCCCACGCCACCCGCCACGGCGGTGGCCACCGCGGCAATTGCGCCCAGGATGGCTTCGGTGATGACCACCCAGGTGGCGATGTCTGTCGTGTTTTGGACATCCGGGTCTCCGACCATGGCATATACCATCACCTGTTCGCCCTTGTCGTTGACGCCCAGTTGCAGCGTCTGCTTGGTGACGATACGGGTATAGGCCACGACACCCGGAGAGATGTCGGTGCGTACCTTGCATTCGGTACGGATATAGGACTCGTCGAAGTTGATATCGAACTTTTCGGCCACGGGATGATAGGTGATGGCTCCGAACTTGACGCTGTCGAGCTTCAGATCGTTGGCAGTGATGGACGTGCCCGCTGCATCCAGGGTGAAGTTGGCCTCGGTGGTGCCCTCGAAGATGAACGGCAAGGCAGCCAGCAACTGGTACTTGACGAAGATCTCCCGGCTGATGAGGAAGTTGGCATTGTTGTCCGCAGCCAGCATCACGGCAGGCAACTGGTTCGGCAAACCCGTGGAGTCACGCTCGTTGGTCATGGCCAGCACGCCGAAGATGCTGCTTTCCTCACTGTTCTTGTCGGTATAGGCATAGCTCATGGAGGTGGCCCGCAGCCATTTGAACTCCTCGCTTTCCTTGCCCATGTTGTTGATCAGTACGGTACTGAACAGGGTGTCGAACTTCTTCAGGTTCTCGGGCTGGTTCAGCCAGTCTTCGAGCACGCCGCGCATCACGCTCTGGTCAATGCCGCTCAGGACGTTGTTCGGGTCCCTCAGGGCAATCACCGCCGCGATCGGGTCATCCGGGTCCGTTGCCTGGGTGTTGACCTGCAGTTCGTACGTGCCGTCTGAAGCCGATACTGGATTGGGCGCCGGGAAGTAGCTGAGCTTGACATAGACATCCGCGGACATCCCCTGAACCTGGTAGGTTTTGCCGTTCAGGCCTTTGTATGTCCCTGAGCCGAAGGGGATGCGCACCTTGACGTTGCGTCCGTCGCCGCCGGTGGTTATCGACCAGGCATCGAAGTCGGCCTTGAGCGAGAAGCTGTCGACCCCGGCGTCGATGTTGGCGGGGTAGGTTTTTTCCAGGGCGATGCGCTGGTTGAGCGCAGAGACCCGGCAGATGCTCACGGTATCCCAGCCATTGGTCGTGACCGTACTGGCCAGTGTTCCGGCACTGGTCAGTAGCTGCGCGGCCCGCAAGGCATCTTCGGAACTGTGTACAAGCGCCGCGTTGCGGTACAGGGGTGATTCGCGCAGGGTCTGGCGCGCGGTTTCATTGAGGTGATCGAGGCGTAGCGAGATGGGCTGGGCAAACCCGGACAGCATGACCTTGCTTTCATTGCTCATGATACGGCTCCTTGTGTTGGTGGGGGTCACACGTAGTTGATGACAAGGGCCTCGGCGAGGTAGCTCGACGAAGCGGTATGCGTGGCGTTGCTCCAGGACACGCAATCGATGGTGTCGGCCTTGACCGAGCCGCCACGCGCGGCGATGGCGCTGATCAGGTCATCGGAGATGACAGCGGTGACGATATGGGTGATCAGGCTGACGATGGGGGAGAGCCAGGCCAGGTACCAGGGAATATGGACTTCCTTTCTGAAGTCGGACGATTGCTTGACGAAGTTGATGGTGTTGCCATCGAGCACCAGCTTCATCCTTAGCCAGCCGTTCCACTTCATGTCGATCCCTGCGTGCAGGTCACAGTCGCCCTTATAGTCGACGGTGACGAAGTCGCCGAGTATTCGTGCAGGGTTGCAACCGGCGAAGACAACGGGGGTGTACCAGATCGCCCCTGATTTGATGGCCTTCATGCGCAAGGTCGGTATGTTGACCATCTGCGTATTGTCGAAGCGGTAGTCCTGCGCCGTGGCACCCTGGTAAAGCTGAAGCAGCCCGGGCAGTACCAGATGCTCCAGGACCATGCGTGGAGACAGCACATAGCTCGACTGCCCACCCTGGCTGATGCCCGACACATCGATATCCAGTGGCAGCTCACTGATGTCGCGTTCGGTACAGACGGCCATGATCGCCAGGAAGCCCGAATCGAGATACGCATAGGTACATTTGCGCGGTCTGGCCCATTCCGGGGCAGTGGTTTTGCTGAAGTTGATGGTCGCGAAGGTGTGGGTGAACTGTAGGGGATGCTCGACCAGGTAGTTGCAGATGCAGTCCAGCACCACGGCGGCGAAAGGGCCTAGCGACCCGTCGGGGTCTTGCAGGGTTATGCCGCGCAGCCAGCCACCTTCGTCGCCCTGCAATGGTTGAGTGGCTCCGGCCTTGTGCACGAAGGCCGACTTCAACTGCACCTGGCCGTTGCCTTGAGGCAACAGCGACAGGGTGACCTCGATGATGGCAACCGCGCCGGTCAGCGAGCGGCTGGTGCCACTGGCTTCGAAAAAACCTGAGCGTATAGGCATGCGCAGGCGCAGCAAGCGCCCGCCGCCACCGTTTATGACCGACCAGCAGTCGAACACTCCGTGGCAGGCGTAGCCTTCATCCGAGGTATAGGAAAATTCGTGGTCGAGGCTGTTCCAGCTGGCTGCCAAGTCACTGTTCACGCTCTCTTGGCGAACGATGCTGATGGTGTCCCATCCTTTTGTCAGCATGAGCGAACCCTCCGGGCGCACTGAGTAGGCGCCACGTTCCATGGGTGGATGATCAAACGTGCTTGAAGAGTCTGGCAGAGCTGCGTTGCCTGGCAAATGCGCGGGGAGACTGTTTGGCGATCAAGCCAGGCGAACCTTATAGCGGTGAAATCCTGGCAGCTTTGCTGCCGACGGTTGTCTCCGATGTTCGTGACGATCATTAACTTGTCAGTTTTGATCATTGAGGCAATTCAAACGGCTGTTTAATGTCGCTGACATACAAACGACGGGGCCCGCCACCAGTGAGGTGCCCGCATTCCGTGATCACGCCATCAGGGGACCTTTCCATGGCCGCCGACCGCTACCCGCACCTGCTTGCCCCGCTGGACCTGGGCTTTACCACCTTGCGCAACCGCACCCTGATGGGCTCGATGCACACCGGCCTCGAAGAGCGCCCCGGCGGCTTCGAGCGCATGGCTGCATACTTTGCCGAGCGCGCCCGCGGTGGTGTTGGCCTGATGGTCACTGGCGGCATTGCGCCCAACGATGAAGGCGGGGTGTATTCCGGTGCGGCGAAGCTCAGCACCGAGGAAGAGGCCGACAAGCACCGAATCGTCACCGAGGCGGTGCACGCCGCCGGTGGCAAGATCTGCCTGCAGATCCTGCATGCCGGGCGCTACGCCTACAGCCCACGCCAGGTGGCACCTAGCGCGATCCAGGCGCCGATCAACCCGTTCAAGCCCAAGGCGCTGGACGAGGAGGGGATCGAGAAGCAGATTGCCGACTTCGTCAATTGTGCCGTGCTGGCCCAGCGCGCCGGTTACGACGGCGTCGAGATCATGGGTTCGGAAGGTTATTTCATTAACCAGTTCCTCGCCGCGCACACCAACCACCGCACCGACCGCTGGGGCGGCAGTTATGAAAACCGCATGCGCCTGGCGGTGGAAATCGTCAGCCGGGTGCGCAGCGCGGTAGGGCCGAACTTCATCATCATCTTCCGCCTGTCGATGCTCGACCTGGTCGAGGGTGGCAGCACCTGGGACGAGATCGAGCTGCTGGCCAAGGCCATCGAGCAGGCCGGCGCTACCTTGATCAACACCGGCATCGGTTGGCACGAGGCGCGCATCCCGACCATCGCCACAAAAGTGCCGCGTGCGGCCTTCAGCAAAGTCACCGCCAAGTTGCGGGGCGTGGTGAGCATTCCACTGATCACCACCAACCGCATCAACACCCCGGAAGTGGCCGAGGCAGTGCTGGCCGAGGGCGATGCCGACATGGTCTCGATGGCCCGACCGTTTCTCGCCGACCCGGACTTCGTCAACAAGGCCGCTGCCGGTCGCGCAGATGAAATCAACACTTGCATCGGCTGCAACCAGGCCTGCCTGGACCACACCTTCGGCGGCAAGCTGACCAGCTGCCTGGTCAACCCGCGTGCCTGCCACGAGACCGAACTCAACTACCTGCCTGTACGTACGGTGAAGCGCATTGCCGTGGTAGGCGCCGGCCCGGCTGGCCTGGCGGCGGCCACCGTGGCGGCCGAGCGGGGCCATGCGGTGACCCTGTTTGACGCCGCCGGTGAAATCGGTGGCCAGTTCAACGTGGCCAAGCGGGTGCCGGGCAAGGAAGAGTTCTTTGAAACGCTGCGTTACTTCCGCAACAAGGTCAAAAGCACGGGCGTCGACCTACGCCTGAATACCCGTGTAGATGTGCAGGCACTGGTGGACGGTGGCTTTGATGAAATCATCCTGGCTACTGGCATCGCCCCGCGGACACCGGCCATTGCGGGCGTGGAGCATGCCAAGGTGCTTAGCTACCTGGACGTGCTGCTCGAGCGCAAGCCGGTGGGCAAGGCTGTAGCGGTAATCGGTGCAGGGGGTATCGGCTTCGATGTGTCCGAGTACCTGGTGCATCAGGGCGTGGCCACCAGCCAGGACCGAGCGGCATTCTGGAAAGAGTGGGGCATCGATACCCAGCTTCAGGCGCGAGGTGGCGTGGCCGGGATCAGGGCCGAGCCGCATGCCCCCGCGCGGCAGGTGTACCTGTTGCAGCGCAAGAAATCCAAGGTGGGTGACGGGCTCGGCAAGACCACCGGCTGGATTCACCGCACCGGGTTGAAGAACAAGGGAGTTCAGATGCTCAACAGCGTCGAGTACCTGGGTATCGACGATGCCGGCCTGCACATTCGTGTGGACGGCGGCGATACGCAGGTGCTGGCGGTGGATAACGTGGTGATCTGTGCCGGGCAAGATCCGCTGCGCGAGCTGCAGGAAGGGCTGGTGGCGGCGGGGCAGTCGGTGCACCTGATTGGTGGCGCGGATGTGGCGGCGGAGCTGGATGCCAAGCGGGCGATCAACCAAGGTTCGAGGTTGGCGGCCGAGCTCTGAAATTGTCGGGGCCGCGTTGCGGCCCTTTCGCGACACAAGGCCGCTCCTACAGGGATTTGCCCAACCCCGGGCCCTGCGCAAGACCTGTAGGAGCGGCCTTGTGTCGCGAAAGGGGCGCGCAGCGCCCCCGCGTTCACTGGTAAACTCGCTGCATGCGCCTCGACCTAGCCCAAGCCCCTCTGCATCCACTGAACCTGCCCTGGCTGGAAAACGCCAGGGTCAAAGCAGCCATCCTGCGTCTGGACCTGATCGACCCGCTGATCAGCGGCAACAAATGGTTCAAGCTGCGACATCACCTGCAGCATGCCATGGCCAGCAACGCTCCTGGGCTGATCAGCCTAGGTGGCAACCATTCCAACCACCTGCACGCCCTGGCCGCCGCCGGCAAACGCTTCGGCTTCGCCACCGCCGGCTTGCTGCGCGGGCACGCCCAGGACACGCCGACCGTGCGTGACCTGCAGGCGCTGGGCATGCAGTTGCACTGGCTGGGCTACGGCGGTTACCGCGCGCGCAACCAACCCGGTTTCTGGCAAACCTGGCAGGCGCGCTATCCGGGTTGGCAGTGTATTCCCGAAGGCGGTGGCGGGCTGGCGGGGGCGCAAGGCTGTGCCCTTATCCTCGATCAGGCCCGCGCACAACTCGCCGCACTCGGCTGGGCCGACTATGACGCTTGGTGGCTGGCCGCTGGAACCGGGACGACCATGGCCGGCATGGTGTTGGCCGAGGAGGGTAGGCATGTGGTGCATGGCGCATTGGCCGTACCGCGGGATCATGGGGTCGAGCAAGCGCTGACCGAGCTGGCGGGGACGCAGGGCTATCAGCTGCACGACGCCTGCCGTGGCGGCTTCGGCAAGTTCGACGATGAGTTGCTGGCGTTCATCGCCGACTGCGAACGGCACACCGGCGTGCCACTCGAAGCCCTCTATACCGGCAAGGCCCTGCTGGCCCTGCGGCAACAGGTCGAGGCCGGGCTGTTCGCGCTCGGCACTCGCCTGATCGTGGTGCACACCGGCGGGTTGCAGGGCCGGCGCGGTTACTTGTAGGGCAGCATGCGCAACAGGGTGTTGTCGCGCTTGACGTAGTGATGGTACAGGCCGGCCACGGCATGAATGCCGATCAACCAGTAGCCCCAGCTGCCGATGCGTTCATGCCAGCCCTTGATGAACTTGGCCTGGTCCGGGTCGGGGCCGATCAGGTGCGGCAGCTCCAGGCCGAAGAACGGCACCGGTTTGTCGGCGGCGCTTAGGATCAGCCAGCCGGCCAGCGGCAGGCCGATCATCATCAGGTACAGTGCCAGGTGCACCAGGTGCGCCAGGCCGGTCTGCCAGGCGGGTGGTTTTGGCACGATGGGCGGAGTCGGGCGGCTCAGGCGCATGGCCAGGCGCAGCCAGACCAGCACGAACACGCTCAGCCCCAGCATGAAGTGCAGGTCCTTCATCAGGTTGCGTTCAGCGCTGTCCTTGGGGAACAGGCCACGCAGTTCGATGAGGGCATAGACAGCGGCCAGCAGCACCAGCATCAGCCAATGCAGGGCGATGGACAGGCGCGCGTAATGGGTCGCGGGGTTGGATGAAACCATGATCGGTCCTCGTCATCAGGTCGGAAAGGCGCTCTTGCTGGCGCTCAGGTACCATTGTAAGGGTTACCAGAAACGAATCTTTGCGCTGGGTCTGTGAAAATTGTGTTGTCGGCCACTACCCCGTTCGCGGGCCGGAACAGGTGACATCAGTTACCGGGCAGATACGGCCAGTCATCAGCCACCAGAAACACCCGCTCTGCCTCCTGCCAGGCGCCATCGGCATCAGGTGCCAGTCGTACCAGCAACTGCGCCGGTGCCTGCTGCTCCAGCACATGCAGCCACGCCGCAAACTGCTCCGCGTGCCAGCACTCACCTGACTCCACCCTTGCCGGCGCCAGCCAGGCATGCCGCTGCAGCGGCTGCCAACGCTCGCCTTCGCCCATCACCCAGTCCCGCCGACGAAGCCAGCGACCACGCAAATGTTGCGGGTTGGCGCCCTCAGGGGCCTCGGGGGGCCCAGGCCATGGATAGAACAGGTAACCCCCCAGCCACATTTGCGCCTGCACCTGCTCCACCCCTAGCTGCGCCAGCGCCTGACGGCTGTGCGCCCCCTTGGACATGGGCAACTGGTGCCCCGCCAGGTGCGCAAGCTTGGTCCCCAGCCGGTCATGGCAACCTGGCCCCAGCCAGGCATGGGGATCGTGCCCGGCGCCTTCCGGGCCCAGGTACAGCTTGATCGCCAGTTCCAGGTGGTGCACGCCGTCGCGGTCGCGCATCACCACGTCGAGCTCGCCCAAGGTGCGCCCGCCGTCGCGAATCGCCAGGTTGGCGGCCAGCAGCTCGATGCCTGGTGCCTGGCCCAGGGCAAATTGCCACAGGCGTTCGTAGTAATGCCCCAGGCGCCGGCTGCCCAATTGCGCCAGCCACTCGCGCAACGGTCGGTCATCGGCATCCAGGGCCCGCAACCATTGTTCAAGGCGCTGCGGCTGCTGCGCCCACAGGCTGCCCGCCAGCGGGTGGCGCTGGGGGCAGGGCGGGGCGCTGAGCAGTGGCGGCGACAACACGGCCCATGCCAGGTCACGCACGGTGGGGCGCTGCAGTTGTCGGGGCAGGTCGTGAAGCTGGGCGAATGGCGTCATCCTGCGAGCATAGCCGGTTTGCCGCTGCCCGGTGGTTTCGCCCATAATCGGCGCATCGTCACCCGCCGCAGAGCCTTGCAGGAGCCCCATGGAGCAATTTCGCAATATCGGTATCATCGGTCGCCTTGGCAGCTCCCAGGTGCTCGACACCATTCGCCGACTGAAAAAATTCCTCCTCGATCGCCACCTGCACGTGATCCTCGAGGACACCATTGCCGAAGTGCTGCCCGGCCATGGCTTGCAGACGTCCACCCGCAAGCTGCTGGGCGAGGTCTGCGACCTGGTCATCGTGGTCGGCGGCGACGGCAGCCTGCTGGGCGCTGCCCGCGCGCTGGCCCGGCACAACATTCCGGTGCTGGGTATCAACCGTGGCAACCTGGGTTTTCTCACCGACATCCGCCCGGACGAGCTGGAGCAGAAGGTCGCCGAAGTGCTCGACGGCCACTACCTGGTAGAAAACCGTTTTCTGCTGCAGGCCGAGGTGCGTCGCCATCACGAGGCCATCGGCCAGGGCGATGCGCTGAACGATGTGGTGCTGCACCCGGGCAAGTCCACGCGCATGATCGAGTTCGAGATCTACATCGACGGCCAGTTCGTCTGCAGCCAGAAGGCCGACGGCCTGATCGTCGCCACCCCCACCGGCTCTACCGCCTATGCACTGTCGGCCGGTGGCCCGATCATGCACCCCAAGCTCGATGCCATCGTCATCGTGCCGATGTACCCGCACACCTTGTCGGGCCGGCCGATCGTGGTTGACGGCAACAGCGAGCTGAAGATCGTGGTGTCCAAGGACCTGCAGATCTACCCGCAGGTGTCCTGTGACGGCCAGAACCACTTCACGTGCGCCCCCGGCGACACCATCACGGTCAGCAAGAAGCCGCAAAAGCTGCGCCTGATCCATCCGCTGGACCACAATTACTACGAGGTCTGCCGCACCAAGCTGGGTTGGGGCAGCCGCCTGGGGAGCAGTGACGACTGATGCTCGATCCGGCGCGAAGTTTTGACATCATCGGCGACGTGCACGGCTGTGCGCTTACCCTTGAACGCCTGCTCGACGCCCTCGGATACAAGCGCGTGGCTGGCGTGTGGCGCCACCCGCGGCGTCAGGCGCTGTTCCTTGGCGATATCGTCGACCGCGGGCCACGCATTCGTGAGGCGCTGCACATCGTCCACGACATGGTCGAAGCCGGCCAGGCGTTCTGCATCATGGGCAACCACGAATACAATGCCCTGGGCTGGGTCACCCCGGCGCTGCCTGGCAGCGGCAAGGCCTATGTCCGCGAACACACGCCGCGGCATGCCCGGTTGATCGACGAAACCCTGACCCAGTTTGCCCAGCACCCCGGCGATTGGCACGATTTCGTCAACTGGTTCTACCAGTTGCCGCTGTTCATCGACGCCGGACGCTTCCGCCTGGTGCACGCCTGCTGGGACCCGCGGCTGATCGAGCCGCTGCGCCAGCAATACCCCGACGGACGCATCGATGAACACTTCATCCAGGCCTCGGCGGTCAGTGGCAGTTTTGCCGACACCGTGTGCAACCGCCTGTTGCGCGGTACCGACATGCGCCTGCCGGACGGGTTGACGCTGACCGGCGGCGACGGCCTGACCCGCGCCTTCTTCCGCACCAAGTTCTGGGAAGAAGACCCGAAAACCTACGGTGACATCGTGTTCCAGCCCGATGCCTTGCCCGAGAAAGTGGCCAGCACCCCGCTCAGCCACAGCCAGAAGAACGCCTTGCTGCGTTATGACGAAGACCAGCCGATGCTGTTCGTCGGGCATTACTGGCGCAGCGGCCGCCCGGCACCGATCCGTGCCAACCTGGCCTGCCTGGACTACAGCGCCGTGCTCTACGGCAAGCTGGTCGCCTACCGGCTGGATGATGAAACCCGCATCGACCCACACAAGTTCGTCTGGGTCGACGTCGACCGCCCACAGGCCAACCAATGAACATTATCGAAGTGATGCGCCTGCCGCTGTCGGTCGACCTCAGCGGCTTCGTCCACCTGTTGCAACGCCTGCAGGTGCCGCACCGGGTCAGCGAGGAGGGTGATGCCCAGGTCCTCTGGGCCCCCGACACCCTGGCCGAAGATGTGCTGCAGCTCTACCAACGCTACCCGGACGGCAACGCCGACCTCGAACTTGCGCAGGACCCTGTGGGAGCGGGCATGCCCGCGAACAGCCCCACACAACCCTCCCTGGTAGCGCAAGCCAAAGCCTGCAAAGTCACCACTCTCACCCTGCTGCTGTGCTTCATCGTCGCCGGTCTGACCAACCTGGGGGACAACTTCACCACCATCAGCTGGTTCACCTTCCTCGACTTCCGCGTACAGGGCGACTACCTGTACTTCACGCCGCTCACGCAAACGCTCGACCAAGGCCAGTGGTGGCGCCTGGTATCGCCCATGCTGCTGCATTTCGGCGTGCTGCACCTGGCCATGAACAGCCTGTGGTACTGGGAGCTGGGCAAACGTATCGAACTGCGCCAGGGCCCGTGGGCGTTGCTGGGCCTGACCCTGCTGTTCAGCCTGGTGTCCAACCTGGCCCAGCACTACACCAGCGGGCCGAGCCTGTTTGGCGGCCTGTCCGGCGTGCTGTACGGCCTGCTCGGGCATATCTGGCTGTACCAGTGGCTGGCGCCCGACCGTTACTTCAACCTGCCCAAGGGCGTGCTGGTGATGATGCTGATCTGGCTGGTGGTATGCCTGACCGGCGTGGTCGGCACCCTCGGCCTTGGCCAGATCGCCAATGCCGCTCACGTCGGCGGGCTGCTCATCGGATGCCTGACCGGGCTCTTGGGTGGGGCGCTGGCCCGGCGTAAACTGTCCGCTTGAATCAGGAGACACTATGTCCACTTTCGCGCAAATGATTGAAAACATCACCCCGGAAATTTACCAGAGCCTGAAACTGGCGGTGGAAATCGGCAAATGGTCCGATGGCCGCAAGCTCACTGCCGAGCAGAAAGAACTGTCGCTGCAGGCGGTCATCGCCTGGGAGATGAAGAACCTGCCCGAAGACCAGCGCACCGGCTACATGGGCCCACAGGAATGCGCGTCGAAGTCCGCGCCCATCGCCAACATTCTGTTCAAGTCGGACTCGGTACATTGATCGAACTCGCGCGTGGCTCGTTGAGCAAGATGGCCGTCAGCCTGCAGGCGCCAGTGGTGCAGTACAGCTTCCGCCTGGATGACACGCAGGTGCCGGTCAACCCCATGATCGGCCAGCGCCTGCGCCTGGAATACCTCGGCGCCATTCATTGCAGCCATTGCGGCAAGCGCACCAAGACCAGCTTCAGCCAGGGTTACTGCTACCCGTGCATGACCAAGCTGGCCCAATGCGATGTGTGCATCATGGCCCCGGAAAAATGCCACTACGACGCCGGCACCTGCCGCGAGCCGTCGTGGGGCGAACAGTTCTGCATGACCGACCACGTCGTCTACCTGGCCAATTCGTCGGGGATCAAGGTCGGCATCACCCGTGCCACCCAGCTGCCCACCCGCTGGCTCGACCAGGGCGCCAGCCAGGCGCTGCCGATCATGCGCGTGGCCACCCGCCAGCAATCGGGCCTGGTCGAAGACGTGCTGCGCAGCCAGGTGCCGGACCGCACCAATTGGCGCGCGCTGCTCAAGGGCGATGCCGAGGTGCTCGACTTGCCGGCCATCCGTGAGCAGGTCTTCGAAGCCTGCGCCGACGGCCTGCGCGAGCTGCAGGGGCGCTTTGGCCTGCAGGCGATCCAGCCGCTGCCGGACGCCGAAGTGGTGCAGATGAACTACCCGGTCGAGGCGTACCCGAAGAAGATTGTCAGCTTCAACCTCGACAAGGACCCGGTGGCCGAGGGCACGCTGCTGGGCGTCAAGGGCCAGTACCTGATCTTCGACACCGGTGTGATCAATATTCGCAAGTACACGGCCTACCAGTTGGCCGTGCTCCAGTAAAAAGGACCTGCACATGCGTACCGAACAACCGCAAGTGATCTACCTGAAGGATTACCAGGCGCCCGAGTACCTGATCGACGAGACGCACCTGACCTTCGAGCTGTTCGAGGACCACACCCTGGTTCACGCGCAATTGGTCATGCGCCGCAACCCGGCACGAGGTGCCGGCCTGCCGCCACTGGAACTCGATGGCCAGCAGCTGGAACTGCTGCGCGCTTCGCTGGATGACCAGGAATTGCAGCCAGGCGACTACCGGCTCGACGCCGACAGCCTGACCGTTCAGCCCAAGGCCGAGCGCTTCACCCTCGACACCAGCGTGAAGATCCACCCGGAAAGCAACACCGCCCTGGAAGGCCTGTACAAGTCGGGCAAGATGTTCTGCACCCAGTGCGAGGCCGAGGGCTTCCGCAAGATCACCTACTACCTCGACCGCCCGGACGTGATGAGCACCTTCACCACCACGGTCATCGCCGAGCAACATCGCTACCCGGTCCTGCTGTCGAACGGCAACCCGATCGGCAGCGGGCCGGCCGAAGACGGCCGCCACTGGGCGACCTGGGAAGACCCGTTCATGAAACCGGCCTACCTGTTCGCCCTGGTGGCCGGTGACTTGTGGTGCGTTGAAGACAGCTTCACCCGTCAGTCCGGCCGTGAGGTAACCCTGCGTATCTACGTCGAACCCGAGAACATCGACAAGTGCGACCACGCCATGGTCAGCCTGAAAAAGTCCATGCGCTGGGACGAAGAAGTCTATGGCCGCGAGTACGACCTGGACATCTTCATGATTGTTGCGGTCAATGACTTCAACATGGGCGCCATGGAAAACAAGGGCCTGAACATCTTCAACTCCAGCTGTGTGCTGGCCCGTGCCGAAACCGCCACCGATGCTGCGCACCAGCGCGTCGAAGGGGTTGTCGCCCACGAGTACTTCCACAACTGGTCGGGCAACCGTGTCACCTGCCGTGACTGGTTCCAGCTGTCGCTGAAGGAAGGCTTCACGGTATTCCGCGATGCCGAGTTCAGTGCCGACATGAACTCGCGCACGGTCAAGCGCATCGAAGACGTCGCCTACCTGCGCACCCACCAGTTCGCCGAAGACGCCGGCCCCATGGCCCACCCGGTGCGCCCGGAGAGCTTCATCGAAATCTCCAACTTCTACACCCTGACCGTCTACGAGAAGGGCGCCGAAGTGGTGCGCATGGTCCGTACCCTGCTGGGTGCCGAAGGCTTCCGTAAAGGCAGCGACCTGTACTTTGAGCGTCATGATGGCCAGGCGGTAACCACCGACGACTTCATCAAGGCCATGGAAGACGCCAACGGCGTCGACTTTACCCAGTTCAAGCGTTGGTACAGCCAGGCTGGCACCCCACGCCTGGAGGTCAGCGAGGCGTATGACGCCGCCGCGCAGACCTACAGCCTGACATTCCGCCAGAGCTGCCCGCAGACCCCGGACAAGGCCGAAAAACTGCCGTTCGTGATCCCGGTGGAACTGGGCCTGCTGGACGCCGCCGGCAACGACCTGAGGCTGCAACTGTCCGGTGAAGCGACGGCGCTGGGCACCAGCCGCGTACTGTCGGTGACCGAGGCTGAACAAACCTTCACCTTCCAGGGCATCCAGGCCAAGCCGCTGCCGTCGCTGCTGCGTGGCTTCAGCGCCCCGGTGAAGCTGAGCTTCCCGTATGACCGCGATCAGTTGATGTTCCTGATGCAGCACGACAGCGACGGCTTCAACCGCTGGGAAGCGGGCCAGCAGTTGTCGGTGCAGGTGCTGCAGGAGCTGATCGGCCAGCATCAGCGTGGCGAAGCACTCAAGCTCGACCAGCGCCTGATTACCGCCTTGGGCACTGTGCTCGGTAACGAGTCGCTGGACCCGGCTATGGTCGCCGAGATGCTCTCGTTGCCAGGTGAAGCCTACCTGACCGAGATCAGCCAGGTGGCTGACGTCGATGCCATCCACGCTGCCCGCGAGTTCGCACGCCAGCAGATCGCCGAGCAGCTGTTCGACGCCTTGTGGGCGCGCTATCAGGCCAACCGTGAAGTGTCGCGCAGCACTGCCTATGTGGCCTCGGCAGAGCACTTTGCCCGCCGCAGCCTGCAGAACATCGCCTTGTCGTACCTGATGCTCAGCGGCAAACCGCAGGTGCTGGAGGCGACCCTGGAGCAGTTCGAGCACAGCGACAACATGACCGAGCGCCTTACCGCGCTGGCGGTACTGGTCAACTCGCCGTTCGAGGCCGAGCGCGCGAAAGTGCTGGAGGCCTTTGCCGAGCACTTCAAGGACAACCCGCTGGTCATGGACCAATGGTTCAGCGTGCAGGCGGCCAGCACGCTGCCGGGCGGGCTGGCGCGGGTCAAGGCGTTGATGCAGCACCCGGCGTTCACCCTGAAGAACCCGAACAAGGTACGCGCGTTGATCGGTGCGTTTGCCGGGCAGAACCTGGTCAACTTCCATGCTGCCGATGGCTCGGGGTATCGCTTCCTGGCGGACCTGGTGATCGAGCTGAATGCGCTGAATCCGCAGATTGCGTCGCGGCAACTGGCGCCGCTGACCCGCTGGCGCAAGTATGACGATGCGCGTCAGGCGCTGATGAGGGGTGAGCTGGAGCGGATTCTGGCTTCGGGTGAGTTGTCCAGTGATGTGTATGAGGTTGTGAGCAAGAGTTTGGCTTAAGGGCCAGGGGGCTGCTTTGCAGCCCTTCGCGGGTGAACCCGCTCCTACAGGGGGGCAGTTTGCCCGCGAAGCGCCGCCCAGCGGCGCCGGCTTTCCCCGGCCGACAACAAAACATAACACCCCGCCCGTTGTATTCCCGCAAACATCCCCGCTACGATCCCCTCAAGCTATTGCAGGCCTCTAGATCAGGCTTTTTGCAAGGCCCGCAGTGCATTGACCCACCAAAAAGAACACAACAAGGGGGCAGTCATGAGGGAACAGTTACGTACGCCAGCCAGGCGTGGTGCCTGGCCATGGGCAGCCAGCGCGATGCTGGCATTGGCATTGGGGGTGTGGGCCGACAGTGCCCAGGCCGCGGCAGCCGAGGAATACTCCACCGAATCGGCCAAGGCCAGCCAAAGCCTGTTGATCGACGCCACCCATGCCGGCAAGCGCCTGGTGGTGGTCGGTGATCGCGGCCACATTCTGTTCTCCGACGACCAAGGCAGTACCTGGACCCAGGCTCGGGTACCCACCCGGCAATTGCTCACTGCCGTGTTTTTCCTCGACGACAATCGTGGCTGGGCCGTCGGCCATGACGCGCAGGTCCTCACCAGCAGCGACGGTGGTGCCACCTGGAGCAAGCAGTTCGAAGACCTCGCCCGTGAAGCGCCCTTGCTCGATGTCACCTTCCTTGACGCCCAGCACGGCTTTGCCGTGGGGGCCTATGGTGCCTTGCTGGAAACCACCGATGGTGGGCAGCACTGGCAGAATGTGGCCGAGCGGCTGGACAACCCGGACCAGCTGCACCTGAACGGTATCGCCCAGGTGCGCGATGCCGGCCTGTTCATCGTAGGTGAGCAGGGCGGCATGTTCCGCTCCACCGACAACGGCCAGACCTGGGCCAAGGTCCAGGGCCCCTACGAGGGCTCGTTGTTCGGCGTGATCGGCACCGCCAGGCCGCAGACCCTGCTGGCCTACGGCCTTCGCGGCAACCTGTTCCGCTCCAGCGACTTTGGTGATAGCTGGCAGCCGATCGACCTCAAGGCCGCGCGCGGTACCCTGGAGTTCGGCCTGGCAGGCGCTACGCTTGTCGATGATGGCAGCCTGGTACTGGTCGGCAATGGTGGCAGCGTGCTGCGCAGCACGGACGATGGCCAGACCTTCAGCGTGTACAACCGTGCCGACCGCATCGCCCTGGCCGGCGTCAGTGGCCTGGCCAATGGCGGCCTGCTGCTGGTAGGGCAGGGTGGTGTGCACCTGGCCAGCGCCGAAGGGGCTGATCAGCCTGCCCGGGAGGTGCATCCATGACCAGCAGGGAGAGCATTACCATGCACCCGCATCACCAGGATAAAGCCACGCTGCTCGAACGCCTGATCTTCAACAACCGCCCTGTGGTCATCGCCCTGTGCGTGCTGGTCAGCATTTTCCTGTTCTGGCAGGCCACCCAGATTCGCCCGTCCACCAGCTTCGAAAAGATGATCCCGCTGCAGCACCCATTCATCGAGCAGATGATGGAACACCGTAACGACCTGGCCAACCTCGGCAACACCGTGCGCATCTCGGTGGAGGCGGTGAACGGTGACATCTTCGACAAGGACTACATGGAGACCCTGCGCCAGATCCATGACGAGGTGTTCTACATCCCGGGTGTCGATCGGGCCGGGTTGAAGTCACTGTGGAGCCCCAGTGTGCGTTGGAGCGAGGTCACCGAAGAGGGTTTTTCCGGTGGTGAGGTCATCCCTAACACCTACAACGGATCGCAGGACAGCCTCGATACCCTGCGCGACAACGTGCTCAAGTCAGGCCAGGTGGGGCGCCTGGTAGGCAACAACTTCAAGTCCAGCATCGTCGACGTGCCGCTGCTGGAGAGCTACCCCGACCCGCAGGACCCGGGCAAACAGGTGAAGCTGGACTACCAGCAGTTCTCTCACCTGCTGGAAGAGAAGATCCGCGACAAGTTCCAGGCGCAGAACCCCAATGTAAAAATCCACATCGTCGGCTTTGCCAAGAAGGTCGGTGACCTGATCGATGGCCTGGTGATGGTGGCGATGTTCTTCGGCGTCGCCCTGGCGATCACCTGGGTGCTGTTGTACTGGTTTACCTGGTGTATCCGCAGCACGGTCGCCGTGCTCATTACCACGCTGGTGGCGGTGGTCTGGCAGCTGGGGCTGATGCACGCGGTGGGCTTTGGCCTGGACCCGTACTCGATGCTGGTGCCGTTCCTGATCTTCGCCATCGGCATCTCGCACGGGGTGCAGAAGATCAACGGCATCGCCCTGCAGTCGAGTGACGCCGACAACGCCCTTACCGCTGCCCGGCGCACATTCCGTCAGTTGTTCCTGCCGGGAATGATCGCCATCCTGGCCGACGCGGTGGGCTTCATTACCCTGCTGATCATCGACATCGGTGTGATTCGCGAACTGGCCATTGGTGCTTCCATCGGCGTGGCAGTGATCGTGTTCACCAACCTGATCCTGTTGCCGGTGGCCATCTCCTACGTTGGCATCAGCAAGAAGGCCATCGAGCGCAGCAAGAAAGACGCGACCCGCGAGCACCCGTTCTGGCGCCTGTTGTCGAACTTCGCCAGTGCCAAGGTGGCGCCGGTGTCGGTGGTGCTGGCGCTGCTCGCCTTCGCCGGTGGCCTGTGGTACAGCCAGAACCTGAAGATTGGCGACCTCGACCAGGGCGCACCGGAGCTGCGCCCCGACTCGCGCTACAACCAGGACAACAACTTCATCATCAGCAACTACTCGACCAGTTCCGATGTGCTGGTGATCATGGTCAAGACGCCGTCGGAGAAGTGCTCGGTCCACTCGACCCTGGCGCCGATCGACGAGCTGATGTGGACCATGGAAAACACCCCCGGCGTGCAGTCGGCGATTTCCCTGGTGACCGTTTCCAAACAGGTGATCAAGGGCATGAACGAGGGCAGCCTGAAATGGGAAACCCTGTCGCGTAACCCGGACATCCTCAACAACTCCATCGCCCGGGCTGACGGCCTTTACAACGGCGACTGCTCGTTGGCACCGGTGCTGGTGTTCCTCAATGACCACAAGGCTGAAACACTGGAGCGCGTCACCGCCGTGGCCAAGGCGTTTGCTGACAGCCACAACAAGGAAGGCCTGCAGTTCCTGCTGGCGGCGGGCAACGCCGGGATCGAGGCTGCGACCAACGAAGTGATCAAGTCGGCCGAGCTGACCATCCTGATCCTGGTGTACATCTGCGTGGCCGTGATGTGCCTGATCACCTTCCGCTCGTTCGCCGCCACGCTGTGCATCGTGCTGCCCCTGGTGCTGACCTCGGTACTGGGCAACGCGCTGATGGCCTACATGGGTATCGGGGTGAAAGTGGCGACCTTGCCGGTGGTGGCGTTGGGGGTGGGCATTGGCGTGGACTATGGCATCTATATCTACAGCCGCCTGGAAAGCTTCCTGCGTGCCGGTTTGCCGTTGCAGGAGGCGTATTACCAGACCCTGCGCTCGACCGGCAAGGCGGTGCTGTTCACCGGGTTGTGCCTGGCCATTGGCGTATGCACCTGGATTTTCTCGGCGATCAAGTTCCAGGCGGACATGGGCCTGATGCTGACCTTCATGCTGCTTTGGAACATGTTCGGTGCGCTGTGGCTGCTACCGGCATTGGCGCGGTTCCTGATCAAGCCTGAGAAGATGGTGGGCAAGGAGGGTGGGTCGATCTTTGCCCATTGATTGAAGGGGGCCGCATTGCGGCCCCAAGGTTATAATGCCGATTCATTCCAGATTGGTACCCCTATGTCCCCCCTCGCTACCGCCCTGCAGTCCTGCGATATGCTGCTGATCGACGGCCTGCACGCCTTCGACTTCACCGCCAATGAAGCCGGCCTCACTGTCGAATGCATGGACGGCCGCCAATTGCGCCGCTGGTCATTCACCCCTGAGCAAATCGCTGCCGCCATCGCCACCGGAGACGAATGGCAACTCGCCGATGCCAACGGCGAGCATCGACTAGTCTGTATGAGTGCCTTTCGCGCCCCGGATGATGACCAAGATGAACCGGACCTGGACGAACCTGCTGGCCGCTAGCCTGATGAGCCTGACTCTCCACGCCCACGCCTCGACGTTGCTGGTGGGCAGCTACACCGATGGCGCCAGCCACGGTATCTACCGCTACCAGTTCGACGACAAGGCTGGCCGCATCGACCCCACACCGCAACAAGTGGTCAAGAGCGTCAACCCTTCCTGGCTTGTGCTGTCGGCCGACCAGCGCCAGCTGTTCGTGGTCAATGAAACCCCGGGTGGGCATGCCAGCAGTTTCAGCGTCAGCACCAAGGGCGAGATCAAGCCGCTCAACCAGGTGGCCACCCAAGGTGACGAACCGACTCACGCCAGCCTCAGTCGTGACCAGCGTTATCTGTTCGTGGCCAACTACGCGGTCAAACCCGACCCCGGGGGCAGCCTGGTGGTAATCCCGGTGGCCAGGGACGGCAAGCTCAAGGCCGTGGTGCAACAGGCCCGGCACAAGGCAAGTGGCGTCAACCCCGAGCGCCAGGCCGGTGCCCATGTGCACGCACTGGTGCTGTCGCCCGATGGCCAGCATGTCTATGCCTGCGACCTGGGTGCGGACAAGGTATTCATCTACCGCTACGACGGCGCCAGTGTGGACAAACCGTTGAGCCCGGCAATCCCGGCTTCGGTGGCCTTGCCGCCAGGCAGTGGGCCCCGTCACCTGCTGTTCGACGCCAAGGGCCAGCATGCCTACCTGACGCTTGAAATGAGTGCCGAGGTGGTGATGTTCGATGTCGAGGACGCTGCTTTGCTTGAGCGCCAACGCCTGCCGCTGACCGAGCAACAGGATCCTGCAGCCAAGGCGGCAGGAGGCTTGCACCTGTCGGCGGACGGCCGTTTCCTGTACGTGAGCAACCGTGGCACGGCGAATGAAATCCTGGTGTTTGCTGTTGGCAAGAATGACGGCCAGTTGACGTTCGTGCAGCGCCGCTCCGTGGAAGGCGACCACCCCCGCGAGTTTGCCATGGACCCTAGCGGCAATTTCCTGCTGGTGGCCAACCAGAAGAGCAACCAGATCGTGGTCATGCGCCGTGATCTCTTGACTGGCAAGTTGGGGGAGACCGTGCAGACCTTGGCGCAGGACGCGCCTTCGGACCTGAAATTCATCGATTAAGGGCTTGGAAGCGTTCGCCCAGAGGTGGTGGACACACATCGGTGGTTGTACACAGGCCGTCGCCAACGGGAACCCCATTTGCAGCCAACCGTTTGTTCAGCGAGCCATGATCGCTTTGAACAGCTCCGACGCCAGCCACCCCTCCAGCCAGCTCCGTACACGCGGATAAGCCGCCTCGGCAAACCACTGCGGTTCCACCCCGGCAAACTGGCGCATCAGTGGCAGCAACGCGGCATCGGCGATGCTCGGGTGGTCGGCCAGCAGGTAGGCCCGGCCCGCCAGCAGGCCTTCGAGCTCCGTCAGCCAGGTTTCGGCCTGCTGGCGGTAATGTTCGCGGGAATGCTCAGGGTAACGTTCGGCATACTTGTACAGGTTCACGTGCGCCTTGAACGTGGTGTCATTGCGCGCAATCAGCGTTTCAGCCTGCTGCGCAGCCGCAGGGTTGGCCTGTAGCCGCCAGTCCTGCGGGTCGTTTTGCGTCAGCGCCCAGCGCATGATGTCCAGGCTCTCTTCCAGTACCTCGGCACCGGTGTCCAGCACCGGTACCGTGCCCTTGGGCGACAAGGCCAGCAGTTCTGCCGGCTTGTTCTTCATCGCCACCTCGCGGATCACCACCTCGCAGCCGGCATAGCGCAGGGCCAGGCGCGCACGCATGGCCCACGGGCAGCGGCGGAACGAGTAGAGGATCAACTGCACACCTCCACGTCACTGAGGCCATTACCCTGGCGCCGCACCTGGATCTGGACCGGGATGCGCTCGTGCATTTCCTGTACGTGGGAAATCACCGCCACTTTGCGGCCCTGGGCTTGCAAGCCATCGAGGGCGTCCATTGCCAGCTGCAGCGACTCGGGGTCGAGGCTGCCGAAGCCTTCGTCGATGAACAGCGACTCGATACGCAAGGTGCTGGACGCCATCGACGCCAGGCCCAGGGCCAGGGCCAGCGACACCAGGAAGGTTTCCCCGCCCGACAACGAGTGCACCGAACGCAGTTCGTCGCCCATCTCGGTGTCCAGCACCAGCAGGCCAAGGGCGCTGCCGCCGCGCTTCAGGCGGTAGCGACGGGCCAGCTGACGGAGTTGGGCGTTGGCGTGGTGCAGGAGTAGGTCAAGGTTGTAGCCCTGGGCGATCTTGCGGAACACATCACCGGAGGCCGAACCGATCAGGGCATTGAGACGGGCCCAGCGTTGCCACTGCTGGTAGGCCTGTTCGATTTCTGCTGCCAGCGCCTGGTGGGCCTGCTGCCGGCGCTGGTCGTCGGCCTGCTGTGCGCGTAGTTCGGCGCACTGCTGCTCGTGGTTGACCAGCCGTGCGCGCAGCTCGGTCAGGGCGTGTTCCAGGGCTTCGGCCGAGGTGTCCACAGTCATTTGTGCGGCGTGTTGTTGCAGGCGCTGCTCACGTTCCTGCAGCAGCACGCGGCCTTGTTCGATGGCCTTCTCGGCGCCTTGGACGCGTTGACGCAGTTCATTCACCTGGGCGTCATCCATGGCCAGCAGGCGCTCCAGCCCGGCGTCGTCCAGTTCCGGATGCTGGCTGCGCCATTGTGCGATCTGGCCTTGCAGTTGCTGACACTCGCTGTCCAGCGCCTGTTGCTGCTGAGCATTGGCCTTGAGTTCGCTGGCCAGTTGTATGCCCTGGGTGAGCAGCGCCTGCAGGCGCTGGGCGGTGTCGGCGTCAAGGGCGCGGGCGTGTTCCAACGCGGTGTCCATGTGCTGTTGCCAGGCTTCGGCACTGGCATGTTCGCCGAGCAGTTCGCCAAGTGAGGCCTGGGCCTGCTGGCGTTGCTCGTCGAGGGCGGCCAGTTTCTGTTGCAACTGTTGCTGGCCTTGCACGCGCGCCTGCTGTTGGTCGCGCAGCTTGTCCAGCTGGGTTTGGCGGGCTTGCTGTTCTTCCAGTTCGTCCTTGCGCTGTTCCAGTTGCTGCAGGCGCTGGGCAATCTGCTGGTCGAGGGCGAGGAAGGCATTGGCCGGGTCTTCGTTCAGGGCCTTGAGGGCTTCCTTGGGCAAGACGCCGGCCAGGTCGTCAAGGCTTTGCTGCAACTGCTGCTCATCGTTGGCCAATGCCTGGTGCTGTTGCTCCAGATGGCGCTGGGCCTGTTGCTGGGCGTCGTGCGCCGCCTGCAATTGCTGGTTCAGGCGGGCGGCGTCTTTTTGCAGGGCCAGCAGGGCGCTCTGGCGCTTCTCATCCTGGCTGATCTCTTCATCCAGGCGACGCAGCTGGCCGGCGAGCCAGGTGCTACGGGCCTTGTCGTCCTGCGGGGCGAGGGCGGGCCATAGGCTGTGTGCCTGTACCTGAGCCACCATCGGTTGCAACTGTTCGCTCAGTTGTTGCTGTTGCTGCTGGAAGTCCTTGAGCTGGGCATTGACCACACCCAGCTGGGTACGCAGTTCCACCAGCTTGCTGTTAAGCGTTTCGACCTGCTTCTGCGCGGCGTGCTCTTCGGCCTGGTCATGGCGCCCCAGGCTCTGCAGCAGCGCTTCTGGCTGATGGAAGGGGTGTTCGGCGCTGCCACAGACCGGGCAGGGTTCGCCGTCACGCAGTTGGTCACGCAGCTCTTCGACGCTGGTGTTGCGTGCCAGGCGTTGCCGTTCCAGCAGTTGACGGGTGAGGATCAACGCCTGCTCGGCGGCCTCCAGCTCGGCCTTGGCGGCGGTGCCTTCGGTAATCAGTTGCTGGCGTTGCAGCATGGCCTGCTGCTGCCGTTCGCGCAGGGCCTCCAGCTGCTGGCGCAGCTCCTGTTCACGGCCGTGCAGGCGTGACATTTCTTCGATGGCGCGCTGCTGTTTGCGGTTGTCCTGCAACATGCCGCCGAGCAGGTCGATCTGTTCGGCCAGGGCCTGGGGTTCGGCCTTGGCTTCACGGAACAACAGGTCGTAGGCGTCGCGCTCGGCCTGCAAGTGCGCATTGGCCTGGCTGGCCTGGGCCTGCAAGCCGGGCAGCTCTTCTCGGCCCTTGGCCAGTCGGCCACCGATCAGCATCACCTGCTTCAATTGCGGCAGGTAGGCGTGCCAGGCATTGGCCAGGCCCGCCAGGTGCTGGCTGTCGGCAAGCGCGGTGTCGATCTGTGCCAGTTGCTGCAGGCTGCGCTGCTGGTTGTCTTCCAGCTGCTGCAGCTGCTGCTGGCCGTCAGCGATCTGCTGTTGCGCCTGCTGGCTGATGCTGCGCTGGGTAGCCAGCTCCTGGTCAAGGCGTGCCAGACTATCCTGGGCGGCAAAGGCCTGGCGCAGGCGCGGCGCGTTCTCGCTGTGCTGGGCCTGGCGGTCGGCAAGCG
Organism: Pseudomonas sp. JR33AA; assembly: GCF_021378985.1. Taxonomy (NCBI): domain Bacteria; kingdom Pseudomonadati; phylum Pseudomonadota; class Gammaproteobacteria; order Pseudomonadales; family Pseudomonadaceae; genus Pseudomonas; species Pseudomonas sp. JR33AA. Next base: position 40,502 of record NZ_JAJSAW010000011.1, read on the forward strand.
CTTGGCGCGCATTGTCCAGCGCCTGTTCGAGTTCGCGGGTGCGCAGCTGCAGTTCGGTTTGCTGCTGTTGCTGTTCGGCAATTTTCGCGGCCACTGGCGCCAGCTGTGCGCTCAGTGCCTGTCGGCGGTGGAACTGGTGACGCTGTGGGGCCAGGCGCTCCAGGCGGGCCAGGTCCAGGCGCGGTTCGGCCAGCTGCTGCCAGTCCCGTTCGGCGGCCTGCAGCGCGGTGCTGGCTTCGGTGTGTTGGGCCTGTAGCTGGCGTTGCTCATTCAGCCAGTTGCGTTGCTGCTCCAGCTGGCGCTCGCCGGCCTGGTCAGCCTTGAACTGCTGCTGCGCCTGCTCCAGGCGCAGGTCCAGCTCGGTACGGGCCTCGGCCGCCATCGGCAGCAGATGGCTGGCGCGTTCTTTCAGAGCGTTGTGCGCCTCGCCGGCTTCGCGCGCCTTGCTGAAGGCACGCTGGCCCAGGCGGGTGTAGATTGCGGTGTTGGTGAGCTTTTCCAGCAACTCGCTGCGGTCTTTGTCGTCGGCCTTGAGGAACGCGCCGAATTCGCTCTGGGCCAGCATCACCGCACGGGTGAACTGTTCGAAGTTCAGGCCCAGGCGGGCTTCTACCAGTTGCTTGTATTCGTTCTTGCCACTGCCGAGCACTTGCTCGCTGTCGAGGTCGTAGAAGCTCTGGCGGCTGTGCTGCAGTTTGCCGTTGGCCTTGTCGCGGGCGCGGTTGGCTTCCCAGCGGGCGCGGTAGCGGCGGCCGTCGATGCCGACGAAATCGACCTCGGCAAAACCGCTGCCGGTGCCACGGCGAAGCAGGTTGCGCGGGTCGGAGGTGGGGATTTCGCCGTCGGCATCCGGCACCTTGGCCTCACGGCCAATGTCATTGAGGCGCGGCACGGTGCCGAACAGCGCCAGGCACAGGGCGTCCAGCAGGGTGCTCTTGCCAGCACCGGTAGGCCCGGTGATGGCGAACAGGCCAGCGCTGGCCAACGGTTCTGCGGTGAAATCGATGTCGATCGGGCCGGCCAGCGATGCCAGGTTCTTCAGGCGGATGGCGAGAATCTTCATGGCTGTTCCTCTTCCTGCTGCACGTCCTGCAACAGCAGGGCGAAGTCGGCCAGCGCCTGCTCGTCGGCGGGGTTGCCGTAGGCTTGCTCCCATGCGCGGCTGAACAGGTCTTGCGGGGTCATCTGGGCCAGTTCGACAAAGGCCAGGTCATCGTCTTCGACGCTGTTGCGGCCAGCGTATTCGGCGCTGATCCGGATCAGCCTTACGGCCTTGCCTTCAAGCGCAGTTTCGACCTGTTGGCGCAGGTCGGGTTGCGGCTCATCCAGAATCACCCGCACCTCCAGCCAGGGCTGGCGGTTGGGGTCTTCGAGCAGGTCGATCACCGGCAGGTCGGCCAGTTGCTGCAACAGCTCGCCCAGCGGTGCCGGGCCCACCCGTTGCAGGGCCACGGCGCGTGGTACGGGGCGTGGCTCTACGCTGACCAGGCCGTTGCCGTCCAACTCCACTTCCAGGACCTGGTGCGGGTAGTTGATTTCGGCGAACGACAGCGGGATTGGCGAGCCACTGTAGCGGATGCGTTCTTCGCGGTTGACCTTCTGCGGCTTGTGCAGGTGGCCGAGGGCGACGTAGCTGATAGCCTTGTCGAACAGCTTGGCCGGCAGCGCCTCGGCGTTGCCGATGATCAGGCTGCGTTCGGAGTCTTCCGACACCGCACCACCGGCCATGTGCGCGTGGCTTATGGCAATCAGCGCCTGGTCTTTCTTGCGTTTCTTCAGTGCGGCGGCGATCAGTTGCTGGTGCACCTGGGTGATGCCTTGCAGGTAATCGTCACCCAACTGCGGGCCGGTCACTTCGGCGGGCCGCAGGAAGGGCAGGGCCAGGCACCAGGCAGCGACCTTGCCCCGACCATTGGTCAAAGGGATCAGCAGGCGCTCGGCATCCAGCTGGCCCTCGTCCAGCCAGTGCACACGGCCCAGGGCATGGGTGCGCAGGCGGCGCATCAGCGCGGCGGGCAGCTCGATGCGCGAGCCCGAGTCGTGGTTGCCGGCGATCATCACGATGTCCAGCTTGGGCTGCTGCTCGTGGGCCTGGACGATGAAGTCGTAGAGGCGTTCCTGGGCTTTGACCGGCGGGTTGACCGTGTCGAAGACATCACCGGCAATCAGCAGCGCATCGGGTTGGCGCAAGCGCAGTTGGCCGAGCAACCAGTCGAGAAAGCAGGCGTGTTCGAAGTCGCGTTCCTGGCCGTGCAGGCTTTGGCCCAGGTGCCAGTCGGAGGTATGAAACAGACGCATGGGTGACCTGTTGGTGTCGAGTCGGGCAAGCGGGGAAAGGGCAGTATGGTAACCCAAGCGGGGGCCGGGGTGCAGGGCGAGGGATTGGGGGGCAGGTGTTCGTCACAAGAATTTCAGTGCCTGTGAGATCGAGCGCCGCCCGCGCGGCGCATCGCGAGCAAGCTCGCTCCTACATTTGTTTCGGGCCAATTATTCCTTGGGGCAGACGCGCACGTCCCCTTGGCGCTCACCTCGATATCGTGTGGGACAAACAAGGCGGTCGCGCGCGCAGGCACAGGCGATACTGGCCCGAAACAAACGTAGGAGCGAGCTTGCTCGCGATGCGCCGCGCGGGCGGCGCTCGATTTCACAGGCGCTGAAACCCTTATGGCGAACACCTGCTGGCCTACTTGGGATAGAGCGGCGGCAAACTGCCATTTTCACCCGCCGGCAGCAGCACCTGCTCAGCCGGCGGAATGGTGCCGATCGCCCGCCACAAATCCTCCCCCTGCCAGTACTGCCCGCTCTCGCTGTACAACGCCCCGTTCAACCCATCCAGCGCATCCGACAACGGCACGAAGCGCGCCGCCATCTCGGCCAGGGTTTCCGGTTGCTGCCGGGCCCAGGCATCCAGCGCCTGGCGCGTAGCCTGGGGGTCGTTTGCCTGGCACGCGCGCTTGAGGTCGTCCAGCAAGGTGCGTGGGCTTGGCCCGTTCTGCGCTGTGCGCAGCACCGCTGGCCGCGAACGGGCGCGCCACCACAGGGCAAAGCCCAGCACGGTAGTCAGGGCGAACACCAGGGTGGACAGCTGCCAGGGCCACAACAGGGTGCTGGCGCTGCTGTTGTCGCCCACCGGGGTGTCGGCGCTCAGTGCCGGGTTGTCCTGCACGTTCAGCATGCGCGCCGGCAGGCTGCTGTGCTCCAGGTGGTCTTCGCGGGTGTTCCACCAGGCCACTTCCAGCGCCGGCAAGGCCAGCGTGCCGCTGTGGGTCGGCACCAGGGCCTCGCGCTCTTCGCGGTTGGCGGTCATGCCCCGTTCGCTGATTTCGTTGCGCAGCAGCGGCTGGTCAGGGTAGCGGCGCAGGCCGATGATTTCGGTGGCCGGCAGCGGCGGCAGTTGGGTGCTGGACAAGCCTTCGGCACGCAAGGTGATGTTGCGCGTCAGCGAGTCGCCGATCTGTACCTGCTGGCTACCGGGGTCGGGGCTCCAGTGCTCCTCCAGGGTCAGGCTGCTGGCTGGCAACCACGGCAAGCCAGCCGGCCAGGCTGCCGGTATCGGCCGTACGGTGAGGCGCAAGGGCAGCGAGCTGACTTGCACCTGGTGGCCGGCGCGGGCCGTGCCATTGGCCTGCGCTGCTTCGTCGCTGCTGGCGGCTGCCGTGGCGGTGAACGTCAGTGGCGGGATGTCGAGGGTGCCACTTTGCTGGGCATACAGCGCATAGCGGGTTTCGATCACGCCATGACGCACGCCGTTGATTTCCTTTTCATACGTGCGCGACTCGCCCAGCGGCTCGACCTTGGTGTTCTCCAGTTGCAGGGGGCTGAGGCTGCTGTCGTCGTACAGCGCCACCGAGTGGTAGATACGCAGGGTCAGCACGGCTTGGGCCTGGACATAGACGTCATGGCTGTCGAGGGTGGCTTCGATGAATACCTGGGCGTTGTCCTGGCGGCTGGCATCGGCCTGCAGCACTTGCAGTTCGATGGCCTGACTGTGCGACTGGCCCAGTTGCAGCTCGGGGATGCGCAGGCTACCGCTGCGCCGTGGCAGCAGGGTGATGATCCAGCGGGTGCTGGCGCGGGTTTCGCCGTCCAGGGTATGCAGGCTGTTCAGCTGGCGCGTGCCGCGCACTTCGAAGTCACCTTCCAGGGCGCGCAGGTCAGGCTTGCCGAACTGGGTGACGTCCTGGCTTTCCAGGGTGAGTTCCAGGCTTTCGCCCGCTTCCAGGCGGGTGCGGTCGACGCTGGCCTGCAGCAGTGGTTCGGCCTGGGCCAGCACGGCCCACAGCAGGGTGAGGAGAAAGACGCCGAAGCGGCTCATTGTGATTTTTCCTGATGCAATTGCTGTTCATACCAGAATTTGCGTCGCAGCAGCTCTGCCGGGTTATCAGGGATTTCCCGCAGCCATTGTTCCAAGGCTTGGCGCTGTTCGCTGTCAAGGCTGGTCGACACCGGGCGCTGTGGCGGCTGGATGACGCTGTCGTCGCCCCCGGCCTGGTTGCCGGATGCGGCCTGGCTGTTGCTGCTTTCGCCGGATTGTTCGGGGTTGGCCTGTTGGCCGTTGCCGGGTGTGCCTTGGGCCGGGCTGCTGGCCGAGCTGCTGTTGCCTTCGGTTTCGCTGCCGGGGGTGTCCTGGGCATCGCTGCCGGGCGGTTGTTCCTCGGCCTTGGCTTCACGTTGCTGCAGCATTTGTTGCACCAGTGCCTGGTTGTCCAGCGCGGCCTGCAGGTCGGGCTGGCGCTCCAGGGCTTGCTCGTAGGCATCCAGGGCGGCTTCCAGCTCGCCACTATGGGCCAGGGCGTTGCCTCGATTGTAGTGGGCTGCTGCGGTGTCGCCCTGGGAAAATGCCTCGGCGGCACCGGCATAGTCGCCGGCCTGGTACAAGGCCATACCGCGCCATTGCGGGTTCTGGAAGTGACGCGCTGCGCTGGCCGGGCGGTTTTGCTCCAGCAGCTTCTGGCCTTGCTGGTCGGGGCGCAGCCACAGGTCGTTGAACTCGAAAGCCTGGCTAGGCTGCGGCAAGGCCAGCAGCAGTGGCAGGCAGAACAGCCAGCCGCGCCGGCCGGCGCAGGCGGCCAGCAGCAACAACGGAAGCAGCAGCCAGTAACCTTGGTCGGCCCAGCTGTCCAGTTGCAGGGTCTGACCGTCATTGCGCCCGCTCCGCGGGTTGTCGAACAGGCCCAGGCCACGCAGGTCGAGGTCGTCGATGCGGGCGTGCCGGTAGCGCCCGCCCGTGCCGCTGATAAAACCCTTCAGGCTGGCGCTGTCCAGGCGAGGCAAGAGGATGCCGCCCTGGTCGTCCTTAAGGTATTCGCCATTGGCCTGGCGCACCGGGGCGCCTTCACGGCTGCCGATGCCCAGCATCAGCAGGCTTGGGCCCTGGCGGCCGAGGGCCTGGGTGATGCCCTGGCGCTCGGCGGCGCTGAGCGCCGAGCCTACCAGCAGCAGGCGGCCTTGGCCAAGGCCGCTCTGGGCCAGGAGCGCCAGGCCTTTTTGCACGGCCAGGTCGGCACGCTGGCCGGGTTTTGGCATGATCGACGGGTCGATGGCCTCGAGCAAATTGCGGGTGGTGGCCAGGTCGTCGGACAGCGGCACCAGGGTGTGCGCAGAGCCGGCATACACCACCAGCGCCGTCTGGCTGTCGCGGCGGTGTTCAAGCAGGTCGAGGATCTTGCGCCGGGCCTGTTCCAGGCGGTTGGGCGGGCTGTCCTCGGCGAGCATCTGCGGGGTCAGTTCGAGCAGGATCACCAGGGGGTCGGCCGGGCGCTGACGGCTTTCTTCCAGCCGCTGCCAGCTGGGCCCGAGCAGCGCCAGGATCACCAGTAACCAGGCAAGGCCCAGCGCCACCCACGGCAGTTTGCTGCTGCTGCCGCTGCCGCCACCCAGCAGTACACCCTGGAAGGCGGGCGGCAGAATCATCTGCCAGCGCCCGGCACGCTTGCGCCGGTGCCATAGCTTGTACAGCAGCCAGCCGAGCACGGGAACCGCCAGCAGCCAGAGCGGGCGTAGCCATTGGGGCCACAAGTCGATCATCGCCGCCTCCTTAAACGCAGGCGCTTCAAGCGCTGGCGCCATTCCGGGTGCGGCTGCAGGAAGCGTGGCTTGCGCAGCAGGCGCTGCAACAGGTTGTCGGGCCACTGCACGGCCACCACCAGCAGCACGCTGAGCAGTAGCGCCAGCGCCAGGGGCCAGGCGTAAAGGGCCTGGGCTGTGCGCGCCTGGGTCGGTTGCTGGGCCACTGGCTCCAGTTGGTCGAGGGTGTCGCCGATAGCATCCAGTTCGGCGCCGTCATGGGCGCGGAAGTAGGCGCCGTGGGTGATGTCGGCAATTTCCTTGAGCGCGGCTTCGTCCAGGTCCAGGCTCGGGTTGAGGCCGAGCAGGCCAGGGGTGCCACTGGCTTCGGGGTTGGCACCGATACCGATGGTGTAGATGCGCACGCCTTCCTGGGCGGCCAGGCGGGCGGCTGTCAGCGGGTGAATCTGCCCGCCGTTGTTGGCACCGTCCGTGATCAGCACCAGCACCCGGCTTTGTGCCGGGCGTTCGCGCAGGCGTTTGACCGCCAGGCCAATGGCGTCGCCGATGGCGGTGTTCTTGCCCGCGATGCCGATCTGCGCCTCGATGAGGAAAGTGCGCACGGTGCGCCGGTCAAAGGTGAGCGGCGCCTGAAGGTAGGCCTGGCTGCCGAACAGGATCAGGCCCACGCGGTCGCCTTCACGGTCTTGCAGGAAATCGCCCATCAGCGCCTTGACCAGGTCGAGTCGGCTGATGTCTTCGTTCTTCCACTGCATGTCGGGGAAGTCCATCGACCCGGACACGTCCACCGCCACCAGCAAGTCGCGGCCGCTGGAGGCGATTGGCACCGGTTCGCCCAGCCATTGCGGGCGAGCGGCGGCGCACAGCAGCAGCAGCCAGATGACCACGAACGGTGCCTGCTGGCGCCAGGTGGGCAGGTTGAGCCGTGCGCGGCGCCCGGCCAGGCCTTCCAGCTCGTTGAGGAAGCCCACCTTGAGCACCGGTTCACCGCTGTCGGCCGCGGGCAGCAGCAGGCGCGCCAGCCATGGCAGCGGCAACAGGGCGAAGACCCACGGCCAGGCCAGTTCAAACATGCTTGCGGACCCAGGTTTCGACGGCTTGGCTGAGCCCGGCGATGGCCTTGTCATCGAGCTTGCACTCGGGTTTATAGGCACCTTCTACCAGTACCATCCAGCGGGTCAGGCCGGCGGCCGGGCAGCGGTTGTCGAGAAAGGCCAGCCACTGACGGCCGTTGAGGGTGTGGCTGTTGGCGCCTGGGTAGTGGTTGCGGCACAGGCGTTTGAGCAGGGCGTTGATCTGTTGCAGCCAGGCGCCGGCCGGGGCACCGTCATACGGGCGTGGCAGGCGCGCCAGCTCGGCCAATGCCTCAAGGCGCACCGGGTCCAGGGGTTGTTCGGCGCGCACGATGCGGCGTTTGCCCGGGCGCCAGCGGCGCAGCCGCCACAGGCCCCAGCCCAGCAGCGGCAGGACGGCCAGCAGCAGCCACCAGCCCGGTGCGGGTGGCCACAGGCTGACCGGTGCCGGGGCGATCAGTGGGTGCAGCTGGTCGAGCGGGTTCATGACGCTCTCCGTGGCCGCTGGGCGTTCAGGTACTCGCGCAGTTGCTCGATCATTTCGCTTTGCGTGCTCAGTGGCATCAGGACCACCCTCAGCTTTTGCGCCATCAGTTCCCAACGCTCGATGCGGGCTTCGGCCTGCTGGCGGTAGGCCTGGCGCAGGTTGGCGTCGAGGGTATCGAGCTCCAGCTGGGCGCTGCGCTGGGCGAAGCGCAGCAGGCCGGCGGCGGGCAACGCGTGGTCGAGTGGGTCGGATACCGGCAGCAACAGCAGGTCGCAATGCCGTGAGAGCATGGCCAGGTGCTGTTCTACCTGGGCGCTGAGCGAGCGCTCATCGCAGATCACGATGGCCAGGCTGCCGGGGCGCAGCACTTCGCGGGCGCGGCGCAGGGCCAGGCCGAGGCTGTCAGCCCCGGGTATGGCTTCGGTGTGCAGTGACTGGTTGACCTTTGCCAAGCGGTTGAGCAGTTGCAGCAGGCTCTGTTTGCTGCGTCGGGGCTTGATTTCGTGGTGTTCATTGTCGCCGAACACCAGGCCGCCGATGCGGTCGTTGTGGCCCAGCGCTGCCCAGCCGAACAGCGCCGCAGCCTGGGCCGCCAGCACGGACTTGAACATCAGCCCTGAGCCGAAGAAAAGCCGTTGGCTTTGTTCGACGAGGATGAAGATCGGCCGCTCGCGTTCTTCGTGGAACAGCTTGGTGTGCGGCTCCTGGGTACGCGCAGTGACACGCCAGTCGATGTTGCGCACATCATCGCCGGCCTGGTAAACGCGCACCTGGTCGAAGTCCACGCCGCGCCCGCGTAGCCTGGAATGGTGCAGGCCCACCAGTGGGCTGCGCTGGCCGGGCTTGGAAAACAGCTGGATTTCGCGCACGCGGTGGCGCATGTCGATCAGCTCGGCAAGGCCAATGCGGATGCCATGTTCGGCCAGCTGCGCAGTGGGCATGGGGTCAGGCAACGGCGACGACGTCGAGGATGCGCTGGACCACGCGGTCCTGGTCGACCCCTGCCGCCTCGGCCTCGAACGAGAGGATGATGCGGTGGCGCAGGACATCGAACAGCACTGCCTGGATGTCTTCGGGGCTGACGAAATCGCGCCCGGCCAGCCAGGCGTGGGCGCGCGCGCAGCGGTCCAGCGAGATGGAGCCACGCGGGCTGGCGCCGTAGGCGATCCAGTCGGCCAGCTCGGTGTCGAACTTGGCCGGGGTGCGGGTGGCCATGACCAACTGCACCAGGTATTCCTCCACTGCGTCGGCCATGTACAGGCCAAGGATTTCCTTGCGCGCGGCGAAGATGGCCTGCTGGCTGACCCGGCGCTCAGGCTTGGTCTCGCCGCCCAGGGCTTCACCTCGGGCCTGCGCCAGGATACGCCGCTCTACGGCGGCGTCAGGGAAGCCGATTTTTACATGCATCAGGAAGCGGTCGAGCTGGGCTTCGGGCAGCGGGTAGGTGCCCTCTTGCTCGATCGGGTTTTGCGTGGCCATGACCAGAAACAGCGGTGACAGGTCGTAGGTGCTGCGGCCCACGCTGACCTGGCGCTCGGCCATGGCTTCGAGCAGCGCCGACTGCACCTTGGCCGGCGCGCGGTTGATTTCGTCGGCCAGTACCAGGTTATGGAAGATAGGCCCCTGCTGGAACACGAAACTGCCGGTTTCCGGGCGGTAAATCTCCGTGCCGGTGATGTCGGCCGGGAGCAGGTCGGGGGTGAACTGGATGCGATGGAACTGCGCTTCGATGCCTTCTGCGAGTTCTTTGATGGCTTTGGTCTTGGCCAGACCCGGTGCCCCTTCGACCAGCATGTGGCCGTCAGCCAGCAGCACGATCAATAGCCGTTCGACCAGTTTTTCCTGGCCTAGGATCTGGGTAGAAAGAAAAGTGCGCAGCGCGATCAGCGCTTCACGGTGTTCCATCGGCGACGGTTCCTGGTAGGGGGCCTGAGGCGGCGTGAGGCAGCAGCCTTGGCAAGGGGGGATACTTTAATCTATCCGGGGGGGCGGCGACCAATGGCGGCCGGTAAATTTATCTTTGCAGCCGGGCATGCGGGCAAAGAAATGTCCCACGTATGGCTGGCCATTGCCTGATGTTCCGTGACGGCGTGCTGGCGCCTGCTTGTGCTTTCTGGACAAGCAGGAGGCACGATGATGAAAATGAGCAGCGCCAGCACGCCAAACCTTACGCCGATCACCTTGCGTTTTGGCGTGTTCTTCGATGGCACCGGTAACAACCTGCACAATGCCACGACGATGGGTGAGCAGGGCGACAGGGGCGGTAGCTACGGCAACGCCTTGAGCAATGTGGCCCTGTTGCATGCGTTGTACCCGGGTGATGCGGCCAATGCCGACGGGCCGCAGGCGTTCTTGAAGCACTATGTGGAAGGCGTGGGCACGCTGGCGGGTGAAGCCGACCATGTCTACGCCTCGGCCACCGGGCATGGGCGCACGGGGGCCGAGGCGCGGGTTGCCGAGGCGTTGCAGGCGATGGCCGAGCAACTGCAGGCGTGGCACCGGGCGCATCCACAGGCAAAGCTGGAGGCGGTCGAGTTCGATCTTTTCGGTTTCAGCCGCGGTGCGGCGGCGGTGCGGCATCTGGCCAACCTGCTGCACGATGATGCGGGCGGGCTGTTGTCGGTGGCGTGCAAAACCTCGATCAACTTTATCGGCCTGTTCGACACCGTGGCGGCGATCATCGCGCCATTACAGGGTGATTTCGACCCTGCAGACGCCCGCCACGGTGGCCTGCGCCTGGGCCTGGGTGCGGGGATTGCCCGGCACGTGGTGCAACTGGTGGCCGAGGACGAACGGCGGCACAACTTCCCGCTGGTGCGCAGTGACCACGACATCGTGGTGCCGGGCGTGCACTCGAATATTGGGGGTGGTTACCCCGAGACCCTCCTGGAGCAGGTGCTACTGTGCAAGCCGCAGTCCCAGCGTGTGCCCGCTGGCATGCGTGTCGAGCAGTGCCGCGTGCATGCCAAGGTGAGCGCCTTGCTGGCTTCGACGTTTACCGATATGGGCGAACCCAGGCCGCGCGTGATGACCTGGGAGGAGCCGATTGCCGGTGGGCGTCGGGACGAAGCGCAAAAGCAGGTCTATGCGGCGGTGTACCGGGAGCGTCAAGTGGCGGGGCACTTGTCCCGGGTGTACTTGAGCGTTATGCGGGCGTTGGCGGTGCGCGCTGGTGTGCCGTTTGCACCGTTGGGGGCGCAGGCTGAGCACCGGCTGCCGGATGAGTTGTCGGGCATCAGCCGAAAACTGCATGCCTTCGCCTTAGGGGAAACGGGCCAGGTGGGGTTGAGCGAGGAAGAACAGCGGCTGTTGCGCGACAGGTACATGCATGCGTCAGCGAACTGGAATGCACTGAAGGGCTTGCGCAACAGTGTGCTGGATGTGCTGTTCGTCAATCGGCCTGGGGCAGGCGGGCGCGTGGCGCATGCCAACCCGACGCAATGAGTGAATGATTGCGGCCAGCCCTTTTTTCACCGGGTCCTAGGCGCGCGCCAGCTGTTCAGTCGCGCGTCTCCTGGCTGCATACGTCTCCTGTGCCAGGGTCAGCAGCACCGTCAGCAGCATGAACACCACCGATGCGATGAAAATCCCGTTGGGCAGGTGCTGATCGAGCATCCAGCCGAACGCCACCGGCCCGATGGCACCGCCGATGTTGAACCCGGTCGACACCAGGCCGAAGGTTTTGCCCTCGGCCCCGGGTGGCGCCGCCGCCTTGACCAGCATGTCCCGTGATGGGGCAATGACCCCGGTGAGCAAGCCAATGGCGCCCAGTACGGCTACCAATGCCCAGCCCTGCAGCAGCCCCAGCGCCACCACAGCGGTCAGCGCAGCCGCCAGCGCGAAGGCCAGTGCCGCCACCAGGCCATGGCGCCGGGTACGGTCGGCCAAGGCGCCCCCGCACAGCACGCCGGCTGCGCTGCTCAGCAGGAAGGCGGTGAGCGCGGCGTTGGCCCAGGCCAGTGTCAGGCCTTGGCCCTGGACCAAGGCGGCTACAGAGAACTTCTCGATGGCACTGGTGCTCAGGTTGAGCAGGATGAACAGCACCGTCAGCACGCCGATCATGGGGGTGAACAAGCGTACGCGGCCCGTTGCTGCGGCCGGGCCTGCGCCTTGTGTGTTGGCAGGCCTGGCGACCCGGTAAACGCCACTGCCGGGTATCGATATCAGCAGCAGCGCGGCTACCCCGAATACCGCGCCCGCCGCCAAGGCTGCCTGCGTGCCGAGCGCTGCGGCAATGCCGAGAAATACTGCAGGTGTAACGGCCGAACCGAGGAAACCGGCAAAGGTATGAATAGAGAACGACCGCCCCAGGCGTGCGGGCTCGATGCCATTGGCCAGCAGCGCATAGTCGGCCGGGTGGTACACACCATTGGCCAGGCCAGCCATGGCCATTGCCACCAGCAATACCGCATAACCGGGGCTGGCCGCCAGTAGCACGAAGCTGAGGCTGCCCAGCAACAGCCCGGCCTTGAGCACTTTACGTGCACCATAGTGGTCGACGGCATAACCCAGAGGGGCCTGTACCAGTGCGGAGACGATGTTGAACACCGCCAGGGCTACGCCTAGCTCGACGAAGCCTACGCCCAGCAGGCCGGGTAGCACGGGCAGTAGCGCCGGGATGAGCATGATGTGCACATGGCTGACGAAGTGCACGGCAGCAATTTGGGTAAGCAGCTTGGGGCCAGCGTGGGGCATGTCGATACCTGTTGAACAGCGTGCGCCCCCTGGCGCACGGCAAGGTGATGGAAAGCCCGCTTAACGGGAGGCGCCCCTCAAACCGGGCAGGCGACCGTTCAGTACAACATGGGCCAGCAGACCAATGACCAGGCCCCAGAAAGCCCCGCCAATGCCGAACAGGCTGATGTTGGCCGCCGCTGCCAGGAAGGTGATCAGTGCTGACTCGCGTGAACGGGCGTCGGCCAGGGCGCTGGCCAGGCTGGCGCCGATGGTGCCCAGCAGGGCAAGGCCCGCCAGGGTGGTGATAAAGGTGCCCGGCAGGGCCATGAAGACACTCGCCAGCGTGACCCCGAACACCCCGACGAGGATGTAGCAGATACCGGCAGCGATGCCTGCCACCCAGCGCTTGTCCGGGTTTTCATGGGCTTCCTTGCCGGTGCAGATGGCTGCGGTGATGGCGGCGATGTTGAACGCGTGTGAACCGAAGGGCGCCATCAGCAACGAGCCCATGCCGGTGACGGAGACAATCGGGTTGGCGCTGGTCTTGAAACCATCGTTGCGCAGCACCAGCATGCCGGGCATGTACTGGCCGGTGAGGGTGATCAGGAACAACGGCAGGGCCACGCTGAGGGCCGCGTTGAGGGAGAAGGTGGGTGCGGTGAAAACCGGTGAGGCGAATTCCAGCCGCAACGTGGTCAGGCCCACTTGCCCCTGCAGCAACAGGTACCCCAGGCCCAACAGCAGTATGGCGACCACGGCGTACCGGGCGGTGAAGCGTTTGAATGCCACATAGGCTGCAATCAACAGCCCGGCGAGTGTGGGGTCGACCGACAGGCTGGCAAAGGCACCGATGCCGAACTGCAGCAGGATGCCGGCCAGCAGGCCGGCGGCAATGCCGCCGGGCACGACGCGCACCAGGCGCTCGAAGCACCCGCTAAGCCCCAGCACCACGAAGGCGGCGGCCGACAGCATGTAGGCACCTATGGCCTCGCTGTAGGGCACGCTGGCCAGGGCGGTGACCAGGAACGCGGCTGCTGGCGTGGACCAGGCTGTGATGACCGGCTCCCGGCTGTACCAGGACAGTGCCAGGCCGCTGAGGCCGACGCCGATCGACACCGCCCACACCCACGACGACGTCAGCTCCGGGCTCAGCCCGGCCACTTTGGCCGCCTGGAACACCAGGATGAACGTGCCGCCGTAGTTGACGATCACCGAAACGAGTCCGGCAATAACCGGGTGAAGGATGTCTGTCAGCCTGAGTGGGGTTGCAGAGCTTTGAGCAGGCGCGTCCATGGTTGCCTCTGGTAAGGGTCAGATGAGGAGCAGGCTGCCCGTCAGCGTCAGGCTGTCGGGCAGGTTCGTGCGTCAGTTGGCCAGCGCTACCAACAGGTTTTTCAGGTGATTGCTGCCCTGCGCATCCAGCGGCTGCAGAGGCAGGCGTGGGGCGCCGACATCCTGGCCGAGCATTTTCAGGCCGGCCTTGATGGTGGTCGGCAGGCCGCGGCGGGTGATGTACTCCAGCAGCTCGTACTGGCGGTAGAACAACGCACGGGCTTCGGCCAGATCGCCTTGTTGTACGGCGTCCCACAGCGCCAGGTTGAGTGCCGGGATCAGGTTGGGCGCGGCGGTGCACCAGCCAGTGGCGCCTGCCACCAAGGCTTCCAGGGTCAGCGGGTTGCAACCGTTGTAGAACGCAACCTGGCCATCTGTAGCCTTGAACAGGCGGTGCATGCGCTGGATGTCACCGGTGCTTTCCTTGACCATGGTCACATTGGGCACTTCGCCGAGGATACGCAGGATCAGCTCTACCGACAGGTCTGTGCCGCTGGTGCCCGGGTTGTTGTAGAGCATGATCGGTATGTCGATGGCGGCGCCGACTGCCTTGTAGTGGGCGACCACTTCGGCTTCGGTGAGCTTCCAGTAAGAGATGGGCAGCACCATCACCGCCGTAGCACCGCAAGCCTGTGCCAGGCGGGCACGCTGCACGGTGCGGGCGGTGGTCAGGTCGGAGACGCTGACCACGCTGGGTACGCGCCCGGCAATGCGTGCCTGGCTGAAGCGCACCACGGTTTCCCATTCGCTGTCGGACAGGTAAGCCCCTTCGCCGGTGCTGCCCAGCGGCGCAATGGCGTGCACGCCGTCTGCGATCAGGCTGTCGATGGACGTGCCCAAGGCATCCAGGTCGAGTGTGCCGTCTGCCGTGAAGGGAGTGATGGTGTAGCCGATAACGCCGCGAATTACAGGTGTAGACATGACCAGGCACCTTTGCCGTTGTTGAGGAAAGAGTACAGCTTCGATCAGCCCAGGCAGTCGCCATGGGCACGCAAGGCACGGCGCGCGTAGTAGCTGAAGGCGGCACCGTGACGTTTGGGGGTGGAAATCCAGTCGTGGGCTTCTTTGCCCAGTGCTTCGGGGATGGGGCGGATGTCACCGGCGCCCATGGCCAGCAGTTGCATCTTTGCTGCGCGCTCGAACAGCAGGGCGAGCACGCAGGCTTCCTCGACCGAACGCCCAGCGATCAGCAGGCCATGATGGGAAAGCAGGATTGCACGCTTGTCGCCAATCGCTTTCGCGATGATTTCGCCTTCTTCGTTGCCCACCGGCACACCGGGCCATTCCTTGAGGAATGCACAGTCATCGAACAGTGGGCACAGGTCCATGTGCGAGATGGCCAGCGGCACTTCCAGCATCGACAAGGCGGCGCTGTGCAGCGGGTGGGTATGGATGATGCAGTTGACGTCGGGGCGGGCGCGGTACAGCCAACTGTGGAAGCGGTTGGCCGGGTTGGCCATGCCACGCCCTTGCAGCACCGTCAGGTCTTCGTCCACCTCCAGCAGGTTGGAGGCAGCGATTTCGTCGAAGCCAAGCCCCAGTTGTTGGGTGTAGTAGGTGCCAGGTTCCTGCGCGCGCGCAGTGATCTGCCCGGCCAGGCCAGAGTCGTGGCCGCCGTCGAACAGGATACGGCAGGTGAGGGCGAGCTTCTGTCGCACGCTGTAGGTGTTGTCGGTCAGCGCCGTCAGCATCTGTTGCTGGGCGAGTTTGACAAGCTGGTCCTTGGGAATGTGCATGGTGGTCGTCATGGGCGGTACCTGCAGGGGTGGAGGCTAGGGATGGTTGGTCGGCGCGAAGGCGATGCCAGGACACGGCGTTGATCATAATGACACAAAGTGTCATATGCAAGCGATGTGTCATCTCCATGTGAAGATCGGCAGGCGTCATGGGGAAGGGGAGTGTCCGTGCCGCAGCGGCTGCGGCAGATGTTGAATACAGGATCCGAGCATGCAGGCATGCATGCGTGGTACGTTCTGTACAAGGCGGGCAAGGCAGGGCATCGAGAGGTCAATGTGGAGTTACGCCAGTTTCGCTACTTCTTAAGTGTGTTGGAGCACGGCAGCCTTGGCAGGGCCGCGCTCGAGCTTGGCGTAGGCGCCTCCGCCCTGAGCCAGCAACTGTCGAAGCTGGAAAACGAGCTGAGCACCCGGCTGTTGACGCGCTCGAGTACCGGTGTGGCCCCGACAGCGGCAGGCCTGGCCTTCGAGTACCATGCCCGGCTGGCGCTGCGTCAGGCAGAACACGCCATGCTTGCCGCGCAGAGTGGGCGCATGAGCGGGTATGTAAGTGTCGGCCTTGCGCCGACCACTGCATCGGTCCTGGGCCTTGCCCTTATCGACCGCATGCGCCAGCGCTATCCGGACATCCACTTGCACCTGGTGGAAATGCTTTCGGGGTATTTGGTCAGCCAGCTCAACGCCCGGCACCTGGACCTGGCTGTGTTGTTCCAGCCGGACGCGGGGGCGCGCCTGGATGTGCGCCCGTTGTTGCAGGAGCGGCTGTTCGCGCTGGTTCCGCTGGCATTGGTGCAAAGTGGCTGGGGCGAATCGCTGACGTTGCAGCAGATCGCGACGTTGCCGCTGGTGATGCCGAGCAGCCAGCATGGCTTGCGCGCTACGTTACAGGCAATCCTGGCCAGGGCGGGGCTGGAAGCCAACATCGTCATGGAGGTCGATGGCCTGTCATTGCTCTTGGATTGCGTGGCGGCGGGCCACGCCGCCACTCTGCAGCCCGGTGCTGCAGTAGCCCGGGCAACGCAAGCAGGTATGCGCGTATTCGCCATCGACGATGCCCAGGCGCAGCGCCGCAATCTGGTGGTAAGCCTGAGTGAGGATGAGCTTTCGCCTGCTGCGCTTGCGACCCGGGTCGTGTTGCATGAGGTCGCGCGCGAGCAGGTTGCCTGCGGTCAATGGCCCGGGGCGCGTTTGCTCTGAGGCCGCCTGTGCACCATCAGCCTTTAGAAAAACTGAACACCTACCTTCGGTAATCGCGTTTCGTCACCCGTCAGGTCTCACTAGAGTCCGTGGTCCGCGAGGAGCACCCCGAACGTTCTGGCTCCTCGAGACCTGGAGGCAAAATGATCGATGTGCTTGTCATTGGCGGCGGAAATGCTGCCCTTTGCTCGGCGCTGATGGCCCGCGAGGCGGGGGCCAGTGTACTGCTGCTGGAGGCTGCGCCGCGTGAATGGCGTGGTGGCAACTCGCAACACACCCGCAACCTGCGATGCATGCACGATGCGCCGCAGGATGTACTGGTTGACGCGTACCCGGAAGAAGAATTCTGGCAAGACCTGCTCAAGGTCACTGGTGGGCAAACCGATGAGAAATTGGCGCGGCTGGTGATCAGGGCTTCGGCCGATTGCCGGGACTGGATGCGGCACCATGGTGTGCATTTTCAGCCGTCGCTCTCTGGCGCGTTGCACACGGCGCGCACCAACGCCTTTTTCATGGGCGGTGGCAAGGCATTGGTCAATGCCTATTTCCGTAGTGCCGAGCGGTTGGGTGTTCAGGTTCGCTATGACACGCCAGTGTGCGACATCGAGCTGGACGGCGACCGTTTCGTTGCGGCCCATGTACCGGCGCGTGATGTCGCAGGGCGCCGCTTGCCGGCCGAACGCATCCAGGCGCGAGCCTGTGTGCTGGCGGCTGGAGGCTTTGAGTCGAACAGAAGCTGGTTGCGAGAGGCGTGGGGGCAGAATGAACGCGGTGAGTGGCCAGCGGACAACTTTCTGGTCCGTGGCACTCGCTTCAACGACGGTGTACTGCTGCGACGGATGATTGATCTGGGGGCCGATACTATCGGTGACCCGACCCAGGCGCACATGGTAGCCATAGACGCCCGCGCGCCTTTGTACGACGGCGGTATCTGCACGCGTATCGATTGCGTTTCGCTGGGTGTGGTGGTCAACCGTGAAGGCTTGCGCTTCTATGATGAAGGGGAGGACTTTTGGCCCAAGCGCTATGCGATCTGGGGCAGGTTGGTAGCCCATCAGCCGGGGCAGGTGGGGTTCTCCATCATCGACCAGAAAGCGTTGGGGCGGTTCATGCCGCCGGTTTTCGGGGGTATCACGGCCAATACCCTGGACGAACTGGCGCAGCTTCTGGGTCTTCCGGTAGCGACCTTCCTTGACACGGTTCACGCCTACAACCGGGCGTGTCAGGCGGGCAGCTTCGATCATACCCGGCTGGACAACTGCCACACGCAAGGCGTGACACCGGTCAAGAGCCACTGGGCACGACCGATCGATACGCCACCATTCTATGGCTATCCGTTGCGTCCAGGGGTGACTTTCACCTACCTGGGGCTACGCACGGATGAGACCGCTGCCGTTCATTTCGCCGGCCGGCGCAGCCCGAACCTGTTCGTTGCGGGCGAAATGATGGCGGGCAACGTGCTGGGCAAGGGCTACACCGCTGGCGTCGGCATGTCCATAGGCACCGCCTTCGGCCGTATCGCCGGCACCCATTCCGCGGCTGCTGCTGCACGTATTTCATCCCCAAACGAGGCCTGTCATGACCGCGCAATTGCCTGAACCCTATACGTATGACCCGGCGGGCCGGGCCGAACTGATTCCGGTATTGAACATGGATGAAACGGAAGTCGACCGGCAGATGCGCATCTGCAATGCCTGTCGCTACTGCGAAGGCTTCTGCGCCGTGTTTCCGGCCATGACCCGAAGGCTGACATTTGCCAAGGCGGATATCCATTACCTGGCCAACCTGTGCCATAACTGCGGCGCCTGCTTGCATGCCTGCCAGTACGCTGCGCCTCATGAGTTTGCCGTCAACGTGCCTCAGGCCATGGCCAAGGTCCGTGGCCAGACGTACGCTGACTATGCCTGGCCGGCCGCGTTCGGCCGTCTTTACCGGCACAATGGCATCTATGTGGTCACTGCGCTGGCGATTGCCTTGTCGCTGTTCTTGCTACTGGCCTTGCAGGTCAACGGAACCCTGTTGCCTGGTCGCCTGGGCGGCGACTTCTATGCGGTTTTTCCACACAACATGCTGGCGCTGTTGTTCGGCAGTGTCTTTTGCCTGAGCGGTGTCGCGCTGGCGGTGGCGATAAGGCGGTTCTGGCGCAGCATTTCGCCGGCCGAGCCTCAGGCTCCGCCTGTTGACGGGGCAATCCTTGAAGCTTCAACAGCTGTGCTGACCTTGAAGTACCTCGACGGAGGGCATGGCCAGGGCTGTAACAACGAGGATGATCGCTACACCCTGTGGCGGCGCCGTTTCCACCACTTGACCTTCTACGGATTCTTGCTGTGCTTTGCGGCTACAGGGGTCGCCACGGCCTATCACTACTTGCTTGATCTTCAGGCGCCTTACCCCGTGCTGAGCCTGCCTGTGCTGCTGGGCACGGTCGGGGGGATCGGCCTGGTCATTGGCCCCGCCGGGCTGCTTGTGCTGAACCTGCGCCGCGCGCCGGAACAGGGCGACCCCAGGCAGCGGCCAATGGACAGGGCCTTCATCCTGCTGCTGTTGTTGGTCAGCCTCACCGGGCTCGCCCTGTTGGGCCTGAGGGACACCGGGGCCATGGCGGTGCTGTTGGCCGTTCACCTGGGCACGGTCATGGCGCTGTTCATCACCTTGCCTTACGGCAAGTTCGCCCACGGCCTGTTCCGCAGCGCGGCGCTGCTCAAGTTCGCGCTTGAAAAGCGCCGCCCCGACACACTCGGCCTGGGCAGCGACTGATGGATGGACGCGGCGGCAGCACAGGGTGGATGTCGGCGGTCTGACGGGCACGCCCAGTCAACGATTGGGCCATTTCTCCAGCAGGATCGACACGAACTTTTCAGCTGCAGGCGAAAGCGAGGCACCGCGTCGGTAAACCAGACCGAGTGTTCGGGTGACCTGGGGTTCGATCAACGGAACACTGACCAAGGTCGGATGGTCGGCGTTGGGCATGGCCAGGCTGGGCATGGCCGATACCCCCAGCCCGGCCTCCACCATGCCGAGCGAGGTCGAGAGGTGCTGCACCTCGTAAAACCACTTTGGGCGCAAGTTGAGCCCGGATAACGCGTGGTCGAGCAGCATGCGATTACCGCTCAATCGACCTACGCCGATCAGTCGGTAATCGGCAAGCTCGGTCCAGGTGACGGCGTCACGGCCTGCCAGTTTGTGGTCGCGTCGGCAGGCCAGGACGAAGTGTTCCTGCACCAGCGAGACGAACTCGATGTCCGGGTGTTGCCCGCTCATCATGTTGATGCCGAAGTCAGCTTCACCCCGCAGCACGGCTTCAAGCCCGTCGTTGGCGCTTAGATCGAGCAGGCGAATGCGGATTTTGGGGTACTGCTCGTTGTAGTCGCGGATCACCGAAGGCAGGAAGTAGAACGCTGCCGTGGGTATGCAGGCAAGGGTGACCTGGCCGGTTTGTCGCTCTGCCAGTTCGCGGATGCTGAGAATGGAGTCTTCGAAGTCGTCCAGTAACCGTCTGGCTTTGGGCAAAAAGTCGCGCCCAACGCTGGTCAGGCTGACTCGACGGGTGGTGCGCTCGAGCAAGGATGTCCCTAGGCCTTCCTCCAGCTTCTTTATGCGCCGGCTTAGCGCTGGCTGAGAGAGATGCAGTGCTTCGGCAGCTTCATGAAAACTGCCTAGTTCGGCGATTTTCACGAAAGATCGGATATCTTGCAGCTCATATTCCATATAAAAGCCTTGGCCCGTTCAAAGAGGAATTATTTTGTGAAAAGCAATAATCGCTACGATATTTGCATTGGATTGATTTATCCATCCCTGTCACTCTTTTGCTCACAGCATCAATGATGTCCATTGATCAACAAGAGTGCGAAATCATGCAACGAATTCCTTGCGTACTCATGCGCGGCGGTACCTCCAAAGGGCCGTTCTTCCACGCCTGGGACCTGCCTGCCAATGTGGTCGAGCGCGACGAGTTGCTGATCAACCTCATGGGCTCTGGCCATGAGCTGGAAATCGACGGCATCGGTGGCGGCAGCCCGCAGACCAGCAAGGTGGCGATCATCAGCCCGTCATTGCACGCCGACGCCGACGTCGACTACCTGTTCGTGCAGGTCATGGTCGCCCAGCGCCGGGTCGATACGGCCCCCAACTGCGGCAACATGCTGTGTGCGGTTGGGCCGTTCGCCATCGAACAGGGGTTGGTAAAAGGCCAGGAAGGCAAGACCTTGGTGCGCATTCGCAACCTCAACACCGGCACCTTCGTCAATTCGTTGGTCGAGACGCCCGGCGGTATCGTGCGCTACGAAGGCCGTACGGCGATCGATGGGGTACCGGGCACTGCCGCCCCGGTGCACCTGACCTTCCTCGACGCGGTCGGCAGCAAGACCGGCAAGCTGTTCCCCACGGGCAAGGCCCAGGACGTGATTGATGGCGTGCCGGTGACCTGCATCGACATGGCCATGCCGATGATGGTGGTGGAGGCCAGCCAGTTGGGGGTCAGCGGCTCGGAAACACCGGCTCAGCTGGACGCCAACAGCGCGCTGCTCGAACGCCTGGAAGCGTTGCGGCTGAAGGCCGGCAAGGCCATGGGCCTGGGCGATGTCAGTGGCATGGTCATTCCCAAGCCAGTGCTGGTGTCCAAGCCGCGCTACGACGGCACGCTGCAGGTTCGCTATTTCATGCCGCACAACTGCCATCGTGCCTTGGCGATCACTGGAGCCGTGGGGCTGGCGACTGCCTGCGTCAGCCCTGGCACTGTGATTGCCGACTTGTTGGGCAAGGGCGCGCAGCAACTGGCCGAGGTCCGCCTGGAGCACCCCAGTGGCGGTATCGATGTTGCGCTGACGCGCAGCGGTGCCGACGGCCAGACGATCCAGGCTTCGGTGGTGCGAACCGCCCGGAGGCTCTTCTCAGGGTTCGTCTACGCCCCTACATTCCGCAGGTTGGCCGGGTAGCTCCAGGCACCAATCCAGACCTGCACATTCGTAACAAGCGCATCCGCACAATTTCAACAATGGGTGATGCCATGAGACTCGCCAAATCGCTGTATTTCCAGATTCTCTGCGCCGTCCTGCTGGGCGTGGTGGTCGGACACTTCTGGGCGCAACAGGCCGTGGCCCTCAAGCCGCTGGGTGATGCGTTTATCAAGCTGATCAAGATGATGATCGCGCCGGTGGTGTTCTGCACCATCGTCACCGGCATCGCCGGCATGACCGACAAGCGTTCCCTGGGGCGCTTGATGAGCAAGACCCTGCTGCTGTTCCTGGGCCTGACGGTGGTCAGCCTGGTGATCGGGCTGGCGGCGGTCTATCTGTTCAAGCCAGGTGCCGGCATGAACATCGATCCCGCTACCCTGAGTACGGCGGGCCTGAGCCAGTACACCGCGTCGGCCGCCAAGCTGAGCGTTGTGGACTTCTTCATGCACATCATCCCGGATACCTTCGTAGGTGCCTTCAACAAGGGTGAGGTCTTGCCGGTCCTGTTCATCGCCGTACTGAGCGGTTTTGCCCTCTCGTCGATGGGCGAAAAGGGCAAGCCGGTACTGGACGTGCTGGAGTCGGCTTCGACCATGGTGTTCCGCATCTTCGGCTACCTGATGCGCTTTGCCCCGGTCGGCGCTTTCGGCGCCCTGGCATTCACCGTGGGCCAGTACGGCATAACGTCCCTTGGCGCGCTGGCCAAGCTGGTGGGGACGTTGTACATCGCCTGCGCGTTCTTCGTGCTGGTGGTGCTCGGTGGCATCTGCCGGGCCCATGGCTTCAGCCTGTGGAAGCTGCTGCGCTATTTCCGCGAAGAGTTCCTCGTGGTACTGGGTACTTCTTCAACCGAGCCGGTGCTGCCGCGAATGCTCGAGAAACTCGAGAAGCTTGGGTGCAAAAAAGGCGTGGTTGGCCTGGTGCTGCCCACAGGCTACTCGTTCAACCTGGACGGTACCGCCATCTATCTGTCGTTGGCAGCCGTGTTCATCGCGCAGGCCTGCAACATCGACCTGAGCCTGGGCCAGGTGGTCACCATGCTGGCGATCATGCTGCTGTCCTCCAAGGGCGCGGCAGGTGTCACCGGCAGCGGTTTCGTGGCCTTGGCCTCGACCCTTACCGTGATCCATGACATTCCCCTGGCCGGCCTGGCCCTGTTGATCGGCGTCGACCGCTTCATGTCGGAAGCCCGTGCGCTGACGAGCCTTGCCAGCAACGCAGTGGCGACGGTGGTGGTTTCGCTGTCGGAAAACGCCTGTGACCGCCAGACCCTGCACAGCCGCTTGAATGGCGAGCCGGTGGTCAGCCCCGTCGCTGAAACAGCCGACTGGGTCACCGAACCACATCGTCACGGCTGAGCCCCGACACCCTCAAACCTTTTACAGCCCCCCGCCAGGTGTTGCCGGGTGGGGGTAGGGGGCCGTCTGTGCTGCAGGTGGCCACATAGACAATAAAAACAAGAGAACAAACCATGCTCGCACTTCTGGGCCTGATCATGGTGGTGACCTTCACCTACCTGATCATGAGTAAACGCCTGTCACCGATCGTCGCGCTGACCATCGTGCCGATTGTTTTCGCCCTTATTGGCGGTTTCGCACCAGACCTGGGCAAGATGATGCTCGATGGGCTGAAAATGGTCGCACCGTCTGCCGCGCTGCTGCTGTTCGCCATCCTGTTCTTCGGCCTGATGATCGACGCCGGCCTGTTCGACCCGTTGATCCGCAAGATTCTCAAGCGGGTGAATGGCGACCCGATCAAGATCGCTATCGGCACCGCCCTGCTGTCGCTGCTGGTGGCGCTGGACGGTGATGGCACCACGACTTACATGATTACCTGCGCTGCCATGCTGCCGCTGTACAAGCGCATCGGCATGAACCCGATGATCCTGGCGACCGTATCGATGCTGTCATTGAGCATCATGAGCGGCATGAGCCCGTGGGGTGGTCCCGCCACCCGCGCCATTGCAGCGCTCGGCCTGGATGCGACCGAATACTTCATTCCGATGTTGCCCACTGTCATCGGTGGGGCGGCATGGGTGGTGTTTACCGCCTACCTGCTGGGCCGTGCCGAGCGCCGGCGTATCGGCAATATTGCCCTGGAGTCCGGTGGCGGTAACTGCTACATCAAGGAAATCCTCGGCGACAACCCGCACAAGCGCCCGCGCCTGGCCTATGTGAACCTGGTGCTGGTGATCGCCGTGATGACCGCGCTGGTGCTGGGGCTGATGCACGCGGCCATCCTGTTCATGATCGGTTTCGTCGCCGCACTGATGATCAACTACCCGCAGCTGGACCTGCAGAAAGAGCGCATCCTCGCCCATTCGGGCAACGCCATGACCGTGGTGCTGCTGGTGTTCGCCGCAGGCATCTTTGCCGGTATTTTCTCGGGTACCAAGATGGTCGATGCATTGGCCCAGACGCTTGTGGACTGGATTCCGGAAGCATGGAGCCACTGGTTCCCGCTGGTGGTGGCGCTGACCAGCATGCCGCTGACCTTCGTGCTGTCCAATGACGCTTATTACTTTGGCGTGGTCCCCATCCTGGCCAATGCGGCGGCGGCCTATGGCATCGACCCTGTAGAGATCGCCCGCGCCTCGGTGCTTGGCCAGCCGGTTCACCTCATGAGCCCGCTGGTGGCTTCGACCCTGCTGCTGGTGGGCATGGTCGATCGCGACATTGGCGACTTCCAGAAAGCCACCGTGAAATGGGCGGTGCTCACCTCCCTGGTGATCACTGCGCTGGCACTGCTGACGGGCGCTTTGTCCTTCATGGTTTGAAGCACCCAGGGCGCCGCTCGGCGCCCCTCTGACTCACCCAAGAACAACAACAGAGTAACCATCATGTCCCGATCTCTTTTCCGTGGGGCCACTTGTGGCCTGCTGTGCGGCTGCCTGCCTGTGGCCGGTGCCGCCGGTTTCATCGAAGACAGCAAGCTCAAGCTGCAGTTGCGCAACGTGTATTTCAACGAGAACTTCCGTGACGAGCAGGGCATGAGCGCGCGCGCCGCCGCCACGGCCAAAAGCGAGCGAGTGGAATGGGCTCAAGGCTTTCTGCTCGACTATCAGTCGGGTTTTACCCAAGGCACCCTCGGCTTGGGCGTCGACGCCATGGGCCTGCTGGGCGTACGCCTTGATTCCGGCCGTGGGCGCAGCGGTACAGGGTTGTTGCCGGTGCATGACGATGGCCGCGCGGCGGATGAATTCGCCAGTGCCGGGGTCACGGCCAAAGCCCGCCTGGGCGGCACCGTGGTCAAGCACGGCACCTTGCTGCCCAAGACACCGGTACTGGTGTACAACGATGCGCGGCTGCTGCCGCAGACTTATCAGGGCACTCAGCTGACCAGCACCGACATCGACAACCTCACCCTCACCGCCGGCCACCTGGATCGCTTCAAACAGCGCGACTCATCCGATAGCACGGGGTTGTACCTGGACGGGTATGGCGGCCCGGCGTCTGGCGATTTCAGCTTCGCCGGTGCTGACTACGCCGTCAGCAAGCAATTGCGCCTGAGTTATTTCCATGGCGAGCTCGAGCATTTCTACCGCCAGGACTTCGCCGGGCTGGTGCATGACCTGCCGCTGGGCGGCGGCGTGCTGACCACCGACCTGCGTTACTTCAAAAGCCGCGACAGCGGTACGGCGTATGGCGGCGGCATCGACAACGACATGTTCAGCGGCCAACTGTCGTACGCCCACTCCGGGCATACCGTCGGCGCAGGTTACCAGGTGCTCGATGGTGAAGCGGGGCTGCCGTATATCAGTGGGGCAACGGTCTATTCGTTCAGCAACGTTGGCATCGGCAAGTTCATCGAGGAGGAAGAGAAGACCTGGATGGCCAGCTACGCCTACAACTTCGCTGCCGCCGGGGTACCGGGGCTGACCTTCATGACGCGGTACCTGAGTGGCGACAATGGCCGTTCAGGTGGCGAGGGCATCAAAGAATGGGAGCGTGACGCCGAGATTGCCTACGTGGTGCAGGGCGGGCCGCTCAAAGGGCTGGGCGTAAAGCTGCGAAACTATGTGTATCGATCAGATTTCGCCCGCGGCCGAGACAGCAATCGCCTTTACCTGACCTACGATATCGCCATCTGGTGATCAGGCCGGACGAGATATCCGGCCCTGAGGCGCCTGAGGCGCCGTGGTTCAACGGCGCAGCAGGCGAGAGACCACCAGTGTGACGGCGGCGGTGATGGCCAGTGCGGTGAAGGGCTTTTTCTTGACGAACGAAGACACCGTGTCCAGGGTGTCGCCGTAGGTCTTGGTCAACTGGCCTGAGGCCTGGCGCGCATCGCCTTCGGCTTCCAGTGCCGGATCTTCGACCAGACGGCCTACGGCGCTTTGCGCCTTGCCAGCCAGGTCCTCTGCTACACCTTCGATCTGTTCACGTTTCATGATGGCTTTGTTCCTTCCTGTGAGCGGCTTTGGGTTAACAGCACAGGGTTAGGGCGGTGAATTGCCGCAATGGTTCAAAGCAACTGCTTGTCACCCGCAGGCCACGTGCGCCGGCAAAGGGCCGCACCTGAGCGCGCTAGGCTAGCGGACCTTTTTTTCGAGGATCCGCGCCCCGGTCCCTTCCTTGCCCAGCACATCCTCGGGGTTGCGCAGCGGGCAGTCTTCCAGCGACAGGCAACCGCAACCAATGCAGTTGTCGAGGCTGTCGCGCAGTGCTTCGAGGGTGCGAATGCGGGCATTCAGGTCTTCGCGCCAGGCCGTGGACATCTCGCCCCATTGTGCCGCCGTGAGCTTGCTGTTGGGGGCATAACGGCTGAAGGCCTGTTTGATTTCCTCCAGTGCAATACCCGTGCGCTGGGCCACTTTGATGATTGCCAGGGTACGCAGCACCAGCGAGGGATAGCGGCGCTGGTTGCCCGCTGTACGGACGCTGGCGATCAGCCCCTTGGTTTCGTAGAAGTGCAGCGCAGACACCGCCACGCCGCTGCGCTTGGCCACTTCACCCACTGTGAGCATCCGTGTGTTGTCCGCTGCCATGCCTGTTGACCTCAAGTTAAGTTGAGCTCTTATAGTCCTGCCCGGTCTTCCCTGCAACCGCTTTCCCTGTGATCGGAGCTGTGCATGAACAAACGGACGTTACTGGCCTGGGCCGGCGTTGGTGCCGCTGCGCTGGCCGCAGCCTATGCGCTGGTGGGAAGCGCCTCGGCGCCACCTGCTGCGGCGGTTTGGCCGGCGACCAAGGTGGCGTTGGCCACGGTCGAGCAGGTGCAACTGGCGCGGCAGCACTTTGCTTCGGGGGAGCTGGAGGCGGTCAACCAGGTGCAGGTGGCAGCCGAGATGGCAGGGCGCATTACCCGCATCGCCTTCGAGTCGGGGCAGACGGTAGCGGCTGGGCAGTTGCTGGTGCAGCTCAACGACGCGCCCGAGCAGGCCCTGCGCGTGCAATTGCAGGCCAGGTTGCGTAACGCTGACGTGGTGCTGCAGCGCAGCCGCAAACTGCGCGCGATGAATGCCGTGTCGCAAGAGCTGCTGGACAACGCCGCCACGGACGTGGATGTGGTCCGTGGTGAGCTGCAGCATGTCGAGGCGCTGATCGCGCAGAAGGCCATTCGCGCACCGTTTGCCGGGAAGCTCGGCATCCGCCGCGTGCATCAGGGCCAGTACCTGGGCGCTGGCGAGACCATCGTCAGCCTGGCCGATATCAGCCAGTTGCATGTGAACTTCGCCCTGGGCGAGCAGGCCGCCCCCGAGGTGCATGCCGGGCAAGTGCTGGCACTGACGGTGGATGCGGTGCGTGGGCAAGACTTCCAGGCCCAGGTGGTGGCGGTCGACCCGGTGGTCAGCAAAGCACGCCTCGTGCAGGTACAGGCGGCGTTGCCGAACCCGCAAGGGCAGTTGCAGCCAGGTATGTACGCCGGGGTGCGGCTGGATGCTGCGCAGCCGTCGACCGTGCTGGCCGTGCCGGAAACCGCGATCACCTACACCGCTTACGGGCAGACGGTGTTTGTCGCGACCCAGGACCCGCAGCATGGCACCCGGGTGAGCCGGGTGCAGGTAAGCACCGGTGAGCGCTGGCAGGGGCGGGTGGAAATCACCTCCGGCCTGACGCCCGGTGACCGGGTGGTGGTTTCCGGTCAGCTGAAGCTGAGTGATGGCATGCCGGTCGAGCCAGTGGATCAGGACAGCCTGCAGGCGGGCCAGGGAGGGCGGCAGTCGTGAGGTTTACCGATGTCTTCGTGCGCCGCCCGGTGCTGGCGCTGGTGGTCAGCAGCCTGATCATCCTGATGGGGCTGTTTGCCATGGGCAAGTTGCCGATCCGCCAGTACCCGTTGCTGGAAAGCTCGACCATCACCATCAGCACCGAATACCCCGGTGCCTCCGCCGAATTGATGCAGGGTTTCGTGACGCAGCCGATCACCCAGACGGTGTCGTCGGTCGAGGGCATCGACTACCTGTCCTCGTCGTCGCAGCAGGGGCGCAGCCTGATCACCTTGCGCATGGTGCTCAACCGCGATTCTACCCAGGCGCTGGCCGAAACCATGGCCAAGGTCAACCAGGTGCGCTATCGCCTGCCGGAAAAAGCCTACGACCCGGTGGTGGAACTGTCGGCGGGCGACTCCACTGCCGTGGCCTATGTGGGGTTTGCCAGCGACAGCCTGTCGATACCGGAACTGAGCGATTACCTGTCGCGGGTGGTGGAACCGCAGTTCTCCGGTATCGACGGCGTGGCCAAGGTGCAGTCGTTCGGCGGGCAGCGCCTGGCCATGCGCCTGTGGCTGGACAGTGAGCAGATGGCTGGGCGCGGGGTGACGGCGGCGGATGTGGCGCAGGCGGTACGTGCCAACAACTACCAGGCAACGCCGGGCCAGGTGCGCGGGCAGTATGTGCTGGCCGATATCCAGGTGGACACCGACCTGACCCGGGTCGAAGACTTCCGTGAGCTGATCATCCGCAACGATGGCACTGACCTTGTGCGCCTGCGCGATATCGGCACCGTCGAGCTGAGTGCGGCGGCCACGCAGACCAGCGCCACCATGGACGGCAAACCTGCCGTGCACCTGGGGTTGTTCCCCACGCCCAGCGGCAACCCTCTGGTGATCGTCGAGGGTATTCGCCAACTGCTGCCACAGATCCAGCAGACCCTGCCGCCTGGCGTGAAAGTGGCGCTGGCCTATGAAACCGCACGCTTTATCGATGCGTCGCTCCATGAAGTGCTGCGCACCTTGGTGGAGGCGATGCTGATCGTGGTGCTGGTGATCTGGTTGTGCCTGGGGTCGCTGCGCAGCGTGCTGATCGCGGTGGTGGCCATTCCGCTGTCGATGCTGGGAGCCGCGGGCCTGATGTTGATGTTCGGTTTCAGCCTCAACCTGCTGACCTTGCTGGCGATGGTGCTGGCCATCGGTCTGGTGGTGGACGATGCCATTGTAGTGGTGGAAAACGTGCACCGGCATATCGAGGAGGGCAAGTCGCCGGTCGCGGCAGCATTGGCCGGGGCGCGGGAAATTGCCGGGCCGGTGATCGCCATGACCCTGACCCTGGCGGCGGTGTATGCGCCCATTGGCTTGATGGGCGGGCTGACCGGCACGCTGTTCCGTGAGTTTGCCTTGACCCTGGCGGGGGCGGTGATCGTGTCCGGCATTGTGGCGCTGACCTTGTCGCCGGTGATGAGCTCGCTGTTGCTGCAACCCGGTCAGCAGCATGGCGCAATGGCCGCTATCGCCGATCGGTGGTTTGGTGCGCTGAGCGGGGCCTATGGACGGGTGCTGGCCTACACACTGGCACACCGCTGGATCAGTGGCGGTGTGGCGTTGCTGGTGTGCCTGAGCCTGCCCTGGCTCTACCTGCTGCCACAGCGCGAGCTGGCGCCGCCCGAGGACCAGGCGGCGGTGCTGACTGCCATCAAGTCGCCGCAGCATGCCAGCCTCGAATACGCAGAACGCTTTGCGCTGAAGCTCGATCAGGTGATGAAGTCCATTGCCGAGACCACCGACACTTGGATCATCAACGGCACCGACGGCCCGGCCGCCAGTTTCGGTGGCATCAACCTCAGCGCCTGGCAGGCGCGCGAGCGTTCCGCCGCACAGGTGCAGGCGCAATTGCAGCAGGCCGTTGCGGATATCGAGGGCAGCAGCATCTTCGCCTTCCAGGTCGCGTCGCTGCCGGGCTCCAGCGGTGGCCTGCCGGTGCAGATGGTGCTGCGCAGCGCCCAGGATTACCCCGAGCTGTTCCAGACCATGGAAGTGCTCAAGCAACGTGCCCGCGACAGCGGCCTGTTCGCCGTGGTGGACAGCGACCTCGACTACAACAACCCGGTGGTCAAGGTGCGCGTGGACCGGGCCAAGGCGGCGAGCCTGGGCATCAGCATGCAGGCCATTGGTGAGTCGCTGGGGGTGCTGGTGGGCGAGCAGTACCTCAACCGCTTCGCCCTGTTCGGGCGTTCTTATGACGTGATCCCGCAGAGTATCCAGGACCAACGCCTGACGCCTGCGGCGCTGAGCCGCCAGTATGTGCGCGCCGAAGATGGCAGCCTGGTGCCGCTGGCCACGTTGGTGCGCTTGGATATCGAAGTGGCACCCAATCGCCTGTTGCAGTTCGATCAGCAGAACGCCAGTACCCTGCAGGCCATCCCGGCGCCGGGCGTGTCGATGGGCAACGCGGTGGCGTTCTTGGAGCAGCTCACCACCGAGCTGCCACCGGGCTTCAGCCACGACTGGCAATCGGAATCGCGCCAGTACGTGCAGGAGGGCTTTGCCTTGATGTGGGCATTTCTCGCCGCCCTGGTGGTGATCTACCTGGTGCTGGCGGCGCAATATGAAAGCCTGGTCGACCCACTGATCATCCTGGTGACCGTGCCGCTGTCGATCTGCGGTGCGCTGCTGCCGCTGGCGCTGGGTTGGGCCACGCTGAACATCTACACACAGATTGGCCTGGTGACGCTGATCGGCCTGATCAGCAAGCACGGTATCCTGATGGTGGCGTTCGCCAACGAGATCCAGGTGCGCGACAACCTCGATCGTGCTGCCGCCATTGTTCGCGCGGCGCAAATACGCTTGCGGCCAGTGCTGATGACCACGGCAGCCATGACTTTTGGCGTGCTGCCACTGCTGTTCGCCAGCGGCGCCGGCGCCAATAGCCGCTTCGGGCTGGGGGTGGTGATTGTGTGCGGGATGCTGGTGGGAACCTTGTTCACCTTGTTCGTGCTACCGACGATCTATGCCTGGCTGGCACGTGATCACCGGGTGACCACGGTGTGGGGGCAGCAGTTGATCGAAGCCGAGCGGCAACTGGGGGCGCTGTAGGAGCGGCCCCAGATTACTGCATCGCCACGGATATTGCTGGGGCCGCTTTGCGGCCCTTTCGCGACACAAGGCCACTCCTACAGGGATTGCGCGCGCCTTCGGGATGGATCAGGTGGGGGAGCGATCCCGGCGCATCTGGGTCACCAGGGTAAAGCGGTCATCCGGGTGCACGGTTTCGGAAACCGCCATCAAATCGCCGTTTTCCTCGCGGTAATGGCGAATGATCTTCAGCCCCGGGGAGCCCGCCTCGGCCTTCAGCGCCTGGGCCATTTCCGCTGTCAGCAACACCGCGCGCACCTGCTGATCAACCACTGCGATTGCCCGGCCATAGTGCTGTTCGATCAAGCCGGCAATCAGCTGGTCAGGGCGCTCGCGGGCCAGTTCGATGACCGCAGTATAGTCGTGCTGTGCATACACGTCTGCCCAGCACAGCGGTGCGCCCTCGTGCTGCCGGTCGACGCGGATGCTCGACACGCAGAAGTAATGCTCCCCCGGCACCAGCCCCAGCCTCGCCGCCTCGCTCAGGTCGGCGACAAAGTGGCGCACGCTCTGGATTTCCCGCTGCTGGGTGTCTGCCAGGTGCGCCAGCTCGGCCACGCTGGGCAACGACTGCGAATAGCCGCCGCGCGGGCTGCTGGCCTCCACCCGGGTGCCCACGCGCTTGCGCCGCGACACCAGCCCTTGGGTGAGCAGCTGGTCGATAGCGGCACGCACCGTGTGCCGGCTCACATTGTAAAGGTCGCACAGCTCGAACTCGGTCGGCAGCAGGCTGCCCACCGGGTAGCGGCCGCTGGCAATCGCTTGCATCAAGTCCTTTGCCACGGTGGAGTAGCGCGTCGGGTTCATACCTTTGCTCGGGCTCGCCAGTTTTATCGGTTGACAGTGTAACAGCGGCCGAACGCCGAACGCTCCGGCCGCCTACAGAGGTCGATACTGCCGTCAATGCTGCTGCCGGGCCCGCGGCAGCAGCACCATGCCGTCATGCAGTTCGTCCGGGTGCAACACTAGCGTGTTGCCTGGTATGCCGTGGCGCAGCGAACCCTTGTAGTGGAAGCTTTGCACACCGGCCAGCGTGCGGCCGATCGAATAGGTATCGTGGCGATGCGGGTCGTAGCTGTGGCTACCGAACCAGGCTTCGATACGCTCGATACCGCCCGGTTGGGCACTACGGATGACCCAGTCGGACGGCGGTAGGGGCTTCGCTTTACGGGCCATCGCGGTGAGTGCCTCCTGCTCACGCCCGGGTGGGCAAGCTCATGTGCAGCAAGGGGAACGGGCGACCTTCGCCATCCAGTGGTGAACGGCCAGTCTGGACGAAGCCATAGTGCTGGTAGAACGCTGTTGCCTGTGGGTTCTGCTCGTTGACATCGACACTCATCGCACCGCGTGATTGGCGGCCGAAGTCCAGCAGTGCACGGCCAATGCCCTGGCCGTGGTGCGCTGGATCGACGAAAAGCATTTCCACATGGTTTTCATTGAAGCCGATAAACCCCAGTGGCTGGTCATCGGTGTCTACCGCAACCCACAGCTCGACGGCCGGGAAGTACACGTCGCGCAGCTGTGGCAATAGTGCGTCGATGTCGGAGGGTTGCAGGAAGTGGTGCGTCGCGCGAACAGCGCGCAGCCAGATGTCGAGCAGCTGCGGGTAGTCTGCAGCGATGCCTTGGCGAATGATCATGGTGTCATCCTGAATGTATTGATGGCGGATGGGCGCGCCAGTGAGCGGCGGCCATGCAAGTGTCGGCATCATGAATGACCGCTTCGCGAGTCAACGCCTGGGCGGTGCACGGCAGGGGAGGCCGGAAGGGAAGAGAGCGGAAGATTACCCCGGTCGCGCAGTATGGAGCAATCGCCCTTGCATAGGGTGCGGTGCAGGTTTCGACTCGGCTAGGATGCATGTCGATGCTGGAACTGAACCCGAACAACAAGAACGGCCCGGGAGCACCCATGAACCGCAACGAACTGCGCAAAGCCGATATCAACCTGATGGTGGTGTTCGAAGCGCTGATGCAGGAACGCAGCCTCACCCGTGCCGCAGAGAAGCTGTTCGTCGCACAACCCACAGTCAGCGCCGCACTGGCCAGGTTGCGTGCGATGTTCAACGACCCGTTGCTGGTTCGTGTGGGCAACCGCATGGAGCCTTCGGCCAGGGCCGAAGAGGTGATCAAGTACCTCACGCCAGCCTTGGATGCGATGTCTGTCGCCCTCAGCATGACCCATGATTTTGACCCGCTGACCAGCAAGATGACCTTCCGCATTGGCTTGTCCGATGATGTCGAGTCGGGCCTGCTGCCGCCGCTGTTGCGGGCGCTGCGGGTGGAGGCGCCAAATGTGGTGGTGGTCGTGCAGCATGTGGACTACTGGCGCATTCCTGACCTGCTGGCGGCGGGCGACGTGACGGTGGGTATCAGCCAGACCAAGGGCCTGCCCGCCAATGCCAAACGCAAGGTGCTACGCACCCTGCAAGCCAGGGTAGTGCGGGCCGACAAGTCCAGCACGCCGCTTTCACTGGATGAGTTTTGCCAACGTCCGCATGTCCAGGTTTCGCCAACTGCCAACACCCAGGGTGTGGTCGATGACTGGTTGAAAGCCATCGGCCGTGAACGCAAGGTGGTGTTGTCGGTGCCGCAGTTCAGTTCGCTACCGGCGATTCTGGCCGGTACCGACCTGCTGGCCTGTTGCCCGGACTATGCCGCACAGGGTATGGAACGCTGGGGCAACCTGCAGGCCGAGACGCTGCCGTTCGAGACTGCTGCACTGGAGCTGGCCATGGTCTGGTTGAGCACCACCGACAGCGACCCGGCCGAGCGTTGGCTGCGTAGTCGCCTGGAGCACTACATGGGCGGACTACGGGAAGCGGTCATGGGATGATGGCTGTACATAGTGCTGCAGCTTGCTGCCGATAAAGTGTGCGGTTTGATCAGTCACTTTCATTGGCCTGTCGAGGTGTAGAGCGCTTGCGTGGTTTTTTCGTCGGCCGTTTGCCGGGCTTGAGCTGCCAGCGGTCGGCGTTGGCGAGCAGGCGCGCCTGGATTGCGGGTGGGTAGTCGCTCAGGGTTGTCACGGGTGGGACAGGCTTGCCGGGCAGGCCGGCTTCGCGGATAACTTTTGGCCAGCGCGGTCGCCAGCACAGCAGCAGGCTGAGCCAGTGGCCGGTGCCGATGATGACGAAAGCGGGCCAGACAAACAGCAGGGCAACTTTGAACAGCCAACTACTTTTGCGGAAGAAACGCCCAAGGCCTTCGAACTGGGCGCTGAATGCCTGGAGGGGTGAGGGTAGCTGGGTGCTCAGGCGGGGGCGGGGGACGGCGTGTGGGCCTTCTTCCATGTAACGGCGGATGAATTCCCACTCATCACGCAGTTCGCTGCCGCCTTGGCCTTGTTTGCCCAGCAAGGCCATTTCCATGTGGGGCAGGCCGGTGCGGCTGGGGTGCCAGATTAGGCCGAGTCGCATGCCCACGCTGAGCGGATCATCTTCTGGGTCGATGGCTGTACTTCCTGTTGTTTTCCATGGGAAGGTTACGATGCCGCCACAGTAGCCGGGGCGATGGAGGTGGACCTGTTGAGTTTTTCGATTGAATCGAATGAGCAGATGACGGCTGGTTAGCATTTCCAGCCTTGAAAGTCTAAATCCATATTTTGCATATATATAATAGGCGGCACCCCCTAGCAAGATCATGTAAGTGCTAAATAAAACAGAAAATACGGAAAGAAACTCAGGCTGGGTTGCATTTATATAGATTGAGCCAAGGGTTATGTTTAGCCATGAGTAGGTCATCGGTCCCAAGCTGCCCAAGGTCATTAGGGTGATGATGCCGCGCTTCTCTTCCGAACCACCGCATCGCATCTCTAGGAAATTTTCATTGAAGGCATAAACAGGGCCGCATGCACGAGGGTTTTCGCTTACCTTCCGAAAATGGACTTCCTCTTCCAGATCACCTTCGTAAAAGTCACGCATTGCGCGATTTTCTGCTGGCGTCACTTCGGCTACGTACGCCTTGCGCGCAGCTTCGGACTCGATTGCCATCTGCCAGAAACCCCATTCGACTAGATACACTATAAGACCTCGCTGAAAGCGGAATGAAGCTCCTTTAGTTCTTCGTCTTCTTCATAAGCCTTAGCTGTTTTTCCGATTCGGAAACAGCAGCGCCTACACCACTTTTCCAATGCATCATCTTCAAGGAGGTAAATTGCGATCGTCAGGACGAGCCCTACCCAGAAAGCTCCGACTACCAATCGTGCAAGTAGCAGACGCGAAGCTTGGGTTCCTAATTTTTTTGCAAGCTCACTCATAGAGGATGCCAACATTCTTGCAAATTTAGTCTTGGCGTTATGGGATAGATAATCAAAAAAAGGCTTCGCTATGGCAATGGCAGTTCCCAGTTCGCCTATAGATAACGTCAATGTTGCCATCGCGCGCGTGTGGTAGGCTCCGGCCAATGTCCATGATTTTTTTGAAGCGCTTGTTACTTTGAAGTTTTCCGCTCCGTCAGCGAAATCCCACCACGCCAAGACGAATCCTCCCGTACCCGCTAACGCAGCTCCCCACAGCTTCAACCTACCCAAGGTTGCCGCAGCACCTCTGCCGGTCACACTTTTCGCCCCATATCGGTTCGCCACCTGATCCACATAGCTGGCGCCGACTTCAAAGCCCGCTGCTGCCGTGGTCATCGCGGCTGCCAGGAGTTCGGTCTTTAGTCGCGCATCACTGTCAGGCAGCTCCCGCGCCTTGAACGCCATCAGCATGCCTTCCAGCAGGCAGACCAGACCGGCGGCACGCACTTTATAGAAGTCACTCTTCTGACCGTCCGCCTGCATCAAGCCTTCAGCCCAGGCCTGATCCAGATAGCGCGCAATCTGGCCACCACTACGTGGTGAATTAAGCGGTTGCCCGCTACGTGCAGCTTCACTCAGGCGTACGTCGACAGCTGTTTCATGTACCGAGGCAAACAACGCCAGGCGCAGGCCATGGTGCAGCGCGCGGTCCATGCTGTTGGGTGTCGCGGTGCGCAGCACTTGCCGCCCCAAAGCTACGTACCAGGCATACAGGCCGATGTTGGCCGTGCTGCTCTGTGCCTGCATCTGTTCGTACAGGGTGTTGATGCGCCCAAAGGCATTGGCAGCGGCATGGGCTTGCCTGGCAAGCGCTTCGGGCAGGGCGAAGGAGGACGCTGACGGCGGTTCGCTTTTGGCCGCTTCCAGCAGCGCCGCCAGTTCTTCCCGCAGGTCCTCCTGGTTGTAGGTGATGCCGCGCATTGCCAGGTTGCCCCGGTCTGCCACGCCGCTGCGCCACCAGTGGTCCAGCACCTTCGTGCCCCATTCACTCAACTCCATGCCGATCACGCACTGGCCGGTCTGCTCGGCAAAGGCCAGGCCGCTGATGAGGTCGGCGTTGTCGTAGCGGTCCAGTGCCTGCAACAAGCGTTCACTGATCACCCAGCGGGCATGGTCCTTGGCGCGGTCTTCGGCGGCTTGCTGGGCGTGTTGCATGGCCTGCTCGAAAGCGTCGAGCTGATCGTGCATGGCCTGGCGGTCGACCAGGTGGCCGTATTTCTGATCGAATTTCTTGGTGAACTCGCCGGCGTCCTGGCGAGCCTGGACTTTGCCGCGGATGTCGCGCTCGAACTGCGCCATGTGCGGCTTCATGCGTTCGTCATGGGCGTCGGCCTGTTGCCTGGCCCGTTCGGAGAACAAGTAGATCTCGGGATGCAGGTGGGGCTGGTTGCGTACTTTCTCGGCCATGACTTCGCGCTTGACGATCTGCTCGGCCACCATCTGCGGGTAGAGCTTTTCGATTTCCAGAAACGACTGCGCGACCAGCAGCTTGCGCTCGTTGTCGACCCCGGGCTCCACGGTGCGTTCCAGCCACTGGGTCTTCACATCCTCGACCGCGGCGTTGCGCCAGGCGTTGAGCTCCTGGGTGATCCCGATGGCGTCTTCGATGACGATGGCGGCGCCACGGGGTTTGCTGTGGTTCACCTGCGGAGCCAGCGCTTGGCGTGATGCGTGCGGCGAGACGATCTGGTCGTTGTTGAACGGCTGCAGGTCCAGCAGTGCCTGCAGGTCTGTATCGTCCTGGGCCTTGAAGTCGGCGACCCAGTTCAGTTGGTCATGCTTGAGGACATGGGGCTGTGGCGGGGCGTCGGAAGGCTGGATGAAGCGGGCGATATCGATCGTGGGCAGGCTGCTGCGGTATTCGTCGTCGAGCAGGCGGTAGTTGTCGAGCATGCGCGGGGTCAGCGGGGAAGGGCTGAACAGGGGGCGCAGCTCCTGGATGTCATCCAGGTCGTAGAGGGTGATGGTCCAGCCGAAACCGCGAAGGATGTCATCCAGATTGCCGGCGCTGGGTGCAGGCTCCCAGGGGGCGTCGCTGCTGATGTACAGCAGCGAGCCATTGGGCGCCACGCGGTACTGGCTGTGCCATTCGTATGCCGGTGCGCTATGGCGCTTGATCAGCAGGTAGAGAAAGCCCTCGCGCAAAGGGCGGATGGCGTAGCTGGAGTGGGTCAGCTCGCCGACATCCTGGAACGGGCTGAGATAGCCCGGCAATTTGGGCAGGCGGGCACGTTGCGCCGGGTTGCCGCCGACGGCGGCGTAGCGCAGGGGCAGCAGTTCGAAGCGGCGGGTGCAGTCGGCGACGGGGCTGTTGCGCAGGGCAGGGCGGTAGCCGGAGGTGATGCGCCTGCACAGTTCGAGGGTTTCTTTCAACGAATCCATGGATAGCTCCAGCGAGCAGGGATGATCATCAAATGCATGGAACGCGTTGCATTCGACCCGAGGCTGGACACTAGCGAGGAATCACTTCTTAAAGGAGCATTGCGCTTCCGATAGGTGCGTAGGAAATTTCTGGTTAAGCAGTATCGTTGACGTTGCCAGGCTTTTCATCGCCTTTCACGTCAACCCGTCTGCTTCTCGTTGCGCCATTGTGGAAGCGCCACCCTGGTCGCTTTTTTTATACGGTCCTGCATCGAGATAGGGCCGCAAAGCGGCCCGATCGCACTTCGTGAAGTACTTCAGAACGCCCCTTGCAAGGTCACCATGAAGTTGCGCGGTTCGCCATAGAAGTTGCCCCAGGCCGGCGCACCGATGGTGGCGTAGTACTTCTTGTCGAACAGGTTGTTGCCGTTGAGGGCGACAGTCCAGTTCGGGTCGATGCGGTACTGCACGCGGCCGTTCCATACGGTGTAGCCCGCCTGCTCGACACGGGTAGTGCCGGTAGTGCGGAAGTTTTCGCTCTGGCTGTTCACGCCAGCGCCGACGGTGAAGCGCTCCAGCGCACCGCCCAGCTGGTAGTCACCCCACACCTTGAGCATGTGCCGCGGGATGAAGCTGGAGGTGAAGGTCAGCTCGGTGGGATCGGTGTCTTCGATGGTACTCAGGTACTTGGTCTGGGTGTAGGTGTAACCCGCCAGCAGCTGCAGCCGCTCGATTGGCGAGCCGCTGATCTCGGCCTCGAAACCCTGCGCACGCACCTTGCCGCTGTCGGTGTAGCAATAGCCGTCGCCTGACGGGCAGGCTTCGTTGTAGTCGCTTTCTGCGCGGTGCTTCTCGACAGTGCGGAACAGGTTGAACGAGGTGTTCAGCGCGCCGCCAAGCAGCTCGCCCTTGATGCCAACCTCGTAGTTGGCGCCGGTCTTGGGCTGAAGTGACTGCCGCTCGACGTTCACCTTGTCGCTCTGCGGCTGGAAGATGTCGGCGTAGCTGGCGTAGGCGGTCCACTGGTCGTTCAAGTCGTACAGCACGGCGGCGAACGGCGTGACCTGGCCGTTTTCCTGGCTGCGGTTATTCACCCAGTAATCGTAGAACTGGGTATAGGAGTCGCTCTTGTTGCGGTACCAGCTGACCCGCGCGCCCAGCACCAGGGTCAGCGGCTCTGCCAGCTTCAGGCGCAGGTTGGCGTAGGTGCCGTACTGGGTGGTGGTGGAGTCGGTTGGCACGCTGCCGCCGCGGGTCGGGTTGACCAGGTAATCGCCCTTGGACGGGTGTGGGAAGTGCGGCGAGGGGGCGAAGGGGTCCTGCTTGCCGTCCAGCAGCATCAGCGCGAAGTAATCATGGGTTTTCTGTCGGCTGGCGTTGGCACCCATGATCAGCTCGTGCTGCAGGCCGAACGCCTCGAACTTGCCATCGACATAGCTATCGAAGCCGTAGTCGTCCTGATCATAGTCGAAACGGCCGGCCCGGACATTCATGCCAGCGGTGCTGGCGCCGACCGGTACCGTGCCTTCGGAGTAGGCGTATTCGATGTCCTGGGTGTTGTGGGTGTAGATCGAGGCGAAGTTCAGGGTCCAGTCATCGTTGAAGCGGTGCTTGAGGTCGGCAAAGCCGGTAATACGCTGGCTTTGCAAGTCGTTCCAGCTGGCCCCCAGGCAGGTGGAGCGCGACAGCTTCAGGTCACTGCCATCGGCGTAGCGTGGCAGGCCGGCGTAGCATGGGGTGGCATCGATATCCTCGTAAGCCAGGCCAAAGCCCACGGTGGTGTCGGCTGTGACGTCCCAGTCGATGGCGCCGTACAGTATCTGGTCTTGGCGCTTGGCCGTGTCATAGAAGTACTGGCGGTCCTGCAGCGTCGCCACGGCGCGCCCCCGCACGGTGCCCGACGTGTTCAGCGGGCCGCCCACGTCCACTTGCCCACGATAGTTGTCCCAGCTGCCGGCAGACAAGGTGACGGTGGTGGCGGCTTTTTCCTGCCCCCGTTTACGCACGAAGTTGACGCCCCCGGCGGAGGAGCCAGAGCCTTTCATCATGCCGGCCGCACCTTTAAGCACCTCGACGCGGTCATAAAACGCCATGTCGCTGGAAAAGCTGTTGGCCTGCACGTAGTTGCCGCCCACGTCCAGGGGCACGCCGTCATACTGGTACTGGCCATCCAGGTTGAAACCACGGGAATAGAAATACTTGCCGCCCATGGGCGAGTCGTACACGGTGATGCCCGGCGTCTTGTCCAGCACCTGCTCCAGCGTGTTGAGGTTCTGGTCGTCGAGCATCTTGCGGGTTATCACGGTAACCGACTGCGGGGTTTCTTTCAGCGTGTGCACGCCTTTGCCGATGGTAACAGCACGGGCGGCGTAGGACTGGGTGCCTTCGCTGGTCGCATCCAGCCGGTTGGCGTCGATGTTCATCGGCGCCAGTTCCATGGCCGAACCGTTTTGCGCAGGGACCAGCACATAGCCGCCATTACCCTGACGCTGCGCCTGTAGGCCACTGTTGCCCAGCAGCCGCGCCAGTCCTTCCTCGACACTGAAGCTGCCTTCCAGGCCCGCGCTGCCGAGGTTGCGTGTCTGTGCGGTGTCGAACGAAATGGTCACACCCGCCTGTACGCCAAACTGGGTGATGGCGTTGCCCAGTGGGCCAGCGGGGACATGGTAGGTGGTCTGGCTTTGGGCCATAGCCTGGGCAGGCATCAGCAGCAGGCCGGGCGCGCCGGCCAGGGACATGCCGAACAGCACCAGGCGCACGGCCTGGCTCAGCTTGGTTGCAGGGGTAGGGTGCAGGTGTGGCATTTCGTGGTCCTTCCGAGTCATGGCAGAAAGTCGCTGTCGTCGCGGCTTGTGTCAGGGACGGACGAGAATCGAAATCAGCCAGATTGCGGCGAAAGTTTTTCCGCAGTTGCTCAGGCGGGCTCCACGCTCACCCAGTAGCGGCTTAAGTAGCGCACCTTCACGGGCAATGTTTTCGGCAGGTTGGCCAGGGCGATATCGGTGTCGTCGATGCGGAACGCGCCGGAAATGCTCATGGCCTGGATCGACGAGGCGCAGCGCAGCACGCCTGGCCGATAGCGCCCCAGTTCTTCGAGGAAATCGCCCAGGCGCCAGTCGTTCACGCTGAGCATGCCCTGCAACCAGGCCGTGGAGTCGGCGGGGAGGGCATGGGTGCCAAGGACGTCATCCCGGTCAAAACTCACTTGCTGGCCAGCGTGCAGTTGCAGCACGCGATCAGGGTGGCGCAGGGGGCGAACCTCGACGCTGGCCTGAAGCACGCCCACACGGGTCTGCTGCGTCAGTTTGCGGATGCTGAACGCGGTACTGCGGGCAAGTACGCTGCCGTCATCGGTGTGCACGATGAACGGGCGCTGCTGACGGTCGCTGACCGGACGCACCAGAATTTCCCCTTGATACAGCTGAATCGCCCGCACCTTCGTGTCGTAGCGCACATCCAGCGCGGTATCCACGTTCAGCTCCAGCTGTGAACCATCTTCCAGGTGCAGGGTGCGGCGCTCACCGCTGCGGTTACGTTGCTGGGCCAGCAAGGCACGATAGGGCACCTGCTCGACCGCCATCCAGCTGCCGCCACCCATGACCACCAGCAGGCCCAACACTTTCAGCATGTCACGCCGCTGCGCCTGGGCCGCGCCAAGGCCGGACAGCGCCGCCTGCGGCGGTACCATGGCCCATTGCTGCTGCAGCTTTTCTACCCGCGCCCAGGCGGCTGCGTGCAGGGGGCTGGCCTGCAGCCACTGGCGCCAGGCCTGGGTGCGGGCCTCGTTATGGGCGCCGTCGTTGAGCTGGACATACCAGGTGGCAGCGGCTTCGAGTGTCTTGAGATCCATGGGCCTCAGCCTTCGACTGCCAGCAGGCAGCGCGTCATGGCCTTGATCAGGTGATTCTTCACGGTGGTGACCGACACGCCGAAGCGTTCGGCCGCAGCGCCATAGGTCAGGCCTTCGAGTTGAACGGCCAGGAAGATGGCGCGAGTCTTGGCGCCGAGTTCGTCGAGCAGGCTGTCCACGGCCACCAGCATTTCTATGATGGACAAGCGCACCTCCGGCGATACCTCTACCGGCTCCGGACGCAGGGCCAGAGCCTGCAGGTAAGCTTTTTCGATGATACGACGGCGGGCTTTGTCGATCAGAAGTGCGCGGGCGATAGCGCTGAGGTAGTTGCGCGGCTCGCGGATCGGCAACGGGTTACGCGCGGTCATTACCCGCAGGAACGTGTCGTGCGCCAGGTCGGAAGCATCGGCGGCGTTGCCCAGGCGGGCGCGCAGCCAGCCCTTCAGCCAGCTGTTGTTTTCGCTGTACAGCTGGTGCAGGGCCTGGGGATCGAGCGTTGCCATGGCGTCAAAACCGCAATATTAATGGGAATTGATCGCATTGTCGCGAGAGGCGGGGCTTAATGCAAGGACCGCGAGCACACGCGCTGTGGGAGCGGCCTTGCGTCGCGATAGGGCCGCAAGGCCGCTCCCACAAAGCGTCGTGCAAGTGGTTAGAACCCGGCCTCAAGGCTCA
Source organism: Pseudomonas sp. JR33AA (assembly GCF_021378985.1). Classification (NCBI taxonomy): domain Bacteria; kingdom Pseudomonadati; phylum Pseudomonadota; class Gammaproteobacteria; order Pseudomonadales; family Pseudomonadaceae; genus Pseudomonas; species Pseudomonas sp. JR33AA. The sequence continues at coordinate 82,459 of NZ_JAJSAW010000011.1, forward strand.
GCAGGTCCTGCACCGTCTGCCGTCGGCGGATCATCCGCAGGGCACCGTTCTCGATCAGGAACTCCGGCAGCAGCGGCCGGCTGTTGTAGTTCGACGACATCGACGCGCCATAGGCCCCGGCATCGTGAATCACCAGCAGGTCGCCCACCTGTGCCTGGGGCAGGTTCTGTGGGGTCAGTTCCTGGTCATCCTGAGTGAACACGTCACCCGATTCACACAGCGGCCCTGCCACCACGGTCGGCTGCCGTGGGCGGTCCACCGGCTGGCCGTTGGCATCGAGCAGGGTCATGCCGTGGTAGGCGCCGTACATCGCCGGTCGCATCAGGTCGTTGAAGCCGGCGTCGATCATGACGAAGGTATTGCGGCCCACCTGCTTGACGGCGCGCACTTCCGCTACGAGGTAGCCCGACTCGGCCACCAGGAAGCGCCCTGGCTCGATTTCCATGCGCACGGGGTGGCCCAGCATCGCTTCGATTTCCTTGCGTGCCACCGCCCAGGTCTGGGCATAGCGCTGCAGGTCGACCGGCTTGTCGGTGTGGCGATAGGGAGTAGAAAGCCCACCGCCGATGGAAAACGCCTCGATGTCCACGCCCAGGCGGCCGATCAGCTCGATCATCGAACGGGCGACCTGTTCCAGGTGCTGGTAGTCCACCCCGGAACCAATGTGCATGTGCACGCCGACCAGGTGCAGGCCGTGGGCCTTGATGCACGCCAGCGCGTCGTTTAGCGCTTCGTGCCAGATGCCGTGCTTGCTGTTTTCGCCCCCAGTGTTGGTCTTGCGGCTGTGCCCATGGCCGAAGCCCGGGTTAATGCGGATCCACACGCGGTGGCCAGGTGAGCGTTCACCGAGCTGGCGCAGCATGTCGATGGAGCCGGCGTTGACTTCTATCTTCTCTGCCACCACCCGCTCCAGTGTGGGACGGTCCAGGGCATCGCAGGTCAGCACCACGCCGGCAGGGTCACCGTCAACGCTCGCGCCGGCGGCGAAGGCCCGCTCCATCTCACCCAGCGACACTGCGTCCAGCACCAGGCCATGGGCGCGCATCAGGCGCAGCACATGCAAGTTCGGGTTGGCTTTCTGGGCGAAGCGCACGGTGTCGAACACCTTCAGCTGCGCGACGCGCTCGGCGATGGTGCTGGCATCGTAGGCCCACAGCGGCGAGCCGTGCTGGCGAACCGCCTCGGCCAGGAGGGTGAAGGGTGCGGTCATGGTGGCGTTACTCATAAAAGGAAGACCACGAGAATGAGCGAAAGCGGCGATTCAGAAAAATATCTTTTTTTCCATGTGCCATTCATATTTGATATGGGTGCCGAGCTTGGAGGTATTGCCCTGAAACTTTCCGTCCGCCATATCGAAGTGTTCCGCGCCATTATGGCCGCTGGCAGTGTCACAGGTGCGGCGCGCCTGCTGTTCACTTCTCAGCCCACCGTCAGCCGCGAGTTGGCCCGGTTGGAGCAAGTGACCGGGCTGAACCTGTTCGAGCGCGAAGGCGGCCGCCTGGTGGCGACGGCCCAGGCGCTGCTGTTGATCGAAGAGGTCGAGCGCGCTTACGTCGGGCTGGAGCGGATCGATCGCTTTGCCCAGGCCATTCGCAACTTCGAGCAGGGCCGGCTGGCCATCACCTGCCTGCCGCTGTTCTCGCAAACCCTGTTGCCCAAGGCTTGCCAGCGCTTTCACCAGCAGCACCGAGGGGTAAGCGTGAGCATTTTGGCGCAGGAATCGCCCTTGCTGGAGGAGTCGCTGGTTGCCCAGCAGCATGACCTGGGCTTGACCGAAGTCGAGCAGATCCCGCGGGGGGCTTATGGCGAACTGTTGTTCAGCGCCAACATGGTGTGCGTACTGCCTGAGCATCACCCGTTGCAGGCCAAGGCCGAACTGGAATTGACTGATTTCCACGATATCGAGTTCATCAACCTGGCCAGGCTGGACACCTACCGACAACGCCTGGACCAGCACTTCCGCACGGCCGGGGTGAACCGTCGTACGGTGATCGAGACCACCAGTGCCGCCTCGGTGTGTGCCATGGTCAGGCAAGGCCTGGGGGTGGCGATCATCAACCCGCTCAGCGGGCTGGAGGCGGCCCAGAGCGGGTTGCCGATCCGCAGGTTACGGGTGTCGGTGCCGTACCAGGTCATGCTGATACGTCCTGACCACCGGCCGGCATCGGCAGCGGTCGAGCCGTTTTGCGAGGCGTTGCGGGCGCAGGCGCAGGCGATGCAGGCAGCGTTGATTTAAGGCCTGGCATGCTCTTTGTGGGAGCGGCCTTGTGTCGCGATAGGGCCGCAAAGCGGCCCCAGGTTTTCAGCATCACGGCAGCAAGTGCCGGGGCTGCTGCGCTGCCCTTTCGCGACACAAGGCCGCTCCTACAGGGCCCGCGCTCCCACTAGGCAGAGGCAGGGCTTAAAGCTCGCAGACCAAGGTCCCTGTCCCGGCCAGGATGTTCTCCAGGGTTTCCTTCACTTCCTCCATGTCACTCAGCTCGCTGGTCAGGTTGATTTCCAGGGCTTCATCCCCCTTCAGCGCGTCCCGGTCGCCGGCCGCCACTTCGATCAGCAGACGCTTGGCGCTCAGGGTCACTTTGAGGCCATCCAGCGTCGACGGCTCGTCATCCAGCGTCAGGTCGACGGTGTCCTCGTCCGGGTAACGGGTAAGCAGGAACATCTGACCCTTGTCGCTGTGGAAGCACAGGGTCGCCATGTTGTCTTCCTCGTCATCGCAAGGGGTGGCGAACAGCAGGGCGGTGTTGATTTGCATGAGCAGGCTCGGGTCAAGGGAAACGGAAGGGAATTCTGACAGTCTTGCGTACAGGCATAAACGTAAAGTTACCGCCCCTTGACCGAAATTGTCGCAGCGCTGCAAGCGTAGATGACCGATCAGTCGTTAAGCTTCGCCGAGCCCTGGGCGTGCCTGCGCACGTTCAACGTCTGGTTTTTACCGTGCGCCATGCCACGGGTTGGCTATCGTTGATCCGTACACGGCGCACGCAGCGACGCTTCAATTATTACAAAGCCCAAGCGGAGTACCACAGATGGCGTTCTTCACCGCAGCCAGCAAAGCCGACTTCCAGCACCAACTGCAAGCGGCCCTGGCGCAGCACATCAGCGAGCAGTCCCTGCCACAAGTGGCGCTGTTCGCCGAGCAATTCTTCGGCATCATCTCTCTGGACGAACTCACCCAGCGCAGGCTTTCCGACCTGGCCGGCTGCACCCTGTCAGCCTGGCGCATCATCGAGCGTTTCGACCCCGAATACCCGCAAGTGCGGGTGTACAACCCTGATTACGAACGCAATGGCTGGCAGTCGACCCATACCGTGGTCGAAGTGTTGCACCATGACCTGCCGTTCCTGGTCGACTCGGTGCGCACCGAACTCAACCGCCGTGGCTACAGCATCCACACCCTGCAAACCACCGTGCTCAGCGTGCGCCGTGGCGCCAAGGGCGAGCTGCTGGAACTGCTGCCCAAGGGAACCCAGGGCGAAGGCGTGCGCTACGAGTCACTGATGTACCTGGAGATCGACCGCTGCGCCAATGCCGCCGAGCTGACCGTGCTGACCCGCGAGATCGAGCAGGTGCTGGCCGAGGTACGGGTGGTGGTGGCCGACTTCGAACCGATGAAGGCCAAGCTGCGTGACGTGGTGGCGCAGGTGGAACAGACCGGCTTTGGTCCTGCCCAAAACGAGAAAGGCGAAGTCAAGGCCTTCCTCGAGTGGCTGCTGGATAACCACTTCACCTTCCTGGGCTATGAAGAATTCACCGTCAAGGGCGACGCCGATGGCGGCCAGATGGTCTACGACGAGCAGTCGTTCCTCGGCCTGCCGCGCCGTCTGCGCGTGGGCCTGACCGCAGAAGAGTTGCGCATCGAAGACTATGCCGTGGCCTATCTCAACGAGCCGCTGCTGCTGTCGTTCGCCAAGGCCGCGCTGCCCAGCCGCGTGCACCGCCCGGCCTACCCGGACTACGTGTCGATCCGCCAGCTGGACGCCGACGGCAAGGTCATAAAGGAGCACCGCTTCATGGGGCTGTACACCTCTTCGGTGTATGGCGAAAGCGTGCATGCCATTCCATACATCCGCGTGAAGGTGGCCGAAGTCGAGCGCCGTTCGGGCTTCGATCCCAAGGCCCACCTGGGCAAGGAACTGGCCCAGGTGCTGGAAGTGCTACCGCGCGACGACCTGTTCCAGACGCCAATCGACGAGCTGTTCAGCACGGTCATGGCAATCGTGCAGATCCAGGAGCGCAACAAGATCCGCGTGTTCCTGCGCAAAGACCCGTATGGCCGCTTCTGCTACTGCCTGGCCTATGTCCCGCGGGAAATCTACTCCACCGAAGTGCGGCAGAAGATCCAGCAGGTGCTGATGGAGCGCCTGAAGGCCAGCGACTGCGAGTTCTGGACATTCTTCTCCGAATCGGTGCTGGCCCGTGTGCAACTGATTCTGCGGGTCGACCCCAAGAACCGTATCGACATCGACCCGCAGCAGCTGGAGCGCGAAGTCATCCAGGCCTGCCGCTCGTGGCATGACGACTACTCGACGCTGGTGGTGGAGAACTTCGGCGAAGCCCAGGGCACCAACATCCTTGCCGATTTCCCCAAAGGCTTCCCGGCCGGTTACCGCGAGCGCTTCGCCGCGCATTCGGCGGTGGTCGACCTGCAGCATGTGCTGAACCTGTCGGAAAGCAAGCCGCTGGCAATGAGCTTTTACCAGCCGTTGACCCAGGTTGGCGAGCGCATCCTGCACTGCAAGCTGTACCACGCCGACACCCCGCTGGCGCTGTCCGATGTGCTACCGATCCTGGAAAACCTCGGCCTGCGTGTGCTCGGCGAGTTCCCGTATCGCCTGCGCCATGCCAATGGCCGCGAATACTGGATCCACGACTTCGCCTTTACCTACAGCGAAGGCCTGAGCCTGGATATCCAGCAGCTCAACGACACCCTGCAGGACGCCTTCATCCACATTGTCCGGGGTGATGCCGAGAACGACGCTTTCAACCGCCTGGTGCTCACCGCCGGCCTGCCGTGGCGCGACGTGGCCCTGCTGCGTGCCTACGCCCGTTACCTGAAACAGATCCGGCTGGGCTTCGACCTGGGCTATATCGCCAGCACCCTGAACAACCACACCGAGATCGCCCGTGAGCTGACCCGGTTGTTCAAGACCCGCTTCTACCTGGCGCGCAAGCTGACCCAGGACGACCTGGACGACAAGCAACTGCGTTTGGAGCAGGCCATTCTGAGCGCCCTGGACGACGTGCAGGTGCTCAACGAAGACCGTATCCTGCGACGCTACCTGGACCTGATCAAGGCCACCCTGCGTACCAACTTCTACCAGCCCGACGCAAACGGCCAGAACAAGTCGTACTTCAGCTTCAAGTTCAACCCCAAGTTGATCCCCGAACTGCCCAAACCGGTGCCAAAGTTCGAGATATTCGTCTATTCGCCACGCGTCGAGGGCGTGCACCTGCGCTTTGGCAACGTTGCCCGTGGTGGCCTGCGCTGGTCCGACCGTGAAGAGGACTTCCGTACCGAAGTGCTGGGGCTGGTCAAAGCCCAGCAGGTGAAAAACTCGGTCATCGTGCCGGTCGGCGCCAAGGGTGGTTTCCTGCCGCGTCGCCTGCCGCTGGGCGGCAGCCGTGACGAGATTGCCGCCGAAGGCGTGGCGTGCTACCGCATCTTCATTTCCGGCCTGCTCGACATCACTGACAACCTGAAGGACGGCGGCGTGGTGCCGCCGGCCAACGTGGTGCGTCATGACGATGACGACCCGTACCTGGTGGTGGCGGCCGACAAAGGAACCGCGACGTTCTCCGACATCGCCAACGGCATTGCCATCGACTACGGCTTCTGGCTTGGCGACGCCTTTGCATCGGGCGGCTCGGCCGGTTACGACCACAAGAAGATGGGCATTACCGCACGCGGCGCCTGGGTGGGCGTGCAGCGTCACTTCCGCGAACGTGGCATCAACGTGCAGGAAGACCCGATCACCGTCATCGGGGTCGGCGACATGGCCGGTGACGTGTTCGGCAATGGCCTGCTGATGTCCGACAAGCTACAACTGGTGGCAGCGTTCAACCACCTGCATATCTTCATCGACCCCAACCCCGACCCTGCCACCAGCTTTGCCGAGCGCAAGCGCCTGTTCGACCTGCCGCGCTCGGCCTGGAGCGACTACGACACCAGCATCATGTCCGAAGGCGGCGGGATCTTCCCGCGCAGTGCCAAGAGCATCGCCATCAGTGCGCAGATGAAGGAGCGCTTCGCCATCGAAGCCGACCGCCTGACCCCGACCGAGCTGCTTAACGCGCTGCTCAAGGCGCCGGTGGACTTGCTGTGGAACGGCGGTATCGGTACCTACGTGAAGGCCAGCACTGAAAGCCACGCCGATGTCGGCGACAAGGCCAACGATGCGCTGCGGGTCAACGGTAATGAACTGCGCTGCAAGGTAGTGGGCGAGGGCGGCAACCTGGGCATGACCCAGCTCGGCCGCGTCGAGTTTGGCCTGAACGGCGGCGCCACCAACACCGACTTCATCGACAACGCCGGCGGCGTGGACTGTTCCGACCACGAGGTCAACATCAAGATCCTGCTCAACGAAGTGGTGCAGGGTGGCGACATGACCGAGAAGCAGCGCAACCAGCTGCTGGGCAGCATGACCGACGAAGTCGCCGGGCTGGTGCTGGGCAACAACTACAAGCAGACCCAGGCGCTGTCGCTGGCCGCTCGCCGCGCCCGCGAGCGGATTGCCGAGTACAAGCGCCTGATGGCCGACCTCGAGGCGCGGGGCAAGCTGGACCGTGCCATCGAATTCCTTCCGTCCGAAGAGCAGCTGGCCGAACGCCTGGCTGCCGGCCAGGGCCTGACCCGCGCCGAGCTGTCGGTGCTGATCTCTTACAGCAAGATCGACCTCAAGGAACAACTGCTCAAGTCGCTGGTGCCGGACGACGACTACCTGACCCGTGACATGGAAACCGCTTTCCCGCCGTCCCTGGTCAGCAAGTTCGCCGAGGCCATGCGCCGCCACCGCCTGAAGCGTGAAATTGTCAGCACCCAGATCGCCAACGACCTGGTCAACAACATGGGTATCACCTTCGTCCAGCGCCTGAAGGAGTCGACCGGCATGAGCCCGGCCAACGTGGCCGGTGCTTACGTGATCGTGCGCGACATCTTCCACCTGCCGCACTGGTTCCGCCAGATCGAGGCGCTGGACTACCAGGTGCCGGCAGAAATCCAGCTCACCCTGATGGACGAGCTGATGCGACTGGGGCGCCGTGCCACCCGCTGGTTCCTGCGAAGCCGCCGCAACGAACAGGACGCCGGGCGCGATGCCGCGCACTTCGGGCCGAAGATTGCGCAGTTGGGGCTGAAGCTTGATGAGCTGCTCGAAGGCCCCACCCGCGAACGCTGGATGGTGCGCTACCAGGGCTTTGTCGAGGCCGGTGTGCCGGAGTTGCTGGCGCGTATGGTGGCGGGTACCAGCCACCTGTACACCCTGCTGCCGATCATTGAAGCGGCCGACGTTACCGGCCATGAGCCGGCGCAGGTGGCCAAGGCATTCTTTGCCGTGGGCAGCGCGCTGGACCTGACCTGGTACCTGCAGGAAATCAGCAACCTGCCGGTGGAAAACAACTGGCAGGCACTGGCCCGCGAGGCATTCCGCGACGATATCGACTTGCAGCAGCGGGCGATCACCATTTCGGTCCTGCAGATGGCCGATGCACCGCAAGACATGGATGCCCGCGTGGCGCTGTGGTCAGAGCAGCACCGGGGAATGGTGGAGCGCTGGCGCGCCATGCTCGACGACCTGCGCAATGCCACCGGTACTGACTATGCGATGTACGCGGTGGCCAACCGCGAGCTGGTCGACCTGGCCATGAGCGGGCAGGCGACGGTGGTGCCGTCCTGAGCCTTGTGGTGAGGTAAAACAAAGCCCCGGCAGTGATGTCGGGGCTTTTTTTTGCTGGGCCGGCCCTTTCGCGGGTAAACCCGCTCCTACGGGGGTGTGACAGGTTTACTTGAACCGTCTCTCCACGCCTTTTTCGACCAGGATCTTCGCCGAAATCTCTTCCACCGAAAAATGCGTGGAATTGATGTTGGGAATGTTCTCCCTGCGGAACAGGCTTTCCACTTCACGGACTTCGAATTCGCACTGGGCAAAGCTGGAGTAGCGGCTGTTGGGCTTGCGCTCGTGGCGGATGGCGGTGAGGCGGTCGGGGTCGATGGTCAGGCCGAACAGCTTGTTGTGGTGCTTTTTCAGCACCGCCGGCAGCTGCAGGCGCTCCATGTCGTCCTCGGTCAGCGGGTAATTGGCGGCACGGATGCCGAACTGCATGGCCATGTACAGGCAGGTTGGGGTTTTGCCGCAACGCGACACGCCAACCAGAATCAGGTCGGCTTTGTCGTAGTAGTGGGTGCGTGCGCCATCGTCGTTATCCAGGGCGAAATTCACCGCCTCGATGCGTTCCATATAGTTGGAATTGCCGCCGATCGAGTGGGATTTGCCCACGGAATACGACGAATGGGCAATCAATTCCTGCTCAAGAGGGGATAAAAACGAAGAAAAGATGTCGATCATGAAGCCATTCGACGTCGCCAGGATCTCGCGGATGTCCTGGTTGACAATGGTGTCGAAGATGATCGGGCGGACCCCATCCCGCTCGGCCGCAGCGTTGATTTGCTGGACCATGGCCCGCGCTTTGTCCGGCGAATCGATGTAAGGGCGGGTAAATTTGCTGAAGGGAATGCTCTCGAATTGCGCGAGCAAACTCTGGCCCAGTGTTTCGGCAGTGATACCGGTGCCGTCGGAGATGAAGAACGCGGTTCGTTTCATTTGCGATCTGGGCCTTAAGCTGATGACGATTCTTGGATATGATAAGTTCGGTTTGCCGAATGCGGCTGTCGACATTCTGCCACATTTGCAGCGCCTATTTTCCAGGTACAGGCCACAAACGCCCGGCCAAGTCATAGAAGACAGGCGGGCGCCTTTTGAGCTTTTCCAACACAGTTAGTGGAGAGATCACCTTGGTAGAGTACGTAGTTTCCCTCGATAAGCTCGGCGTCCATGATGTGGAGCATGTGGGGGGCAAGAACGCATCCCTGGGCGAGATGATCAGTAACCTCGCCGGTGCCGGCGTGTCGGTGCCGGGCGGCTTTGCCACTACGGCTCAGGCGTACCGTGACTTTCTCGAGCAGAGCGGGCTGAACGATCGCATTCACGCCGCGCTCGACGCGCTGGACGTTGACGACATCAATGCCCTGACCAAGACCGGCGCGCAGATTCGCCAGTGGGTCATGGAAGCCGAATTCCCACCACGTCTGGATTCGGAAATCCGTACGGCCTTCGCCGAAATGGCCGCTGGCAACGACAACATGGCCGTTGCCGTGCGTTCCTCGGCCACTGCCGAAGACCTGCCGGACGCCTCGTTCGCCGGCCAGCAGGAAACCTTCCTCAACATCCGCGGCGTCGACAACGTGATCCGCGCGGCTAAGGAAGTGTTCGCCTCGCTGTTCAACGACCGCGCCATCGCCTACCGCGTGCACCAGGGCTTCGATCACAAGCTGGTTGCCCTGTCTGCCGGTGTGCAGCGCATGGTCCGCTCCGAAACTGGCACCGCCGGCGTCATGTTCACCCTCGATACCGAGTCGGGCTTCCGCGACGTGGTGTTCATCACTGGCGCCTATGGCCTGGGCGAAACCGTCGTACAGGGTGCAGTCAACCCTGACGAATTCTACGTGCACAAGAACACCCTGCAGGCCGGTCGTCCGGCCATCCTGCGCCGTAACCTGGGCAGCAAGGCGATCAAGATGGTCTATGGCGAAGAAGCCAAGGCCGGCCGTTCGGTCAAGACCGTCGAAGTCGACCGCGCCGAGCGCGCACGCTTCTGCCTGACCGATGCCGAGGTCAGCGAGCTGGCCAAGCAGGCCATGATCATCGAGCAGCACTACCAGCGCCCGATGGACATCGAGTGGGCCAAGGACGGTGACGACGGCAAGCTGTACATCGTCCAGGCCCGCCCGGAAACGGTGAAGAGCCGTTCCAGCGCCAACGTCATGGAACGCTACCTGCTCAAGGAGAAAGGCACCGTGCTGGTCGAAGGCCGTGCCATTGGCCAGCGTATCGGCGCCGGCAAGGTTCGCGTCATCAACGACGTATCGGAAATGGACAAGGTCCAGCCGGGCGACGTACTGGTGTCCGACATGACCGACCCTGACTGGGAGCCGGTGATGAAGCGCGCCAGCGCCATTGTCACCAACCGCGGTGGCCGTACCTGCCACGCGGCGATCATCGCCCGTGAGCTGGGGATCCCGGCGGTTGTCGGTTGCGGCAACGCTACCCAGGTGCTGAAAGACGGCCAGGGCGTGACCGTTTCCTGTGCCGAAGGCGATACCGGCTTTATCTTCGAAGGTGAACTGGGCTTCGACATCAAGCAGAACTCGGTCGATGCCATGCCGGAACTGCCGTTCAAGATCATGATGAACGTCGGCAACCCGGACCGCGCCTTCGACTTCGCCCAGCTGCCCAACGCCGGTGTCGGTCTGGCACGCCTGGAGTTCATCATCAACCGCATGATCGGCGTGCACCCCAAGGCGCTGCTGAACTATGCGGGGCTGCCTGCCGACCTGAAAGACAGCGTCGACAAGCGCATCGCCGGCTACAACGACCCGGTCGGCTTCTACGTCGAGAAGCTGGTAGAAGGCATCAGCACCCTGGCGGCGGCCTTCTACCCGAAAAAGGTCATCGTGCGCCTGTCGGACTTCAAGTCCAACGAGTACGCCAACCTCATCGGCGGCAAGCTGTACGAGCCGGAAGAAGAAAACCCGATGTTGGGCTTCCGTGGTGCTTCGCGTTACATCAGCGAGTCGTTCCGTGACTGCTTCGAGCTCGAGTGCCGTGCACTGAAGCGTGTGCGCAATGAGATGGGTCTGACCAACGTCGAGATCATGGTGCCGTTCGTACGCACCTTGGGCGAAGCCAGCCAAGTCGTCGACCTGCTCGCCGAAAACGGTCTGGCCCGCGGCGACAACGGCCTGCGCGTGATCATGATGTGCGAACTGCCGTCCAATGCCATCCTCGCCGAAGAGTTCCTGGAATACTTCGACGGCTTCTCGATCGGCTCCAACGACCTGACCCAGCTGACCCTGGGCCTGGACCGTGACTCGGGCATCATTGCCCACCTGTTCGATGAGCGTAACCCTGCGGTGAAGAAGCTGCTGGCCAACGCCATTGCCGCGTGCAACAAGGCCGGCAAGTACATCGGCATCTGCGGCCAAGGCCCGTCGGACCACCCGGACCTGGCGAAGTGGCTGATGGAGCAGGGCATCGAAAGTGTGTCGCTGAACCCGGACTCGGTACTCGAAACCTGGTTCTTCCTGGCCGAAGGCCAAGGCGCGGCCTGATGCAGTAAAACGCGGGGGGACGTCTGGCGTCCTCCCGCCTGGTTTTTTTCCAGGGCGAGCTCCAGCAATGGACCCCGCCCTTTTTTGTGCATCAAGCAACCTTATGCAAAGCAGTAGCACTCTATTCCCCGTGGCCCTGCTCAGTGCCGAGCGCCGCGGCGATCTCAGCGAAGACGTGTATCGGATCAAGGCCGGTAACGGCCCGGACCCCAGCGTCGAGCTCGCCGTCACCCGTCTGGGGCTGGCCGACCAGGGGCAGGCTCAAGGCGTGCCGGTCATTCTCCTGCACGGCAGTTTTTCCAATCGGCGCTTCTGGTATTCGCCCAAAGGGGTTGGCCTGGGCGCCTACCTTGCGCGCGCCGGTTTCGATGTCTGGATCCCGGAAATGCGAGGCCACGGCCTGTCGCCGCGCAACCTTGCCTGGAAGCACAACAGCGTTGCCGACTATGCCCGTGATGACCTGCCGTTGATCAACGCGTTCGTGCGCGAGCAATCGGGCCAGGCGCCGCACTGGGTGGGCCATTCGCTGGGTGGTACGACATTGGCGGCAGCGCTGGGTGGCGGCTTCCTGGAGCCCGGTCAGGTCGCCAGCGTGGCGCTGTTCGGCACCCAGATCAGCCGTGTCTATTGGCCGTTGAAAGTGCCGCCGCTGGCCTGGGGGGCGAAGCTGGTGCTCAAGCGCTGGGGGCAGATATCCGGGCCACGTTTCAAGCGTGGGCCTGAAGACGAGCCGATAGGCCTCGCCCTGGAGAGCATGCGCTGGCACGGCCTGTTCGGGCGCTTTGGCGACAAACAGAACGATTGGTGGGCTGGGCTGGCTGAAGTGGATGTACCGCTGCTGGCAGTGGCCGGCGCAGGGGACTTCCAGGACCCGGTATGGGCCTGTCGCAAGCTGTTCGAGCAGTTGGGTGGCGAGCGCAAGCAGTTCCTGCGGCTGGGGCTTGAAGAAGGTTTCGAGGCCTTTGGGCATGTCGACATGCTGGTGAGCAAGGCCGCCCAAGTGCAGGTGTGGCCGCTGGTGGAGCGCTGGCTGCGCAACCCGCTGCTGCCGGTGCATGCGTCCACTGTCGTTGCGCAACCGGTGCGTGCCAGCTGACTTTGCCGTACCTGTTATGGCCTCTACGCCTGTAAACCCGCGCCTACCACGGCGGTGGACCCACATCGGGGGTTGGACACAACCTGTCGTAGGAGCGGGTTCACCCGCGAAAGGGCCGGTACAGGATGAAACCAAATGACTGCCCGGTCCCGGATGACTACGACAGCCTTCAAGGTGTAGCCTTGGCCGATACCCGCTTTCGTTGTGACTGACAGGAGCTTCCCATGCAGCATTACGTAACGCCCGACCTGTGTGACGCCTACCCGGACCTGGTACAAGTGCTGGAGCCGATGTTCAGCAATTTCGGTGGCCGCGATTCGTTCGGTGGCCAGATCGTTACCATCAAGTGTTTCGAGGACAATTCGCTGGTCAAGGAGCAGGTCGAACTCGACGGCAAGGGCAAAGTGCTGGTGGTCGATGGCGGGGGGTCGCTGCGCCGTGCGCTGCTCGGCGACATGCTCGCCGAAAAAGCCGCAAAAAACGGTTGGGAAGGCTTGGTGATCTACGGTTGTGTGCGTGATGTCGACGTGCTGATCCAGACCGACGTTGGCGTGCAGGCCCTGGCCAGCCACCCAATGAAGACCGACAAGCGCGGTATCGGCGATCTCAACGTGGTGGTGACCTTCGCCGGGGTAACCTTCCGCCCGGGCGAATATGTATATGCCGACAACAATGGCGTGTTGGTTTCGACAAGCCCGCTGAAAATGCCGGAGTAATGCGCCGCACGCGCTGATGGAGCTTTGATGTTCGAGGAAGACAACGCGCAGTGGGGGCTGGTGCATGCCCTGGTGCTCGATGGCAAAGGCGGCGCGCGCTCGATTGCCCGTACCGAACTGGACGACCTGCAGTTGCAACCGGAGCAGAGCCTGTGGCTGCACTGGGACCGCAGCCATCCGCAAACCCGCTCCTGGCTGCTGCACGACAGCGGCCTGAGCGAGTTCGCCTGCGAGCTGCTGCTGGAAGAAAACACCCGGCCGCGCCTGCTGCCCATGGCGGACGAACAGCTGTTGCTGTTCCTGCGGGGGGTCAACCTCAACCCGGGTGCCGAGCCCGAAGACATGGTTTCGGTACGTATCTTTGCCGAGCCGCAGCGGGTTATCTCGCTGCGCCTGCGGCCGTTGCGCGCCAGCGATGAAGTGCTCCAGCTGCTGGAACAGGGCAGGGGACCGAAATCGGCCTCAGAACTGCTGTTGTTGATGGGTGAGTTGCTGACCGAAAAGGTCCAGGGCCTGGTCAGCGACCTGGCCGAGCTCGTCGACCTGGAGGAAGAAAAGGTCGAATCCGACGAGCGGTATACCCCGGAGCAGGGTAGCCTGCAGCAGATCCGTCGGCGTGCCGCGGGCTTGCGCCGCTTTCTCGCCCCGCAACGGGAAATCTACGCCCAGTTGTCGCGCAGCAAATGGAGCTGGTTCGCCAATGCCGACGCCGATTACTGGAATGAGCTCAACAACAGCCTGATCCGCTACCTCGAAGAGCTGGAACTGGCCCGCGAACGCGCAGCGCTTGTCCTGGAAAGCGAGGACCGGCGGCGCAGCGAGCGGATGAACCGCACCATGTACCGCTTTGGCATCATCACCTGCATCTTCCTGCCCATGAGCTTTGTCACCGGGCTGCTGGGCATCAATGTCGGCGGCATCCCCGGGGCGCAAAACCCTTTGGGCTTCCTGTTCGCCTGCATTGTCGTGCTGGGGTTGGCCGCAGGGCAGTGGTGGCTGTTCCGTCGGTTGCGATGGGTATAGCTGTGCATTTTGAAACATTCGTGCCAATGGGATGTGTGACCCATCGCCCGGCCATCTCGTCTCTTGCTGACACTGCGCGAGGTGCCCATGCACGATCCGTTTGAAGAATCCCTGCGCGACCTGCTCAAGGCGTCACCCTCCGGCAATGACCGGGACGACCGGGACGACGCCGCTTGCCTGGGTCGCGTGCTGAAAACCGCCAACCGCCAGGTTGGCGCGGGTGATCTGTTCAGCCTGCTTGGCCGTTGGAGCCAGGCGCTGCTGATTGCCGTGAACAATGGCTCGGCGCATGTTGCGCCGGTGCGTCGACACTCTTCCCGCAACGCTGCCACCGGCAGCAAAGCAGATAAGGCCGATTGAATATGGAACTCGATCTCTGGACCCAGAGCCTGGTCACCGCGATGACTGCCCTTTGGACCAAGGTAGCGAACTTCATCCCCAACCTGTTCGGCGCGCTGGTCGTGGTGCTGCTCGGTTTCGTGGTGGCCAAGCTGCTCGACACGCTGCTGTCCAAACTGTTGGCCAAATTTGGCCTGGACCGCCTGATGGCCGGTACCGGCCTTACCAAAATGCTCGGCCGGGGCGGCATCCAGGTGCCGATCTCGACCCTGATCGGCAAGATTGTCTACTGGTTCGTGCTGCTCATCTTCCTGGTCTCGGCCGCCGAATCGCTGGGCCTTGAGCGGGTTTCGGCCACCCTCGACATGCTCGCCCTGTACTTGCCCAAGGTGTTCGGCGCGGCCCTGGTGCTGCTGGCCGGCGTGCTGCTGGCGCAGGTGGCTAACGGCCTGGTGCGTGGCGCTGCCGAAGGTATTGGCCTGGAATACTCGGCGGGCCTGGGGCGTATCACCCAAGGGCTTGTGATCATCATCAGCATATCGGTGGCCATCAGCCAGCTGGAAGTGAAAACCGACCTGCTGAACCACGTCATCGTTATCGGGCTGATTACCGTTGGTCTGGCCGTTGCCTTGGCCATGGGCCTTGGCAGTCGCGAAATTGCCGGGCAGATCCTGGCCGGCATCTACGTGCGCGAGCTGTACCAAGTGGGCCAGCAGGTGCGGATTGGCGAGGTCGAAGGGCATATCGAGGAGATCGGTACGGTGAAGACGACGCTGCTGACCGATGATGGCGAACTGGTGTCGCTGGCTAACCGCGAGCTGCTTGAACAGCGCGTCAATAGCCGCTAACCGCACAAAAGCTGTTAATGTATGCCGCCGCGAAATTCGACCCACGGGGTCGCGCGGCGACATTGACCTGACTGTCGGCCAGATCCGTTTTGAATAAAGTTCATTCGCCGCCCATGCGCTATGACCCCCGCGAGCTCACAGATGAAGAGTTGGTGGCGCGTTCGCATGAGGAGCTGTACCACGTTACCCGCGCCTATGAGGAGCTCATGCGGCGCTACCAACGGACCCTGTTCAACGTCTGTGCGCGTTATCTGGGGAACGACCGTGACGCGGACGATGTCTGTCAGGAAGTGATGCTGAAAGTGCTGTACGGGCTGAAAAACTTCGAGGGTAAGTCGAAGTTCAAGACCTGGCTCTACAGCATCACCTACAACGAGTGCATTACCCAGTACCGCAAGGAGCGCCGCAAGCGTCGGTTGATGGATGCCTTGAGCCTGGACCCTGTTGAAGAGGCGTCCGAAGACAAGGCTCCAAAGCCGGAAGAAAAAGGCGGGCTGGACAAGTGGCTGGTGCATGTGAACCCGATTGACCGGGAAATTCTGGTGCTGCGTTTTGTCGCAGAGCTGGAGTTCCAGGAAATTGCCGACATCATGCACATGGGCCTGAGCGCGACGAAAATGCGTTACAAGCGCGCGCTAGACAAGCTTCGAGAGAAATTTGCCGGCCTTGATGAAACTTAGTGGCGTGCAAATATCTCTAACGAACCGGCGAGTTCTGCTAAACTCGCCGTCGAGTTGTCCCTCTTGTTTGTGGTGGGACTGCTTAACTATCACCAGATGGGGATTTAACGGATGAAATTGAAAAACACCTTGGGCTTGGCCATTGGTTCGCTTGTAGCCGCCACTTCGATTGGCGCTATGGCACAAGGTCAAGGCGCCGTCGAGACTGAAATCTTTTACAAGAAAGAATTCTTCGACAGCCAGCGCGACTTCAAGAACGACGGCAACCTGTTCGGCGGCTCGATCGGTTACTTCCTGACCGACGACGTTGAGCTGCGTCTGGGCTACGACGAAGTGCACAACGCTCGTGGCGAAGACGGCAAGAACATCAAGGGCTCGAACACCGCCCTGGACGCCGTTTACCACTTCAACAACCCGTACGACGCTATCCGTCCG
Organism: Pseudomonas sp. JR33AA; assembly: GCF_021378985.1. Lineage (NCBI taxonomy): Bacteria > Pseudomonadati > Pseudomonadota > Gammaproteobacteria > Pseudomonadales > Pseudomonadaceae > Pseudomonas > Pseudomonas sp. JR33AA. Next base: position 98,982 of record NZ_JAJSAW010000011.1, read on the forward strand.
TACGTTTCCGCTGGTTTCTCGCACCAGTCGCTGGGCCAGACCGGCCGTGGCGGTCGTGACCACTCCACCTTCGCCAACGTTGGCGCTGGCGCCAAGTGGTACATCACCGACATGTTCTATGCCCGTGCCGGCGTAGAAGCTCAGTACAACATCGACCAGGGCGACACCGAGTGGGCCCCGAGCGTTGGTGTTGGCCTGAACTTCGGCGGTAGCCCGAAGCAAGCTGAAGCTGCTCCTGCTCCAGTTGCTGAAGTCTGCTCCGACTCCGACAACGACGGCGTGTGCGACAACGTCGACAAGTGCCCAGACACCCCGGCCAACGTTACCGTTGACGCTGACGGCTGCCCGGCTGTTGCCGAAGTCGTTCGCGTTGAGCTGGACGTCAAGTTCGACTTCGACAAGTCGGTCGTCAAGCCTAACAGCTACGGCGACATCAAAAACCTGGCTGACTTCATGAAGCAGTACCCACAAACCACCACCGTGGTTGAAGGTCACACTGACTCCGTGGGTCCAGACGCTTACAACCAGAAGCTGTCCGAGCGTCGTGCCAACGCTGTCAAGCAAGTGCTGACCCAGCAGTACGGCGTAGAATCCAGCCGTGTTGACTCGGTTGGCTACGGCGAAACCCGTCCGGTTGCTGACAACGCCACCGAAGAAGGCCGTGCTATCAACCGTCGCGTTGAAGCTCAGGTAGAAGCCCAGGCCAAGTAATTGGTTTGACGCTTCATGAAAAACCCGGCCTCGGCCGGGTTTTTCTTTGCCTGGGGTTTACCCGGCCTTGAAGGCTGCTCCTGCAGTCAGCCTGCGATTGCGATCCGCCCCACAGCCTGCTGCTCCCCAACCACCTCCCCAATCACCAAGATTGCCGGGCTACGCAAGCCAAACTCCCGGGCAGCTTCCACCATTCCCTGCACATCGCTTCTGCATTCCCGCTGCTGCGGCAGCGAGGCATTTTCGATCATCGCCACCGGCATTCCCGGTACCATCCCTCCCGCCAACAATCCCTGGCGCACCTGTTCCAGCCGCGCCACCCCCATGTATACCACCAGCGTTGTCCCGCCCTGAGCCAAGGCCGCCCAGTTGAGCTCGCTGTCGTCCTGGGTGTGGGCCGTGACCAGCGTCACCCCTCGGCTTACGCCCCGTGAAGTCAGGGGTATCCCGCATTGCGTGGCCCCGGCAAGGCCGGCGGTGATGCCATTGATCACCTCCACCTCGATGCCATGTCCGTGCAGCCACAGTGCCTCCTCACCGCCACGGCCGAAGATGCAAGGGTCGCCGCCCTTGAGCCGCACCACGCAACGGCCCTGTCGTGCGTGGCGCAGCATCAGGCGCTGGATGAACGCTTGCGGTGTAGAGCGGCAGCCGCCGCGCTTGCCCACGGTCATTACCCGGGCCTGCGGGCAATGCTCGAGCACTGCCGGGTTGACGAGGTCGTCGACCATGACCACGGCAGCTTGCTGCAACGCACGCACTGCCTTGAGGGTGAGCAGTTCAGGGTCACCAGGGCCGGCACCGACCAGCCATACTTTTGCATTCATCGGAGTTTCCCCATCGGCAAGGTGCGTTCAGCCCTTGAGCAGGGTGAACAGCAGTATCAGATTTATCAGCAACGACATCAGCGCCAGGGTGCGCCACACCTTCAGCGGCTCGCGCTCCAGCAGCGGTCGGGGTCGGCTGGGTAGTTCCTGGCGGTCGCCGCGTTCGAGCAGCAGCAACCAGTGTTCGGCGGTTTCGAAGCGCTGCGCCGGGTCGCTCGCAACAGCCTGCAGCAGGTTGTGCTGCAGCCATTCCGGCAGGTCGGGGCGGTAGCGCGCGGCGTTGACCGGCTGGCCGAAGCGTGGGCGCTGGAAGGCCTCCACCTCACCGTACGGGTAGTGTCCGGTCAGCAGGTGGTACAGGGTCACGCCTACTGCATATAAGTCCTGACGCGGGCTGGGCGGGTGGCCGTCGAATGCTTCCGGGGCGATGTACGACGGCGTGCCGGGCAGCTCGTGCAGCGGGTCTTCGGACAGGCCGGGGCAATAAGCCAGGCCGAAGTCCAGCAGGCGCAACTGGCCATCGCGGCCCAGGTGCAGGTTGTCTGGCTTGATATCGCGGTGCAGCAAGTTGCGCCGATGCAAAACACCGACTGCCTGCAGCAGTTGCCGGGCAACTTCCAGCCATTGCGGCAAGGGCAGCGGGCCTTGTTCGGCCAGCAACATCGCCAGGTTTTGGCCGGGATATTCGCGCATCACGTAATACAGGTGCTGGCGCTGACTGGCGGTGTGTAGTTCGGGGAAGTGCCGGCCGGCGATGCGGCGCAGAAACCACTCTTCCAGCAACAGCCCTTGTGCCGCCCCCGGTTCCTGTTCGCGTGCAGTGGGCAGGGTCTTGAGCAGCCAAGGCTGGTTCTGGCTATCGCGCACTTTGTACAGCAAGGACTGGCGGCTGTGCGCATGCAGTGTCTCGACCTGCCAGCCGTCGATCACCTGGCCTTCGCGCAGCGGGCCCGGCACTGGCCATTGTTGCAGTTGCGCCAGGGTATCGCCCAGGTTAGCCGTGCCCAGTTGATCGACTTGCACCAGCAAGGCGCTGGCGTTGTCCTTGCTGCCGTTGAGGTGGGCACTGGCCACCAGGGTGTCGGCAGCCAGTTGCAGGTCAGTTTGCTCGCGCAGCACGGCCTGGATGTGCCCTTCGCCCAGGCTGGCCCAGACCCCGTCGCTGAGCAGCAGGAAGCACTCGCCCGGTTGCAGCTCGCCTTCCAGGTAATCCACCAGCAGGTGCTGGTCCAGGCCCAGTGCCCGTTTCAGTACATGCTGCATGCCCGGTTGGTCCCAGACATGGTCTTCGCTCAGGCATTGCAGCGTCCCCTCATGCCAGCGGTACACCCGGCAGTCGCCTATATGAGCCAGGGTAAAGCGTCGGCCGCGCAACACCAACGCGCTGAGCGTGGTCAACAACGGCTGGCCGCTGCCTTGGGCGCGCAACCAGCGGTTTTGCGCCAGCAGCAGGCGGTCGAGGGCCTGGGCCACGCTCCAGGTGGCCGGCGTGGCGTAGTAATCCAGGGCCAGTGCCTGCAAGCTGGCGCGTGCCGCCAGGCCGCCGTCGGCACATTGGCTGACGCCGTCGGCCAGGGCGAACAGGTAGCCTTTGCTGGCGGCCAGTTCGGGCGCTGGCGTCACCAGGCGCAGGGCGTCCTGGTTTTCCGCGCGCGGCCCGGTGGCGCTGGCCTGGGCAAAGCTCAGCTGCAGGCTCATTGGCGTGCCTCAGACCCGCGCTGCAGTGACTGCAGCCGAGCCCCAGGTGGTGCGCCAGCGCTGTTTCACACCGTGCAGGCCGAACCAGGCCAGCAGGCCCAGGCTGGCGAACAGCCACAGCCCCAGTTGGTAATCGCCAGTGTGCTGCTTGATGGTGCCAAGCCCGGCCGCCAGCAGGAAGCCGCCGATGCCACCGGCCATGCCGATCAGGCCGGTCATTACCCCGATCTCTTGGCGGAAGCGTTGTGGCACCAGTTGGAACACTGCGCCGTTGCCGGCCCCCAGGCCGAGCATGGCGCTGACGAACAGCGCCAATGCGGCCGCGGCAGAGGGCAGGTTGAAACCGACTGCGGCAATGCAGATGGCGGCCACGCCGTACATGCCCAGCAGCGTGCGGATGCCGCCAAAACGGTCAGCCAGGGCGCCGCCGAGCGGGCGCATCAGGCTGCCGGCGAACACGCAAGCGGCAGTGTAGTAGCCGGCGGTGACCGGGCTCAGGCCGTATTGGTCGCTGAAGTAACCGGGCAGGGCGCTGGCCAGGCCGATGAAACCGCCGAAGGTAACGCTGTAGAAAAACATGAACCACCAGCTGTCACGGTCACCCAATGCCTTGAGGTAGTCGGCCACGGCTTTCGGCTTGGGCCGTTGCGGGGCATTGCGCGCCAACAGGGCGAACACCACCAGCGCCAGCGACAGCGGGATCAGCGCAAAGCCGAACACATTGTTCCAGCCAAAGCCCGCTGCCAGTGCCGGTGCCAGCAAGGCCGCGAACACCGTGCCGGAGTTGCCGGCGCCGGCGATGCCCATGGCTTTGCCCTGGTGCTGCGGCGGGTACCACTGCGAGGCCAGCGGCAGCGAGACGGCGAAGGACGCACCGGCAAAGCCCAGGAACACGCCCAGCAGCAGGGCCTGTTCATAGCTGTGCACGCCAAGGTACCAGGCGGTGGCGAGGGCGACGATGACCACCACCTGGCCGATCAGGCCGGCAGTCTTGGGCGACAGGCGGTCGACCAGAACGCCCATGGCAAAGCGCAGGATTGCCCCGGCCAGGATCGGCGTGGCCACCATCAGGCCCCGTTGTTGTGCGCTCAGTTGCAGGTCGGCAGCAATCTGCACCGCCAACGGCCCCAGCAGGTACCAGACCATGAAGCTGAGGTCGAAGTACAGAAACGCGGCGAACAGCGTGGGCACATGCCCGGATTTCCAGAAGCTGGTACTCATCGAACACCTCACTCGGTAGTACAACGGAACGAAAAAGACGCCGCTACCCGCTCCACGGGCGTGGAGGGGAGAGCGACGTCTTTGTCGGGATTCAAGTGGGGTAACCGCCGTTGGCTACCGGTGAGATTTGTTGAGCAAGAGATGGGCCAAGTATTGGCCGCGTCTGTCTTTAGATTTATGGCGCCTCAGCCCAGCATCTCATGCATGGCAATAATCTGTTCGGCCACCTGAATCAGCTTCTGCTGCCGGCTCATGGCCTGGCGACGCATCAGGGTATAGGCCTGCTCTTCGTTGCAGTCCTTCATCTTCATCAGCAAACCCTTGGCTTGCTCGATGCGCTTGCGTTCGGCCAGTTGCTGGTCGCGCGCCAGCAACTGCGTCTTCAGTGCCTGGTCGCTTTCGAAGCGGGCCATGGCCACGTCCAGGATCGGCTGCAGCCGCGCAGCATGGATGCCTTGGACGATATAGGCGCTGACCCCTGCCTGAATTGCCTGGCGCATCATTCCGGGGTCGTGCTCGTCGGTGAACAACACGATGGGCCGCGGCTGGTCACGGCTGACCAGCACTACCTGTTCCATCACGTCGCGGTCGGGTGAGTCGGTATCGATCAGCACCACGTCGGGGCGCACCGTTTCAACGCAGGCGGGCAGGTCGATAGTCAGGTCTGGGGCTTCAATGATCTCGAAGCCGGCCTCACTCAACGCCGCCCTGAGGCGACCGAGCTTGCTCTGGGTGTCGTCGATCAATAGGATGCGCAACATGTTCGTCCCCCCTCACGCGCCGACATGGGCATCGGGCAGTTCGCCCAAGGCATGCAAGCTGAAACTGCGGGCGTAGCCGAAGGGGTCGCTGCCGTCCCAGCGTGAGCCATCGATCAGCAGGCTGCTGCGCGTCGGTTGGCCCGGGCAAGCGATGCCCAGGCTCTGTGCGGCCTCGCTGAACAACTGCAGTTGCTGGACCTGCCGGGCCACGCCGAGGTAGTCGGGGTCTTCGCGCAGCAGGCCCCAGCGGCGGAACTGGGTCATGAACCACATACCGTCGGACAGGTAGGGCAGGTTGGCCCGGCCTTGGTCGAACAGGCGCAGGGCATGTGGGTCTTGCCATTGGTTGCCCAGGCCATCCTCATAGTGGCCGAGCAGGCGGGGGGCTATGCTGTCCAGCGGGGTGTCCAGATAGGCGCTTGCGCTGAGCAGTTGCGCGGTGCTGCGGCGGTTTTCCGGGCTTTGCTCGATGAATCGGCTGGCGGTGAGGATCGCCTTGATCAATGCACGGGCGCTGTTGGGGTATTGCTCGGCAAAGGCACGCGCACAGGCCAGGACCTTTTCCGGGTGATCCGGCCAGATGGACTGGCTGGTGGCCAGGGTGAAGCCTTGGCCTTTGGCCACGGCGTCGGCGGCCCAAGGCTCACCCACGCAGAAGCCGTCAATGCGCCCGGCCTGGAGGTGTGCCGCCATCTGCGCCGGTGGCACCACTACGCTGTCGACGTCGCGCAGCGGGTGAATGCCCTGACTGGCCAACCAGTAATACAGCCACATGGCGTGGGTGCCGGTGGGGAAGGTCTGGGCGAACGTCAGGCGTGCGCCATGCTGGTGCACCAGGCGCGCCAGTGCCTCAGGGTTGGTCACGCCCTTGCGCTGCAGGGCAGGGGACAGGTTGATGGCCTGGGCGTTCTGGTTCAGGCCCATGAGCACTGCCATGTCGCCGGCAGGTACGCCGCCAATGCCCAGGTGCACAGCGTAGACCAGGCCATACAGGCAATGCGCGGCGTCCAGTTCGCCGCTGACCAGCTTGTCGCGCAGCCCGGCCCACGAGCCCTGGCGCTTGAGGTTGAGGGTAAGGCCGTGCTGCTGGGCGAAGCCCTGGGTGGCGGCGACCACGACCGAGGCGCAGTCGGTCAGGGCCATGTAGCCGATGTTCAGGCTGGTTTTTTCCGGCGCGTCGCTGCCGTTGACCCAGGCCAGGGGCGTTGCTCGGGGTACAGTGTTCACAAGAGTCCTCGCCCTTACTGATAAGGCTGTGGGCTGAACAGGTGCAACCGATGTGCCAAGCGCTCCACGATTTGCTGTCCTGCCAGCCCGTCGCTGGCTATAATCGCCCCCTCACTCACCCTGAGCCTTGCCCGCCCATGTATACCCTGGCCCGCCAGCTGCTGTTCAAGCTTTCCCCGGAAACTTCCCACGACCTGTCCCTGGACCTGATCGGCGCCGGTGGCCGTATGGGCCTCAACGGCATGCTGTGCAAGCAACCGGCGTCATTGCCGGTTTCGGTCATGGGCTTGAACTTCGCCAATCCGGTGGGGCTGGCAGCTGGCCTGGACAAGAACGGCGCGGCCATCGACGGCTTCGCCCAGCTGGGCTTCGGCTTTGTCGAAATCGGCACTGTCACCCCGCGTCCGCAGCCAGGCAACCCCAAGCCACGGTTGTTCCGCCTGCCGGAAGCCACGGCCATCATCAACCGCATGGGCTTCAACAACCTGGGCGTTGATCACCTGCTCGAGCGCGTACGCGCCTCGCGCTACAGGGGGGTGCTGGGCATCAACATCGGCAAGAACTTCGATACCCCGGTCGAACGTGCCGTCGATGACTACCTTATCTGCCTGGACAAGGTCTACACCGCCGCCAGCTACATCACGGTCAATGTCAGCTCGCCCAATACCCCGGGCCTGCGCAGCCTGCAGTTCGGGGACTCGCTCAAGCAGTTGCTCGATGCCCTGGCCGAGCGACGCGAGCAACTGGCCGGTGCACATGGCAAGCGCGTGCCCTTGGCAATCAAGATTGCACCGGACATGAGCGACGAAGAAACGGCGCTGGTGGCCGCCGCGCTGATGGAGTCGGGTATGGATGCGGTGATCGCCACCAACACCACGCTGGGGCGTGAAGGTGTCGAAGCACTGCCGTACGGTGGCGAGGCAGGCGGCCTGTCGGGCGCACCGGTGCTGGAGAAGAGCACCCATATCGTCAAGGTGCTGGCGGGTGAGCTGGGCGGCAAGTTGCCGATCATTGCCGCCGGGGGCATTACCGAAGGCCGCCATGCTGCCGAGAAGATCGCGGCCGGGGCGAGCCTGGTGCAGATCTACTCGGGTTTCATTTACAAGGGGCCGGCGCTGATTCGCGAAGCGGTGGATGCTATCGCGGCAATGCCGCGGTGACTTGACAGGCCCATTCGCGGGCAAGCCCGCTCCTACAGGGGTAGTGGGGGCCGAATCTGACGGCGAAGAGACCGGTACAGCTGATGAGTTTGCCAAGCATAAAAAAGGGCCCCTTCAAGGGGCCCCTGGGCCTTCGCCCGCCGCCCGGATGGGGCGTGCATGGTAAATCGAATTCAGTGTCCTCGTTCAGCCAACGGCGTGATTTTCGTTGAGTCTATGGATGCCAGCGGTGCCAGTCATTCCGTCCCAGTTATCACCGCGACCTTCACGCCAGCCGTTGATCCAGGCTTGGCGAACAGAAGGAAGATTGAAGGGGCAAAGTTCGCGGGATTTGCCGGTGACCCCGTATTGGTAGCCACGTGAATATGCTCTTTCCAACGGATCACGCTTAAGTCTTCTCATAGGGTGTTGCCCTCACTTGTTGACTGTAATGTCCCGTCGGCCTCTCCGAGGCCGGGCAGAGTCGTTCTGCCGGTTTGCGCTCGCTGCCGGCGTGGCGAGCTGAAAGTGCCGCCTCGTTGCGAAGCGGCCTGAGACCAGTTCTATCGAATGCGAGTCACGGTGTGAATGATCGATTTGTCATAAGCACGTAACGTTTCCAAGGGTGAGGGGATAAGTAAATAAATGCGACTCAACCTTGTTTGGTGTTCAGCCCCGCAATAATCGGGGTTTGCCGTTCTTTGACGTCATTTCGCCAGCGTTGTTTGCGGATGACAGAAATATTTTGAAATGCGACGAAGGGTCACATTGGCCCGCAGATCGCCAGAATTACGCGTACTGCCTGATGATCTAAGCTGTCTTTGCCCCTGGGCCAAGCACGGATCGGTCAGGCGGCCCGGCTTTTCTGCAGCACGTTGTGTGCCGCAGAAGGCCACCCGCACGCCTGCTGGAAAGGTGTACGGGCAAACATCGCGGGGCGATGCGTCGCCCCGTCAGTCAAATAGCCCAAGGCGCTGGAATACTCATGTCGGACCGTTTCGAACTTTACCTCACCTGTCCCAAAGGCCTTGAAAGCCTGCTTGCCGAAGAGGCCAAGGGCCTCGGCCTTGACGAGGTGCGCGAGCACACCTCGGCCATTCGCGGCGCCGCCGACATGGAAACTGCTTACCGCCTGTGTGTCTGGTCACGTCTGGCCAACCGCGTATTGCTGGTGCTAAAGCGCTTCTCGATGAAGAACGCCGACGACCTTTACGACGGCGTGCACGCCGTCGACTGGGCTGACCACCTGGCAGCCGACGGTACCCTGGCGGTGGAGTTCAGCGGTCATGGCTCAGGCATCGACAATACCCACTTCGGTGCGCTGAAGGTCAAGGACGCGATCGTCGACAAGCTGCGCAACCGCGAAGGCCTGCGCCCGTCAGTGGAAAAGATCGACCCTGATGTGCGTGTGCACCTGCGTCTGGACCGCGGCGAGGCCATCTTGTCCCTCGACCTTTCCGGACACAGCCTGCACCAGCGTGGCTACCGCCTGCAGCAGGGCGCCGCGCCGCTGAAGGAAAACCTGGCGGCAGCGGTGCTGATCCGTTCTGGCTGGCCGCGTATCGCTGCCGAAGGTGGTGCGCTGGCTGACCCGATGTGCGGTGTGGGTACCTTCCTGGTCGAGGCGGCGATGATCGCCGCCGATATTGCCCCCAACCTCAAGCGCGAACGCTGGGGCTTCAGTGCCTGGCTCGGCCATGTGCCGGCGCTGTGGCGCAAGGTGCATGACGAAGCGCAGGCGCGCGCGCAGGCTGGCCTGGCCAGGCCACCGCTGTGGATCCGTGGCTACGAGGCTGACCCGCGGCTGATCCAGCCGGGCCGCAACAACGTCGAGCGTGCCGGCCTGAGCGACTGGGTAAAGATCTACCAGGGCGAAGTCAGCACCTTCGAGCCACGCCCGGACCAGAACCAGAAAGGCCTGGTCATCAGCAACCCGCCCTACGGTGAGCGTCTGGGTGACGAAGCCAGCCTGCTGTACCTCTACCAGAATCTGGGCGAGCGCCTGCGCCAGGCCTGCATGGGCTGGGAAGCAGCGGTATTCACTGGTGCGCCGCAACTGGGCAAGCGCATGGGCATTCGTAGCCACAAGCAGTACGCGTTCTGGAACGGCGCATTGCCATGCAAGCTGCTGCTGTTCAAGGTGCAGCCTGACCAGTTCGTCACCGGTGAACGCCGCGAGGCACAGCCTGAAGGCTCCGAAACCCGCCAGCAGGCGCCGCAGGCCAGCGAGCCCGCACGGCTGTCGGAAGGGGCGCAGATGTTTGCCAACCGCCTGCAGAAAAACCTCAAGCAACTGGGCAAGTGGGCCCGTCGCGAGCAGATCGACTGCTACCGCCTGTACGATGCCGACATGCCTGAATATGCCCTGGCGGTCGACCTGTACCAGGACTGGGTACACGTGCAGGAATACGCCGCGCCACGTTCGGTGGACCCGGACAAGGCTCAGGCGCGTCTGCTCGATGCACTGGCTGCCATCCCGCAGGCGCTGGGCATTTCGCCGCAGCGTGTCGTGCTCAAGCGTCGCGAGCGGCAGAGCGGCACGCGCCAGTACGAACGTCAGGCTACCGAGGGCCGCTTCCAGGAGGTGAACGAAGGTGGTGTCAAGCTGCTGGTCAACCTCACGGACTACCTGGATACCGGGCTGTTCCTCGACCACCGCCCGATGCGTATGCGCATCCAGCGTGAAGCTGCCGGCAAGCGCTTCCTCAACCTGTTCTGCTACACCGCCACGGCCACCGTGCACGCGGCCAAGGGCGGTGCGCGCAGCACCACCAGCGTGGACCTGTCAAAAACCTACCTGGACTGGGCGCGGCGTAACCTGGCGCTCAATGGCTATTCCGAGCGCAACCGCCTGGAGCAGAGCGACGTAATGGCTTGGCTGGAAGGCAACCGTGACAGCTACGACCTGATCTTCATCGACCCGCCAACCTTCTCCAACTCCAAGCGCATGGAAGGTGTATTCGACGTGCAGCGTGACCATGTCCAGCTGTTGGACCTGGCCATGGCCCGTCTGGCGCCGGGTGGTGTGCTGTATTTCTCCAACAACTTCCGCAAGTTCCAGCTGGACGAGCATCTGATGGTGCGTTACGCGGTGGAAGAAATCAGCGCCCAGACCCTGGACCCGGACTTCGCCCGTAATAACCGTATCCATCGCGCCTGGCGTTTGCAGCTTCGGTGAGGCGACGACATACATTGCACGGCTAATGGCCAATAGCTATAACTGAGGGCAGGGCAAGATAATCCGCAGGACGCTGACGTGACGAGATGGGTGTATGTCAAAGTGTGGCGTGCGTGCGCGGTTGCTTGGCTTGTGCACAGAGAGGGCGTCCGCTTGGGCGATGGCGCTGATTGCATTGGTGGCGGGCGGCGTGTTGACCACTGCCTTGGCATATGCCGCGCACACCTTCTACAAACAGCAGCTGCGCCAGCGCTTTGAGCTGCTGGCCAGCGAGCGCTCCAGCCGTATTGCCGAGCGCTTTGATGAACAGCAGCAGCGCCTGGACGGGCTGCGGCGGTTTTTCAGCTTTTCCAACGAAATCAGCCCGCGCGAATTTGATGGCTATGCCCGGCCACTGCTGCAGCGCACCCTGGCCTATGCCTGGGCGCCGCGGGTAGAGGCTACGCAACGCACCGAATTCGAGCGCCTGGCCAGTACCCATACCGGCCCAGGCTACGTGATCCGGGACCAGGACGCGCAAGGCCAGTGGCGCCCGGCATCGCAGCGCGACCATTATTTCCCGGTACTCTATACCCAATCGGGCGAACTGCCTGGGTTGCCCTACGGCCTGGACCTCGCTGGCCGAAGCGAGCCTCAGGCGGCCTTGGCGCGGGCTCTGGGGCCAGGCAGCATGGCGGTTTCCGAGCCCTTGGCCCTGTTCGATACCCACTCGCTGGAGCGCGGCCTGTTGATGGTCGCGCCGGTGTTTTCCGATGCCGACCCCCGCGGTGCGGCAGCGGGTTATGTGGTGGCCTTGCTGAGCATGCGCGAGCTGGTCAGCGACGGTCGGCCGGTAGCGGCCGATGACAACCTTGTCGTGCGGATCACGGACCCGTCTGGTTTACAAGGCCCCGTGGTGCTGTTCGATTCGCAAAACCCGGTCGCGCCCTTGGCCCTGACCAGCAATCAGTCGTTGCGCCTGGCCGATCACCCTTTTCAGCTGAGCATTCAGCCGAGCCAGGCGTTCGTGCAGGCGAACCGCTCCTCGGCAGTGCTGGCGGTCGGCTTGTTGGGCGGACTGTTGAGCCTGTTGCTCAGCGTGCTGCTCTACAGCCTGTTCAGTCAGCGTCAGCGCGCCCTGGCCCTGGTCGCTCAGCGTACTGCCGAGTTGCAGGTCAGCGAGCAGTCGTTGCGTGGCACCCACAACCAACTGCGCAGTGTGCTGGAGGCCGCGACCCAAGTGGCGATCATCGCTACCAATCTCAAGGGGGTGGTCAGCACGTTCAATGCCGGTGCCGAACGCATGCTCGGTTACGCGGCCAGCGAAGCGATCGGCCGGCTGCGCCTTGAAGACCTGGTACTGCCGGAGGAGCTGAACCTGCGTGCCCAGGCCTTGAGCTTGCGCTTTGGCCGCGCCATTGCTGGGGGCCAGGCGATGTTCGCTGAAACGGTGCAGGCGCACGGGGCCGAGCCTGGCGAGTGGACCTTGCTACGTGCCGATGGCAGCCAGCTGGTCGCCAACATGCTGGTGACTGCCATGCTCGACGAACAGGGGTTGTGGGTTGGCTACCTGGCCATCTGCATTGACGTCACCGAGCGACGCCGGGTGCATGAGGCGTTGGCAGCGCGTGACCGGTTGCTGGAAAAGCTCAGTGCCGAGGTGCCGGGCGGCATCTACCAATATCGCCTGGATGCCAACGGCCATTCGTGCTTTCCATACGCCAGCCTGGGCCTGTATGACATTTATGAGGTCGACCTGATGCAGTTGCGTGAGGATGCCTCGGCGGTGTTCGAACGTATCCACCCCGATGACCTGGAGCGCGTGCGCTGCTCGGTGCGCTATTCGGCCGAACACCTGTCACCCTGGCGCGAGGAGTATCGGGTCTGCCTGCCCCGGGCGGGCCTGCGCTGGGTGCGTGGCGAGGCGACCCCGGAAATGGGCGAGCAGGGCTGCACCCTGTGGCATGGCTACCTGACGGACATCTCCGACCTGAAGGGCGTGGAGGAAGAGTTGCGGGCGCTGTCGGTCACCGACTCGCTGACCGGTATCCATAACCGTCGCTATTTCCAGGAGCGTCTCAAGATCGAACTGGAACGCGCCCAGCGCGATGGCTTGGCGCTGGCGGTGATCATGCTCGACATCGATCACTTCAAGCGCATCAACGACCGCTTCGGCCATGCCGTCGGCGACCGGGTGCTGCGCAGCCTGTGCCAGCGCATCGGTCAGCGTTTACGGCGTACCGATGTGTTCTGCCGCTTGGGCGGGGAAGAGTTCATGGTGCTTTGCCCGGGCAGCGATGTCGATCAGGCCCGGCTGCTGGCGCTGGAGTTGTGGCAAGGGGTGCGCAATGTACCGGTGGAAGGCGTGGGCCAGGTGACCGCAAGCTTTGGTGTGGCGGGCTGGCGGCCGGGCGAAGGCGCCGATGCCTTGCTGTTGCGCGCCGATGCCGGCGTGTATGCGGCCAAACAGGCCGGGCGGGACAGGGTGGCGGGGGAGTCGGCCTGAGCGCTGCCGGTTGCCGGTACCGGGCCTTTCGCGGCTAAAGCCGATCCCACAGATTGCACAGGTTTGGCAAACCGTGCGGGTCCATCCTGTGGGGGCGGACTCACCCGCGAAAGGGCCAGTGCAGGCTAACCAATCAATTAGCTGCAGTACTGCCAGCCAGCTTCGGCTGGCGATACAGGTCAAGCAACACCTGATCCAGCACCTGCGAGGCACCCCACGGTTTAGGGTCATTGAGAATCGCCGCCACCGCCCAGGTATGGCCGTTGCTGTCGCGGCTGAAGCCGGCAATCGCCCGCACAGTGTTCAGTGTGCCGGTCTTGATGTGCCCTTCACCGGTCATCGCGGTGCGCTTGAGACGCTTGCGCATCGTGCCGTCCATGCCCACCAGCGGCATCGAGCTCATGAATTCGGCAGCGTAAGGGCTCTTCCAGGCGGCTTTCAGCATCTCGGCCATTTCCCGGGTACTGACCCGTTCGGCACGCGACAGGCCAGAGCCGTTTTCCATCACCAGATGCGGCGCGGTAATGCCCTTTTTCGCCAGCCATTGGCGGACCACGCGCTGGGCAGCGCGGGCGTCGTCGCCATCGGCATCGGTGCGGAACTGCGCGCCAAGGCTCAGGAACAGCTGCTGGGCCATGGTGTTGTTGCTGTACTTGTTGATGTCGCGGATCACTTCCACCAGGTCTGGCGAGAAGGCGCGGGCCAACAGGCGAGCACTCTTGGGCACATTCTCGATGCGGTCGCCACCCTGGATGTTGCCACCCAGTTCGTTCCAGATTGCGCGCACGGCACCGGCGGCGTAGGTGGAATGGTCGAGCAGCGACAAGTAGGTTTGCGAGTTGCAGCCGTCACCCAGTTGGCCGCTGACCGTGACACTGATGCCGTCGGCCTGGGGCACCGGGTTGTAGCGCACATCACCGGTGCATTTCTTCGAGGCTACCGGCTTGACCTGGTTGTCGATACGGATACTGGCAATCGGTGGCTCGACTGCGACGGTGACTCTGCCACCATCATTGCGCGCCACGAAGCGCAGGGCCTTGAGGTTGACCAGCAGCGAGTCGGGCTTGACCAGGAACGGCTTGTTTTCATCACCGCCGTCGTCGTTGAACTGTGGCAGGTTGGGTTGCACGAAGTGGCTGCGGTCCAGCACCAGGTCACCGGTGACGGTGCGCACGCCATTGGCGCGCAGGTCACGCATCAGCAACCACAACTTTTCCATGTTCAGTTTGGGGTCACCGCCACCTTTAAGGTACAGGTTGCCGTTAAGCACACCGTTGCTCAGGGTGCCGTCGGTGTAGAACTCGGTTTTCCACTGGAAGGTCGGGCCAAGCAGTTCGAGGGCGGCGTAGGTCGTGACCAGTTTCATGGTCGAGGCCGGGTTCACCGACACATCGGCATTGAACACGGTCGGTGTGCCGGGGCCATCCAGCGGCAGCATCACCAGCGACAGCGCTGTGTCCTGCAGCTTGTTGGCCTTGAGCGCCTGCTGCACCTTGGCAGGCAGGGTGGTATTGACGGCGGCATGGCTGGGCAAGGCAAGGGGCAACAGCAGGCCGGCAAGAACGAGGGGACGAAGCGTTTTGATCATAGTGAGTGAAAACCCTACGGCGAGGGAAAAGGACTTTGGGGCTGTAAGAGATGATGGCCCCACGACGTAAACACTACGCATTATGCCCCAAGCGCAGCCACGATGCGTCACGTTCGACGGAAAAGCATCGCCAATAAAAAGGCCACCCGAGTGGGGTGGCCTTTTCAGCAATCAACCTTTCAGCCCGAAGCTGACAAGTATCACTCAGCCTTGTTGATCGGCTTTTCCGGGTACCAGGCATCCAGCAGCGGGCTGACTTCAATCTTGGTCAGTTCGCTACGGCCTTTGAGCCAGGCTTCAACGGCAGCGCGCTGCTCTTCGCTGACCGAGCCGCGTTTGACCGAGCACACCAGGCCGAAATCGTCACCGCCTACATAATCCAGGCCGTTGGCGTCCATGGCTTCTTCCAGGAACGCGTCGAGGAAAGCATCGATTGCCTGGTCATCCAGATCTTCCTTGAATTCCAGGTTCAGCTCGAAGCCCAATTCCTGAAACTCGTCGACACACAGCTTCTTGCGCAGACGACGGGAGCGGTTTGTGGCCATGAAACAATCCTCTTAGGTAATAACGCCGCGCAATATACCAGTTAACACGTCTGGTTGCCTGCCTGAGTATCTGTGCTTGTGGCCAATTCCTTGGCCAGGGCACGTTCCGCTCGGCACATATGCCGTGCCAGTGCCTGGCGCCGCAGGCGCACCTGGGCAGCGGGCAAGCCGCTGGCCTCGAGTGCCTCACAAGCCGCCATCAGGTCAGGGGCATTCAGCATGCGTGCGGCGCTGAGTACCTTGTGGGCCTGCTCGGCAATGGCGCCGCTGTCATGTTGCGGGTCAAGCGCCATCAGGCTGGCCAGATCGGCCTGAAGGCTCTGTTGCAGGGCCTCCAGGAAGCGCTGGCGATCGACCGGGTCGGGCCCGACCACGGCGGCCAGGCCGTCCAGCTGGTACACCTTGCGGCGGGGGCGTTGCTGGCGGCGCGGGCGAATGGCAGCCAGGCGTTGGCTGAGGGTGCTCAGGCTGATGGGCTTGAGCAGGCAATCGTCCATGCCGGCGGTCAGGCACTTGTGGCGTACTTCCGGCTGTGCGTTGGCGGTATAGCCGAGGATGGTGCAGCGTGGCCGCTTGCCATGGCGTTCTTCGGCGCGCACGGCAGTCGCCAGCTGGTAACCGTTCATGTGCGGCATGTTGCAGTCGAGTACCACTACATCGAAGTCGCCCGCCCGCCAGGCGGCCAGGCCTTCCCGGCCATCGCGGGCGCTGGCGTGTTCCAGGCCCAGGTAGCCAAGTTGTTGCGCCATCAGTTGCAGATTGGCCGGGTGATCATCAATGATCAGCACGTTCAGCCGTGGGTCAGGCACGTCGAGCTGCTCGGGCAACGGTGTCGGCTGCGCTGCGCCATCAACCCGTTGCAGCGGCATCTTCAGGCGCACTTGGGTACCGACGTCTTCCAGGCTCTTCATGGACAGGCTGCCGCCCATCATTTCGCACAGGTTGCGGCAGATAGCCAGGCCCAGCCCGGTACCTGCGCGGGCGCCCTGGCTGTGCGGGTTGGCCTGGATGAACGGGTTGAACAGGCGCTGCAGGTCGTCGGGGTGGATGCCGATGCCACTGTCGCGCACCTCTAGCTCCAGTACCGCTGGTGTGCTGGTACCGTCATCCAGCAGGCTGACGCTGATGCGCACCTGACCGTGCTCGGTGAACTTGATGGCATTGCTCACCAGGTTGGACAGCACCTGTTTGAAGCGCAGCGGATCGAGCAGGACATGGCAGCGTGCGGCCGGGGCGATCTGCACCTCCAGGGCCAGGCCTTTCTGCCGCGCCTGGCCATCGAAAATGCGCCCCACCGATTCGACCAGCGCCGCCAGGTCTACCACCTCCGGGGTCAGGGACAAGTGCCCGGACTCGATGCGCACGATGTCGAGAATGTCGCCGATCAGGCCTAGCAGGTCCTTGGCCGAATGGTGCGCCAGTTCCAGCGCGCTGCGGTCCACCCGGCCCTGGTCGGCACGCTTGACCGCCAGCTCCAGCATGCCGATGACGGCGTTCATCGGGGTGCGGATCTCGTGGCTGATGGTCGCCAGGAACGTGCTCTTGGCGCGGTTGGCATCGTCGGCCTGCTGTTTGGCCTGGCGCAGTTCCAGGACCAGTTGGCGGCGTTCGCTGATGTCGATCCAGCCGCCGATGATCCCCTGCACCTCACCCAGGGAGTCGCGGTACGGCAAGATCCAGTGGTAGATGGTCAGGTCCCGGCCCTTGATCCGTAGTGGGCGGTCCTTGATCAGTGGTGAGCCCGCCGCCATGACTTTCTGGTAATCAGCCTGGATCTGCCGAGCCTGCTCGGAATCGGCAAACAGGCTGTCGTTCAGCTTTCTGCCGATCACCTGATCGGAGCGGGCCTGCACGGCTTCAAGGTAGCTGTAGTTGCAACTTTTCAGGCATCCCTCGCGGTCCCGCACATACATGGGATGGGGCGTACCGTTGAGCAGGGCGCGCATGAATGCCAACTGGTCGTTCAGCGCGCGTTCGGCACGCTGGCGCTGGCGAATCTGCAGGCGCAGGCGGGCATTCCAGAGCAGGGCCAGCAACAAAAGCACGGCCGTTGCCAGTACCACCTGCAGGGCAAGGCGGCTGTAGCCTTTGGTTTTGTCATCCTCATGCCTGCCAAAGCCGCGCCAGCGGTTGTTGATTACCCCCAGCTCCTCCGGCGAGATGCTCAGCAAAGCCTTGTCGAGGATAGACAACAGCGCCGGTGACGGGGCAGTGGTGGCCATGGAGAAGTTGGCCGGTTCGCTGCCGACCGAGGTGCGGATGACCAGTTCGGGGTTGCTGGCCAAGGCGTGGTTGGCGTCGATCAGGGTGGTGATCACCGCATCGACGGCCCCGCTGTTGAGCAACGCCATGGAGTAGAACGCGCTTTCGGTTTCGACCCAGCTTATCTTTGGATAGTCGCGGGACAGCATGGCGTTCAGGGTGCTGTCCCGGGTAATGGCGATGCGATGCCCCTGCAACTGCTCCAGTGAACTCAGTGTGTCGTTGTCCTTGTGGTTGACCAGCACATAGGCGCTTTCGAGGTAGGGGCGGCTGATTTGCAGGTCGTCCCCTGCTTTCCCGGCGCTGGCAAGTGCGGCGATGACATCGGCCCGGCCATCCTTGAGGCGGGCGACCATGTCGGCAATGCCACTGGCGCGCTGCACTTCGAAACGTAACCCGGTGCGCAGGCGAATGAGTTCCAGCAGGTCGGCGGTGATGCCTCGGAAATGCCCCGAATCATCGAAATAGGACAGTGGTGCAGCCGCGTCATCGGCTGCCACGCGCATCACGGGATGCTTCTGCAGCCACTGCTGCTCGGCCGCGCTCAATTGCAGTTGGCGATCACTCAGTAGCAGGTCACTGCCGGCGCTCCAGCGTTTGAAGATACTGGAGCGTATGGCCGGGTTTTGAGTGTCCAGAATGGTGTTCACCAGGTCCAGCAGCACGGTATCTTGCTGACGCAAGGCAAAACCGAAGCCGATGGCCTCGTGTTTGCCGAAGTTGGCCATGCGCAGGCGGGGCAGATGACCACGGTTGAGCTGGTAGTGCGTGGAGATGGTGTCGCCGATGAACACGTCGGCCTGGCCGAACGCGACAGCATTCAGAGCCTGGCTGGAAGAACCGAAGGCCAGCAGCTCGGCCTTGGGGTAGGCGGTGAGTACTTCCTGTCTGGGCAGATAGTGGTAGAGCATACCCAGGCGCATGCCGGCAAGGTCCATGTCCAGCGCCCGGTTCTCGTCTTCACGCGTGACCAGTACAGGTTGGTCTACAGCATAGGGCCGCGACAGTACCAGGCCATCACTGGCCGCTTCGTAGCCATTGGCGCTGCCCAGCAGGTCGATATCACCGTGCCTGAGCGCCTCCACCGCCGCCTGCCGACTGGAAAAACGCAGCACCCTCACGGGCAACTGCAAGGCCTTGCCGATCAGGTTTGCATACTCGGCGGTCAGGCCCTGGTAGTCATTGCCGCCACCGGTGATGTCGAACGGCGGATAGTCGGGGGCCGACGTGCCCAGCACCAGTTCCTGCCGGGCTTCAAGCCATTGCCGTTGTTCGGGCGTGAGCTCGGGCTGAACGGGGTGGGCCGATGAGCGCGCCAGTAATGTAAAAGACGCGGCTTCGCGATGACCAGCCTGTGTCGCCCCGCTGAGCAGCAGCAGGGTGAGCAGCAGGCGATTGATAGCTCGGACCATGACCACGTTCAGACCAGCGCATTGCGCTTGGCCATCTCGATCAGATCGACCAGCGTATTGACTTGCAGTTTGTGCATGAGCCGCTTCTTGTAGGTACTGACAGTCTTGCTGCTGAGGAACATGCCCTTGGCAATTTCCTTGTTGCTGCGGCCTTGGGCGAAAAGTTGAAGCACCATCAGTTCTCGGTCATTTACCTGACGGAAAAGTTGCAGGTCACTGTCTGTCGTCTGGTTGTTTTTTATTGCCTGGCTGGGGAAATAGTTATAACCGGCCAGTACGGCCTTGATTGCACTGAGCAGTTCACCCAGGTCTTCCTGCTTGCAGACATAACCTGCTGCGCCCGAGTGCATGCAACGTACGGCAAACAACGCCGGGGACTGTGCAGTCAATACCAGAACCTTCAAGGGCAGGGCCATGCTCTGAAAGCGGGCAAGCACCTCCAGGCCGTCTAGCTTGGGGATGCTGATGTCGAGGATGACCAAGTCAGGGTTGCTCTCGCGGATCATCTGCATGGCGTCTACGCCATTGTCCGACTCGCCGACAATCTTGTAATTCTGGTTTTCCAGCAGCATACGGACGGCCAGGCGAATCACCGGATGGTCGTCAACGATAAATATGGAATGCATGTTCAACTTCCCTGCGGTCGATTGAGGGTGACAATGGGCACCTTATCGCAGTTGGAAGTCCTCAGACGTGCGAGGAATGGCTGTCAGGCCTATATAGGAAACGGCTTACAAGATAAAGCAAAATGGGCTACGGAATAGGTGTGCTCAACTCGCTGTCAAAGCGATTTTGGTAACTTTTCATTAGTTTTTATACGTGCCGTTTATGCGGCTCCCGTCGGTGTAGGAAGTTTCCTGCAAGCGTGGTGCAGCGCCGGCCGTACCCGGGCTGCACCGACGCGTTTCAGGTCGGGCTGGAGCGCCCGGTCATCTCCCGGGCCATTTCGCTGGCATAGCTGTCGGTCATGCCGGCGATGAAGTCGATCATGCGCAGGAAGGCGCTGTGCAACGAGGCATGAGGGTCTGGCGCATTGTTGCCGATCAGGTCCAGCACCCTGCGACTCTTGAACGATGGCGTACGTCCACCGTGCTGCTCGAGGGCCGCACCGCAGAACGTGTTCAGCAGAATCTCCAGGGTGGTGTAGGCGCCGATTTCGTGCAGGGTTTTGCGCTTGTCCTGGAAGATCTTGTTGCGTGCCATGTCCTTGGCTTGCAGTACGCAGCGTTTGGCTGGGCCGTGCATGTGTTCCACCAGGTCACCCGCCAGTTGCCCGGCCAGCAACGCCTGTTGCTGCTCGACGAAGGCGTGGGCGGCAGCGTTGGTCAGGTGTTCGATGGCCTTGCCGCGCAGGATGGCCAGTTTGCGCCGACGAGAATCGCGTGGGCCGAGCTGGCGATAGGTTTCTGGCAGGTCATCGCCGACCAGGTCAAGCAACAGCGCTTCTACTTCTGCGTATTGCAGCAGCTCCATTTCCAGGCCGTCTTCCAGGTCGATCAGCGCGTAGCAGATGTCATCGGCAGCCTCCATCAGATACACCAGTGGGTGGCGCGCCCAGCGCTGGTGTTCCAGCTGCGGCAGGCCGAGCTTGCGGGCGATCTGTTCGAGCAGGGGCAGTTCGCTCTGATAGCTGCCGAACTTGTGCTTCTTGTAGCCCAGGGCGTCGGCATGGCGGGCGCTCCAAGGGTACTTGAGGTAGGTGCCGAGGGTGGCATAGGTCAGCCGGGTCCCCCCATCGAACTGGTGGTATTCCAGTTGGGTGAGCACGCGAAAGCCCTGGGCATTGCCTTCGAAGTTGAGAAAGTCTGCCCGTTCGTCATCGCTCATGTCGTCCAGCCAGCCACGCCCGGCGGCCTGCTGGAACCAGTGGCGAATGGCGTCTTCGCCGGAATGGCCGAATGGTGGGTTGCCGATGTCGTGGGCCAGGCAGGCTGACTGCACGATCATCCCCAGGTCACTGGGGGCGCACCAGTCCGGTAGGTTGTCGCGCAGGGTCTCGCCGACGCGCATCCCCAGCGAGCGGCCGACGCAGCTGACTTCCAGCGAATGAGTCAGGCGCGTATGGATATGGTCGTTGCTCGACACCGGGTGCACCTGGGTCTTGCGGCCAAGGCGGCGGAAGGCACCGGAGAAAATGATGCGGTCATGGTCTTTGTGGAAGGGGCTGCGCCCGAGTTCATCGGCGCTGTACAGGGCTTTGCCCAGCCGTTCGCGGGTAAGCAAGGTGTGCCAGTCCAAGGCGCGGTCTCCTGTCGTTCGAAGGCAGCAGCATACCCTGCAGGAAGCGCATTGTGCTGCGAAGAAGAGACCGGCCCGTTGATGCATTTGTATCGATCGAGCGGGCCGCTTCGCAGTACAAGGCTGCTTCTGCCGGGGCGAGCAGGTCAGGGGCGGCGGCCGCCTTGCAGGTAGAGGCGTACCAGCGGCAGCAGGGTGCTGCCCAACCGTACCAGGCGCGTCAGGTTGCCGCTGCGTACGCCCTTGCCGGTGAGAAAGCCCAGCGCCACCACGGCGCCGATGCCCCACAGTGGCGCATGCTTGATACCCAGGCCTTCATGTAGCGAGCTGCCCATACCGCGCACGCGGCGCAGCGGTTCAAGCAACTGACCGGACTCATGACGGATTTCCTGGCGGTGCATCTCCATGCGCAGGCGCAGCAGGGCCTTGCGCAGTTCGCGCGGGTTATGCGTGTTTGGCAGTTCTGGCAGGCTCATGGCAACAGGCGCTCCCTGTCCTTGGCAAGTTCGTCGAGGGTGGCGCCGAAGGGCGATGATTCGTCGAACACCGCCGACTTCAGGCGTACCCCGCAATACAGTGCGGCAATGCCATAGAACACGCACAGGCCAATGATACCGGCCAGTCGATAGCTGTCCCACAGCAGCACCAGTAGCAGCCCCGACAGTGCGGTCAGCAGCAGCAGGGCGAACACCAGCGCCAGGCCGGCGAACAGCAGCAGGCTCAAGGTGCGGCCCTTCTGCTCCTGCAACTCGATACCGAACAGCTCGATGTGACTGTGCAGCAGCCCAAGCATGGCTGCGCCCAGGCGCTTGCCCGAAGCGCCGGCGCCGTTGGCGTCATTCTCCATGGGTTCCCCCTAGCGTCGGTTGGCCAGCAGGCCGATCAAAAGGCCGACGCCGGCCGCGATGCCGATTGCCCGCCACGGGTTGTCCTGCACGTACTGCTCGGCGCTGCCAAGCGCTGCCTGACCGCGTTCACGTACCGAGTCCTGGGTCAGTTGCAGGGTTTCGCGGGCCTGGGCCAGGCGCTCGTGAATCTGCTCGCGCAATTCGTCGGCCTGGTCGCCGGCCAGGTTGGCGGTGTCAGCCAGCAGCTTCTCGGTGTCGCGCACCAAGGCCTGGAAGTCAGCCATCAATATCTCTTGTGCATTCTTTGCCGATTTGCTGGCCATGGGTCTCTCCCTGTCGATCAATGTTGGTAGTTCGAGTGACAGCACGCATGGAAGGTTCAAGTGCGGCTGCTGGTATGGGCCTTGCTAAGTTTTTGCCACGTTGCGGAGCACCGATGACCGGTTTTGCGCCGATTCAGGGCGCCCGCGCAGCGAATACCGATAAACCTTAACCCAATCCACGACAAACCCAAGAAAAAACCACGCAGGCTTCACCCCGCTCACTTGAATCGGGTAGGGGCTGGCACCGATTCGGTGCAGGGATGCAGGTTCTTGAACTGTCCTGGTGCCTTTTTCAGCAGGTCTGCCTATTTCATGGAAAACATGCACAGCGCTATGGACTCTCTGGTCCACGGTTCCAACACCCTGTTCATCCTCATGGGCGCCATTCTGGTGCTGGCCATGCATGCCGGCTTCGCGTTCCTTGAAGTGGGCACGGTGCGTCACAAGAATCAGGTCAACGCCTTGTCGAAGATCCTCAGCGACTTTGCCATCTCGGCACTGGTCTACTTCTTTATAGGCTACTGGATCGCCTATGGGGTCAACTTCTTCCAGCCGGCGACAACGCTGGCTGTCGACCATGGCTATGCGCTGGTCAAGTGCTTCTTCCTGCTGACCTTTGCGGCGGCGATTCCGGCGATCATCTCCGGGGGCATTGCCGAGCGGGCGCGGTTCGTGCCGCAGTTGTGCGCCACAGCGTTGATCGTGGCATTCGTCTATCCGTTCTTCGAGGGCGTGGTGTGGAACGGCAACCTGGGCTTGCAGGCTTGGCTGCAGGCACGCTTCGGCGCACCGTTCCACGACTTCGCCGGGTCTGTGGTGGTACACGCCATGGGGGGCTGGCTGGCGCTGGCGGCGGTGCTGCTGCTGGGGGCGCGCCGTGGGCGCTACCGCGAGGGCCGATTGGTGGCGTTTGCGCCGTCGAGCATTCCCTTTCTGGCGTTGGGCTCCTGGATCCTCATCATCGGCTGGTTTGGCTTCAACGTCATGAGTGCCCAGACCTTGCAGGGCGTCAGCGGCCTGGTGGCGATCAACTCGCTGATGGCGATGGTGGGTGGCACCCTGTCGGCGTTGCTGGCCGGGCGCAACGACCCGGGTTTTCTGCATAACGGCCCGCTGGCCGGGCTGGTGGCGATTTGCGCAGGTTCCGATCTGATGCACCCGGTGGGTGCGCTCGCCACCGGCCTAGTGGCCGGAGCGCTGTTTGTCTGGACCTTCACCGCCGCGCAAAATCGCTGGAAAATCGACGACGTCCTGGGTGTGTGGCCGTTGCATGGCCTGTGTGGTGTGTGGGGTGGCATCGCCTGTGGCGTGTTCGGCCAGGTGGCGCTGGGCGGCATGGGCGGTGTCAGCCTGGCCAGCCAACTGCTGGGCAGCCTGATGGGCGTGCTGGTGGCCTTGGCCGGTGGCTTTGCCGTGTACGGAGCCATTCGTGCGCTGCATGGCCTGCGCTTGAGCCATGAGCAGGAGTTCCAGGGCGCGGACCTGTCGCTGCACCGGATCGGTGCTACCAGCCAGGATTGAGCCAGGTCAGGTGCAGGGTGGGCGTGGGGCGCCTAGAATAGGCTTCTGTGTATGCCACCCGGGACCTGCCCCATGCTGCCTGAATGTCAACTGTTCGGCACCCTCGGCTGCCACCTGTGCGAAGTGGCCGAGGCGGTGTTGATGCCTCTCGTCGATCACGGCCTGCTGGTAGAGCTGGTCGACATCGCCGAGAGTGAGCCTTTGTTCGAGCGTTATGGCCTGATCATTCCGGTGCTGCGGCGCTGTGACAACGGCGCCGAACTGCACTGGCCGTTCGATACCGAACAAGTGGTGGCCTTTCTTGGGCAATGATGGCTGCAGAGGAGTTGCAACCCTGCTCCATGATGCGTGAAGCGAGCTGATGATCCGGTGGAGGCGCACCGTCGCCGGTAACCTTCTCCATCATCGGAATAGCTCGCCATGTTCATCACTCCACATTTCACCTTCGATGAAATGACCGTTTCCCAGCTCGCCGCCCGCGAAGGGTTCGATAATGCACCGCCCCTCGAAGCCAGGGCCAACCTGCAATTGCTGTGCTGTGCGCTGGAACAGGTACGTGCATTGTTCGACGCGCCCATCATCATCAGCAGCGGGTATCGCAGTGAAAGGGTCAATCGATTGATCGGTGGCGCCTCCGGTAGCCAGCACGTTCAAGGGCTGGCGGCGGACTTCACGGTGATCGAGGTCAGCCCGCGCGAGACCGTCCGGCGAATCAGCGAAAGTGCTGTGCCCTTCGATCAGCTGATCCTTGAATTCGACAAATGGGTGCATCTGTCAGTGACGCGCGGGACGCCGCGCAGGCAGGTGCTGACCCTGCGCAAAGGCAGCGGCTACCTGGCGGGGCTGCAATGAAGCGCGTTGACGGCAGCAAGGGGATGTTCGTATGCTGTATATAAATACAGTATCGAGGTGAATCCATGCTCAATGTCGAGCAACTCAAGTACAGCGTCAACCGCATGCCCGTGGATCGGGTGGCTGACGCCGTTCTGGAACTGCGCCTCGAAGGCCTGGTAATCGGCGACTGCACGCCGTTCGGCAAAGTCCACTTCAATTCCTGCTTCGCCGAGATCGAGGCCTTGTTCCAGCGGGCCGGTTACCACCGAGGGCTGGATGTGGTGGGCTATGAAGGGTTGCTCTATGCACTCTACGACCCTGGCCGCTGGGAGCCGGTGCAGGTACTGCGCTGGTTGAAGGAACGCTGCGAGGCGATGGCCCAGGCTGGTTGAGGGGGCGGGGTTGGGCGATAATGCGCGGCCATGAACGTCTCGAGCCCAGCCATGACGCCTTTTGACCCCGCCCGCCAGCAAGCCAGTACGGTGTGCCTGCCTCCTGGTAACTGGGTGACGGTGCTCGATTGCTTGTGTGACCATTTCAAGGCCATCGACCGCGCCCAGTGGCTTGACCGCTTTGCCCGTGGCCGGGTGCTGGATGCCAAGGGGCAGGCAGTTGCCGCCGACCTGCCTTATAAGCGTGGCATGCGTTTGCATTACTTCCGCGAAGTGCAGAACGAACGGCCGATTCCGGTGCAGGAGGTGGTGCTGCATGTGGACGAGCACCTGGTGGTGGCCGATAAACCGCATTTCCTGCCGGTGACGCCGACCGGTGAATACGTCGAGCAGACCTTGTTGCGCCGCCTGATCCGACGCCTGGACAATCCGCACCTGGTGCCGTTGCACCGCATCGACCGGCACACCGCCGGGCTGGTGTTGTTTTCCGCCAACCCGCACAGCCGCAGCGCCTACCAGCGGCTGTTCCCCGAGCGGCGTATCGACAAGCGTTACCAAGCCATTGCCGCTGCCATGCCGCAGCACGCATTTCCGTTGGTGCACAAAAGCCGCCTGGTGCATGGCGAGCCCTTTTTCCGCATGCATGAGGTGGAGGGTGAGGCCAACAGTGAAACCCTGGCCGAGGTGCTGGAGAAGAACGGTGAGCGATGGCGCTATGGGCTGTCGCCCGTGACCGGCAAGACCCATCAGTTGCGTGTGCACATGGCTGCCTTGGGGGCAGGGATCAGCAATGACCCGTTCTATCCGCAATTGCTTAATGAAGAGGATGACTACGAGCGGCCGCTGAAACTGTTGGCGCAGAGCCTGCGTTTCGAGGACCCGCTGAGTGGCGAAGAGCGCTACTTCGAGAGCCGCTTGCGGTTGGACTGGTAACACAGCAAGCAGGCTTGCCCGCAAAAGGGCCGGGCCTGCTGGCCAATCTCCACCGGCTGTTCAGCGTTCCCGTCGCCACCGTATTCGCGGGTAAACCCGCTCCTACACAGATTGATGGTGGACACACCTCGGTGGTTGGACACAGGCCGTCGTAGGAGCGGGTTCACCCGCGAAAGGACCGGGCCTGCTGGCCAATCACCATTGGCTGTTCACCGTTGTCGCCGCCACCGTATTCGCGGGTAAACCCGCTCCTACACAGATTGATGGTGGACACACCTCGGTGGTTGGGCGCAGCCGTCGTAGGAGCGGGTTCACCCGCGAACACCGGCGGAGCCGGTGCCACCCCCAGCGGAAGTCGCGAGCTTTAGCGGTTGAAGCGCTCCACCAGCGAATACTGGCTTCCCGCGGTGCTGGTCAGTTCCTCGCTCAGCAGTGCCGAGTGCTGCGCCTGTTCGGCGGTCTGGTCGGCCAGTTCGGCAATGGTGCTGATGTTGCGGCTGATCTCGTCAGCCACAGCGGTCTGCTCCTCGGTTGCAGCTGCAATCTGGGTGGCCATGTCGGTGATATTGGCCACCGCTTCGCTGATGCCTACCAGCGCCTCGTCGGCCTGCATTACCCGGTCGACGCCTTCCTGTGCCTGGCGGTGGCCGGTTTCCATGGTCAGCACTGCGTTACTGGCGGTCTGTTGCAGCTTGGCGATCAGGCCGTGGATTTGCCCGGTGGATTCGGCGGTACGCTGGGCCAACTGACGCACTTCATCAGCCACTACGGCGAATCCACGGCCCATTTCACCGGCGCGCGCGGCTTCAATGGCGGCGTTCAGTGCCAGCAGGTTGGTCTGGTCGGCGATGCCCTTGATCACGTCGACCACGCCACCAATCTCGTCACTGTCTTTGGCCAGTTGCGTAACCGTCTGGCCGGTCTCGCCCACTGCCGCCGACAGACGCTCGATGGCCTCGCGGGTTTCTCCGGCAATCTGCCGGCCCTGGCTGGTCAGGCGGTTGGCTTCCTGGGTGGCATCGGCGGTGCGCTGCACATGGTTGGCCACTTCCTGAGTGGTGGCGGCCATCTGGTTTACCGCAGCGGCGACTTGCTCGGTTTCCACCCGCTGGCGCTCCAGCCCGGTAGAGCTCTTGTGCGCCAAGGCATCGGACTGGCGTGCCTGGTCGCTCAGGTGTTCGGCACTGTCTTGTAGGCGGGTCAGGCAGGTTTTCATGCGTGCGTCCTGGCTGAGCATGGCCATTTCCAGGCGCGCCTGCACGCCACGGCTGTCGGTGTACATCTGCGCGATCAGCGGGTCGGAAGTGGTTTGCTCGGCCAGGCGCAGCAGGCGCTTGAGGCCGCGCTGCTGCCAGCTCAGGCCGAGCAGGCCCAGTGGTACCGAAAGCCCAGCGGCCAAGGCAAAGCCCCAGGAATGCCCCAGCCAGTTGCCGATCAGGAAGCCCACCTGGCTGATCAGGATGAACGGCAGCCAGTCCTGCAGCACTGGCAGCCATTTGTCGCGGCGCGGCACCGCTGGCTTGCCCTGGTTGATGCGCTGGTACAGGGCCTCGGCGCGTCGGATCTGCTCGGCGGTGGGCTTGACCCGCACCGACTCGAAGCCGACAACCTGGTTGTTGTCGAAGATGGGCGTGACATAGGCGTTGACCCAGTAATGGTCGCCGGACTTGCAGCGGTTCTTGACGATACCCATCCACGGCTGGCCCTGCTTGAGGGTTTGCCACATATGGGCAAACACGGCAGGCGGTACGTCGGGGTGACGCACCAGGTTGTGTGGTGCGCCAGTCAGCTCCTCGCGGGTGAATCCACTGATTTCGATAAAGGCATCGTTGCAGTAGGTGACCACACCCTTGGCGTTGGTAGTGGAGATCAACCGCTGCTGGGCAGGGAAAGTCCGTTCTCTCTGGGTAATCGGCTGGTTGTTACGCATGGGTGATAGTCCGCAGGGCTTTCGACAGGTATCGGCAAGCCGCTGGTTTTATTGAATGGATATTTGGTTCATTGATTGCATTCAATGACGGGTAGGTCAGATGATGACCGAATGGATGGCCAAGGGCCAGTGCTGTTGCGAGGGACTCAGAAGCGTATGGCTTTGGGCATCGGCGCCTAGGAGAGCGAGCGCCGCCAACGCAGCGCTCGGTTTCGAGAACGGAACAGATTTTCGGCCAGACGCTCCGTCTCAACCGGCGATCATCTGGCGCAACACATAATGCAGAATCCCCCCTGCCTTGAAGTACTCCACCTCGTTCAAGGTATCAATCCGGCAGAGCACTTCGATCTGTTCCTGCTGGCCATCCTCGCGGGTAATGCGCAAGGGCAGGCTCATGCCGGGGCGGATATGTGCGCCGTCCAGCCCAAGTACATCGATCTGCTCCTTGCCCGTCAGCCCCAGCTGTTTGCGGTTGTGCCCGGCCATGAATTGCAGTGGCAACACACCCATGCCCACCAGGTTGGAGCGGTGAATACGCTCGAAGCTTTCTGCCAGCACGGCCTTGACCCCCAGCAGGTTGGTGCCCTTGGCTGCCCAGTCGCGGCTCGAGCCGGTGCCGTACTCCTGACCGGCAATCACCAGCAGCGGGGTGCCTTCCTGCTGGTAACGCATGGCCGCGTCGTAGATCGACAGCTTCTCGCCAGTGGGCACATGCAAGGTGTTGCCGCCTTCTTCACCTGCCAGCATTTCGTTGCGGATACGGATGTTGGCGAAGGTGCCACGCATCATCACTTCGTGGTTGCCCCGTCGCGAACCGTAGGAGTTGAAGTCGCGTGGCTCAACACCCTGTTCCCGCAGGTAGCGCCCGGCCGGGCTGTCGGTCTTGATGTTGCCCGCAGGGGAAATGTGGTCGGTGGTCACTGAGTCGCCCAGCAGCGCCAGCACCCGTGCGCCGTTAATATTGGCGATTTGTGGCGGCGGCCCGCCGATGCCGTCGAAAAACGGTGGGTGCTGGATGTACGTGGAGTCAGCCTGCCACACGTAAGTGGCGGCCTGGGGCACCTCGATGGCCTGCCATTGCGCATCGCCGGCGAACACTTCGGCGTATTCCTTGTGGAACATCGCCGTATCGACCTTGGCCACGGCCTCGGCAATTTCCTGCTGGCTCGGCCAGATATCACGCAGGTAGACCGGTTGGCCGTCCTTGCCTAAGCCCAGCGGGTCGCGCGTCAGGTCCAGGCGCACGCTGCCGGCCAGCGCGTAGGCCACCACCAGCGGCGGCGAGGCCAGCCAGTTGGTCTTGACCAGTGGGTGCACGCGGCCCTCGAAGTTGCGGTTGCCCGATAGCACCGAAGCCACGGTGAGGTCGGCGCTGCCAATGGCTTTTTCGATCGCCTCGTCCAGCGGGCCGGAGTTGCCGATGCAGGTGGTGCAGCCATAACCGACCAGATCAAAACCCAGTTGGTCGAGGTAAGGCGTGAGCCCGGCTGCCTTGAAGTAGTCGGTGACTACCTTGGAGCCTGGCGCCAGCGAGCTCTTGACCCATGGTTTGCGTTGCAGGCCTTTTTCCAGTGCTTTTTTTGCCACCAGCCCGGCAGCCATCATCACGCTGGGGTTGGAGGTGTTGGTACAAGAGGTGATCGCGGCAATCACCACGGCCCCATCGCGCAGGGTGTGGGTCTGGCCCTGATGGCTGTAGTCGACTGCACCGGCCTGGTCGGCGTTGCCCACCGCCACACCGCCGCCACCTTCGCTTTCCAGGCGGCCAACTTCTTTGGCCAGCGGTTTGGGCTGCAGCTCGATGAACTGGTCGAAGGCTTGGCTGACCTCGCCCAGCGCTACGCGGTCCTGCGGCCGTTTCGGCCCGGCCAGGCTGGCTTCGACTTGGTCCATGTCCAGAGCCAGCGTGTCGCTGAATAACGGCTCCTGGCCGGGCAGGCGCCACATACCCTGCGCCTTGCAGTACTGCTCGACCAGCTGCACGGTCGCTTCGGGTCGGCCCGAAAGGCGAAGATAGTCCAGGGTGACCTGATCGACCGGGAAGAAGCCACAAGTGGCGCCATATTCCGGTGCCATGTTGGCGATGGTCGCGCGGTCGGCCAGGGGCAACTCGGCCAGGCCGTCGCCGTAAAACTCGACGAACTTGCCCACCACGCCTTTCTTGCGCAGCATCTGCGTCACGGTCAGCACCAGGTCAGTGGCAGTGATGCCCTCGCGCAGCTTGCCGGTCAGCTTGAAGCCGATCACTTCGGGGATCAGCATCGATACCGGCTGGCCGAGCATGGCTGCCTCCGCTTCGATGCCGCCGACACCCCAGCCGAGTACGCCCAGGCCGTTGATCATGGTGGTGTGCGAGTCTGTGCCCACCAAGGTATCGGGGAAGGCATAGGTGCGGCCATCAGCCTCACGGGTCCAAACCGTGCGGCCCAGGTATTCCAGGTTGACCTGGTGGCAAATGCCGGTGCCCGGGGGGACCACGCGGAAATTGTCGAAGGCGCTCTGGCCCCAACGCAGAAAGGCGTAGCGCTCGCCATTGCGCTGCATTTCGATGTCGACGTTCTCGGCGAAGGCTTGCGGCGTGCCGTAGCGGTCGACCATTACCGAGTGGTCGATCACCAGGTCGACCGGTGACAGCGGGTTGATCCGTTGCGGGTCGCCGCCGGCCTTGGCCATGGCGGCGCGCATGGCGGCCAGGTCGACCACGGCGGGTACGCCGGTGAAGTCCTGCATCAGCACCCGCGCCGGGCGATACTGGATCTCGCGGTCGGAGCGCCGTTCGCCAAGCCAATGGGCAATGGCGCGCAAGTCGTCGCCGGTGACGGTCGCGCCATCCTCCCAGCGCAGCAGATTTTCCAGCAGCACTTTCAGCGACATGGGCAAGCGCTGCAGGTCACCCAGCTGGCGTGCGGCCTCGGTGAGGCTGAAGTAGTGGTAGGTCTGGTCGCCAACCTTGAGGGGCTTGAGGGTGTTCAGGCTATCGAGCGAGGGCATTGCCAACTCCTTCTGCGCCGGTGCCCGGCAAATAATCACAGTTTGCCGGCAGCACCGCTCTGTATCGGTCCGCACGGCACGGACCTGGCTGAATGGTCAGGTTAGACCGGTTTACGCTACCTGACCCTTTTCTGGACCGGCGGGGCGTGTCGCAGGTTCCGAACTTCCTTTATCATCGCCGCCCTGCCGGCGCCTGTGGTGCGCCAGCCGTCGTGGAGTGAGAGATGAATACCCTGTTCATGCATTGCCGGCCCGGTTTCGAGGGCGAGGTTTGCGCCGAAATCAGCGAACATGCCGCCCGCCTGGGTGTTGCCGGCTATGCCAAAGGCAAGCCGCAAAGTGCCAGTGCCGAGTTTGTCTGTAGCGAGGAGGGCGGTGCCGAGCGCTTGATGGGGGAACTGCGTTTCAACCAGCTTATCTTCCCGCGGCAGTGGGCGCGTGGCGGTTACGTCGAACTGCCGGAAAGTGACCGCATCAGCATTTTGCTGGCGCAGTTGGCTGACTTCCCGGTGTTCGGTAGCCTTTGGCTGGAGGTGCTGGACAGCAACGATGGCAAGGAATTGTCCACCTTTTGCCGAAAGTTCGAAGTGCCGTTGCGCAAGGCCCTGGAGAAGGCCGGCCGCCTGGTCGACGACCCTGGCCGCCCACGCTTGCTGCTGACCTTCATCAGCGGCCGGCGAGTATTTGTCGGCGTTGCATCGGCCAGCAACAGCGCCTTGTGGCCCATGGGCATCCCGCGCCTGAAGTTCCCTCGCGAGGCGCCTAGCCGCTCGACACTCAAGCTGGAAGAGGCCTGGCACCAGTTCATCCCGCGTGAGCAGTGGGAGCAGCGCCTGGGTGATGACATGACCGGCGTCGACCTGGGAGCCTCGCCGGGTGGCTGGACCTACCAGCTGGTGCGCCGGGGCATGCTGGTGACAGCCATCGATAACGGGCCGATGGCCGAAAGCCTGATGGACACAGGCCTGGTCCAGCACTTGATGGCCGATGGCTTTACCTGGCAGCCGAAGCAGCCGGTAGACTGGATGGTGTGCGATATCGTCGAGAAGCCGGCGCGTACCACCTCGCTGATTGAAACCTGGCTGGGTGAGGGGTTGTGCCGCGAGGCGGTGGTCAACCTGAAGTTGCCGATGAAGCAGCGTTACGCTGAAGTACGGCGCCTGCTTGACCGTATGGAGGCCACATTCAAGGCACGCAAGATCAAGGTGTCGATTGCCTGCAAGCAGCTGTACCACGACCGAGAGGAAGTGACGTGTCACCTGCGGCGGCTCGACTTGAAGCCACGCTGAATCCAGCGCGTCGTTCTGCTTCTGCTTCTGCTTCTGCTTCTGCTTCTGCTTTTGCTTTTGCTTCTAAGCGCGCGGTAGTTCAGGCGACGCAGATTGCGACTTCAGGAGGCCGAGCGCAGGGCTTGCGAAGGGAGGTGACGGGCATGGATGCCCGTCAAGCGCTGGGCCCCAGGATGGGGCCTGCAGCGCGGTCCTCCCGGGAGCAAGCCCGGAGCGAGGGGACCCCGGAGCGTAGCGCAGGGGCCGGATGATGGGAGCCGACGGTTTTTGGTTCCTTTTTGCCACGACAAAAAGGGACCCGCCGTAAGGGCGGAAAGGTGACTATGCGCCACCTGCGTGAATGAATACCTACTCAGTGTGAATGCCCACATCCAAGAAGCAAGAAGCAAGAAGCAAGAAGCAAGAAGCAAGAAGCAAGAAGAAGGATCAAGCGCGCCGGGTTAGAACGCTGTGCTTGGACCGCGTCGCGCTATGCGCGACAATAGCGATCATTTTCGGAGCCCCCCATGACCGATTTCACCCCCGACGCCATCCTCGATGCCACCGGCCTGAACTGCCCGGAACCCGTGATGATGCTGCACCAGCACGTACGCAGCCTGGCCGCCGGCGGCCTGCTCAAGGTCATCGCCACCGACCCGTCGACCCGCCGCGACATCCCCAAGTTCTGCAACTTCCTCGGCCACGAGCTGCTGCGGCAGCAAGAGGACGCCGGCACTTTCCTGTACTGGATCCGCAAGAAAGCCGACTGAATCGCTCTGGAACACGCCCGGCGTTGCGCCTACACTGCGCTCCCCAGACAGGAGAGCGCCATGCTGATAGTTGCCGACGAGAACATCCCGCTGCTCGATGCCTTCTTCCAGGGCTTCGGTGAAATTCGCCGCTACCCCGGCCGAAGCCTCGATGCTGCCAGCGTCAAGGACGCCGATATCCTGCTGGTGCGCTCGGTGACCAAGGTCGACCGTCAGCTGCTCGAAGGCAGCCGCGTACGCTTCGTCGGCACTTGCACCATCGGTACTGATCACCTGGACCTGAACTACTTTGCAGAAGCTGGCATCCGCTGGAGCAGCGCACCTGGCTGCAATGCCCGCGGCGTGGTCGATTACGTACTGGGCAGCCTGCTGACCCTGGCCGAGCTGGATGGCGTGGCACTGCCTGAGCGCGTGTATGGCGTTGTGGGCGCGGGAGAAGTGGGTGGCCGCCTCGTGCGGGTGCTGCATGGCCTGGGCTGGAAGGTGCTGGTGTGCGACCCGTTGCGTCAGGCCGCAGAAGGCGGCGACTACGTCAGCCTCGATACCATCCTGCAGCAGTGCGATGTGATCAGCTTGCATACCCCGTTGCAACGCGGCGGCCAGCACCCGACCTGGCACCTGCTGGGGCAGGCGCAGCTGGCACAGTTGCGCCCTGGTGCCTGGCTGGTAAACGCCAGCCGTGGCCCGGTGGTGGACAACCTGGCCCTGCGCGAGCTGCTGCTGGACCGCGAAGACGTGCACGCGGTGCTGGATGTGTGGGAAGGGGAGCCGCAGGTCGACCTGCAGTTGGCTGACCTGTGCACCCTGGCTACGCCGCACATTGCCGGCTATAGCCTCGACGGCCGCCAGCGTGGCACGGCGCAGATCTACCAGGCGCTGTGCCGCTTCCTCGGTGTGAACGAGCAGGTGCGACTGGCCGAGCTGCTGCCCAGGCCACCGCTGGCGCAGATCGAGCTGGATGCCAGCACCGACCTGTCCTGGGCCTTGGCCACCCTGTGTCGCGCCGTGTATGACCCGCGCCGTGATGATGCCGATTTCCGCCGTAGCCTCAGCGATGATCCGCAGCAACAGCGAGCGGCGTTCGACCAGTTGCGCAAGCAATACCCGCCAAGGCGCGAGATCGAGGGGCTGGCAGTGCGCTTGCACGGGGAGGCGCCGCAGTTGGCGCAATTGGTCAGTGCCCTGGGTGGGGTGTTGGTCTAGGCAAGCCTTGTCTTGAGCTTGCAGGTAAGTGCGGTTGCCTGTGGGGGCGGCCAAGCCCACTGGCTGGGCAAATAAAAACCCGGCGCAAGCGCCGGGTTGCAAAGAATTCGCCGATCAACCTTTGCGTACGCGCTCGACACGGCTTTCTTCCAGGGCCTTGCAGGCCTGTTGGATCATCTGCTCGGTGATCGGCACTTCGCGCCCCTTGGCGTCGATGATCGAACCGCATACTTGCGGTTGCGGCGTTGTCTGGGGCTTCTGGTTATCACTGCCATGCTGCAAGCTCATGCACTGTCTCCTCTTCAGGTTCAAGCTCAGGGTAGCCCTGCGCCGTGACTGGCCTGTGACAGCTGCTGGTCACGGCAGCAACAGTCCAGCAGAAACTCTGTGAAAGCTCCATAAGCGGGTTAGATCGATGCGTTATAGCAACCTTCATGCAGTCTCCCGACCGGGATGAGTGGTAGGCTGCGGCTTCCCCACCCCCTTGTGGTCGTTGCCATGCCCGAATCGGTTTCCCCGCGCCAACGCCGCGCCTTGCGCCTGGCTTGGCAGTTCGTTCGCCCTTATCGCCGTCAGGTTCTACTGGCACTTCTGGCGCTGGTGGTCACCGCTGCTATCACCCTGTCGATGGGCCAAGGCATCCGCCTGCTGGTGGATCAAGGCTTCATGACCCGCTCCGCTCACCAGCTCAATCAGACCATCGGGCTGTTCCTGCTACTGGTGCTAGCGCTGGCGGTGGGTACCTTCAGCCGATTCTATCTGGTGTCGTGGATTGGCGAGCGTTGTGTAGCCGACATCCGTCGTGCCGTCTTCGATCATCTTATCGGCCTGCATCCGGGTTTTTTCGAGGACAACCGCAGCTCCGAGATCCAGTCGCGGCTGACTGCGGACACCACCTTGCTGCAATCAGTGATCGGCTCATCGCTGTCGATGTTCCTGCGCAACGCGCTGATGGTCATTGGTGGTGTGGCATTGCTGTTCATCACCAACCCCAAGCTCACCAGCATCGTGGTGGTCACGCTGCCGCTGGTGTTGGCACCGATCCTGTTGTTCGGCCGTCGGGTGCGCAGCCTGTCGCGGCAGAGCCAGGACAGGGTCGCCGATGTGGGCAGCTACGTGTCTGAGACGCTAGGGCAGATCAAGACCGTGCAGGCCTACAACCATCAGGCGCACGACCGCGAACTGTTCGCCGATACGGTCGAAGCAGCGTTTACTGTTGCCCGCAAGCGGATTACCCAGCGTGCCTGGCTGATTACCCTGGTGATCGTGCTGGTGCTGGGGGCGGTGGGGGTGATGCTGTGGGTTGGCGGCATGGATGTGATCGCCGGGCGTATATCTGCAGGCGAGCTGGCTGCATTCGTGTTCTACAGCCTGATCGTCGGCAGCGCCTTCGGTACCCTCAGTGAGGTGATCGGCGAACTGCAGCGGGCCGCGGGTGCCGCCGAGCGCATTGCCGAACTGTTGGCTGCGCGTAGTGCCATCCTGCCGCCCGCCGTGGCGCAGGTGCTGCCACAGCAGCGGGCCAGCGGGCGTATCGAGCTGCAGCAGGTAGTGTTCGCTTACCCTTCACGGCCCACGGTGGCAGCCGTCGACGGCCTGAGCCTGACCATCGAGCCCGGGCAGACCGTCGCCCTGGTAGGCCCTTCCGGGGCAGGCAAGTCGACCCTGTTCGATTTGTTGCTGCGCTTTTACGACCCCCAAAAAGGGCGCATCCTGCTTGATGGCCAGCCGGTTACCGAATTTGATCCCGACCAGCTACGCCGGCAATTCGCTTTGGTGGCACAGAACCCCTCGCTGTTCCGTGGCACGGTGGAGGCCAACATTCGTTATGGCCGGCCCGAAGCGACCTTGGCTGAAGTTGAAGCAGCAGCCCGCGGCGCCCATGCCGACGAATTCATCCGGCAACTGCCCCAAGGCTACCAGACCCAACTTGGGGAGGGCGGCATCGGCCTTTCCGGCGGGCAACGCCAGCGCCTGGCGATTGCCCGGGCCCTGCTGGTCGATGCGCCGATCCTGTTGCTGGACGAAGCCACCAGTGCCCTTGATGCACAAAGCGAATACTTGATCCAGCAAGCGCTGCCCAGCCTGATGGCCGGCCGTACCACGCTGGTGATCGCCCATCGCCTGGCCACGGTACAGCATGCCGAGCGCATCGCGGTCATCGACCAGGGCCGGCTGGTGGCGGTGGGCACCCACCGTCAGTTGATCGAGGACAGCCCGCTGTATGCGCGGCTGGCAGCGCTGCAGTTCACCACGGGTTAGCGTGTCGTGGCTTTGTAACATTTCTGTAGTAATTGCCTGAGAAGATTGGCCTCAACTGTTGCGTAAGTGCTCGACCTGGCTGCCATTGCGTGATGGCAGCTTTTTTTTGGCCTGCCAGTAATGGGGCTTTCAGCGGCCTCAGCCTACTCCCTCTGGTTCCGAGACCCTCGATGTTGCGTAAATCCCTCAGCGTGCAAATTCTCTCCCTGCTCGGCGGCAGTGTGCTGGCGATGTTGCTGATCGCCCTGGTGTGTTTCCAGTTCCTGTCGTCCAGCGTGCGAGGCTACGCCGAGCTGGTCGACGGGCCGCTGCGGGCCTCGCAATTGATTGACGAAGCCAACCTGCAGTTCAAGATCCAGGTGCAGGAATGGAAGAACGTGCTGTTGCGCGGGCGCCAGCCTGCGGAGATGGACAAGTACTGGCAGCAGTTCCAGGCCCGCGAACAGCAAGTACAACACCTGCTCGGGCAATTGATCGACAACAGCGATGCCAGGCTCAAGGCGTCGCTGCAGCAATTGCGCGACAGCCACCGCCAGTTGGGCCAGGCCTATGCGCA
The DNA here is from genome assembly GCF_021378985.1 of Pseudomonas sp. JR33AA. Taxonomy (NCBI): domain Bacteria; kingdom Pseudomonadati; phylum Pseudomonadota; class Gammaproteobacteria; order Pseudomonadales; family Pseudomonadaceae; genus Pseudomonas; species Pseudomonas sp. JR33AA. Next base: position 136,105 of record NZ_JAJSAW010000011.1, read on the forward strand.
AGGCCGCCAGGCGTTCCTTGCGGCAGGCGGTGACCCGGTAGCGGGCGACCGGGCGGTCAAAGGTGTGGATCGTGCCGCCAGTGAGCAGATGAGTGAACTGGTCGAGCAACTGCGCGTCGATGCGCGCCAGCGTGCCGCCAGCCTCAATGCCAGTGCCGAGCGCACGGTGTGGTTGGGCCTGCTGGTGATGCTGGCTTCGGCGGTGCTGGTGGGGTTGCTCAGCCTGTGGCTGGTCAACCGTAGCCTGATCGGGCCGATCCGCCAGTTGATCGAGTACGTCGCGCAGCTCAGCCAAGGCTGCTTTGCGGCCCGGGTCGACAGCCGTCGGGAAGATGAGCTGGGGCGCCTGGCGCGGGCGGCCAACACCCTGCGGGACTTCCTTGCCGATACTGTCGGCCGGCTGCAGGACAACGCTCAGGAGCTGGAAGGTGCCAGCGGCCAGTTGCGCAGTATTGCCGGTGACATGGCCCGCGGTACTCATGACCAGTTCCAGCGTACCGACCAGGTGGCCACGGCCATGCACGAAATGTCCGCCACTGCCCAAGAGGTCGCTCGCCACGCCGCCGAGGCTGCCCGTGCGGCCGATGACGCCGACCACAGTGCCCAGGCCGGCGAGCAGGTGATGAAGCAGACCATCGACACTATCGGCGCGGTCAACCGCGAAATCGCCGGCACGGCGACGGTCATTCGCGATCTGGAGCATGACAGCACACGGATAGGCAAAGTGCTTGAAGTGATCCGCGGCATTGCTGAACAGACCAACCTGCTGGCGCTTAACGCGGCCATCGAAGCGGCCCGTGCTGGCGAAGCCGGGCGTGGTTTTGCGGTGGTCGCCGATGAAGTGCGTAGCCTGGCCCAGCGCACGGCCGCGTCGATTGCCGAAATTCACCAGATCATCGAAGCGGTACAGTCGGGGGCTGTGGAGGCGGTGAAGGCCATCGAAAGTGGCCAGCAACGTAGCCAGGAAGGGGCTGAGCAGGTCGAGCAGGCCGGGCAGATGCTGCAACGTATCACCCAGGCGGTGGAGGCGATCCGCGACATGAACCGGCAGATCGCCACAGCGGCCGAGGAGCAGACCAGCGTGGCCGAAGATATCTCGCGTAACCTGATCGAAATTACCCGAATTGCCACGGCCAACCAGGAAGCGGTGCAGCATACCGAGCAGGCGGGGCAGCGCCTGCATGGTTTGTCAGGGCAGTTGGGCGAAGTGACGTCCCGGCTGACCGCCTGACGCGTTTTCGCACACAACAAAAAGCCCGCGCAAGGCGGGCTTTTTGACAAGGATTTGGTCGGAGAGACAGGATTCGAACCTGCGGCCTTCTCGTCCCGAACGAGACGCGCTACCTGGCTGCGCTACACTCCGATGACCAAAATCCTACTGCATCCCGTTTTTGCCCGCAAGCCCTTGTTGTTTAAAGGGCCATGCCTGAACGGGGCCTAGATCAGAGCTCTTTGACGGTGCGGATCTGGTCCTTGTTCAGGCGCGTGCGCTTGCCGTCCAGTTGCTCGAATTCATAGAAGCCAGAGTCTTCGTCGTAGGACGGTTTGTCGGTTGCCTGGATCTCCCGGCCATCGTTCAGGGTAATGACGGTTGGAGTCGAGCAGCCAGCAAGGGCGCCCAAACCCAAGGCAAGCAGGAAGGCGGGTAGGGTCCGTTTGATCATCGTGTTTCTCCAAGTGCGATGGTGCTAGATGACATGTATGACGCGGGACGTTAGTGCAAGTTCACTCCAAGTTCAGCATAGCGACTAATTCGTCTCCTTGACCCAGGGCAAGGCTGAGGGGGCAACGCTGGAAAAGATGCGCTGTGATATAACTGCGTCCATCTCATCCAGTTGTGACGGACACCCATGAAAGCCAAGGCAGATACCCCCTTCGTGGCGCTAAACATCGCCGTGCTCACGGTCAGCGACACCCGTACCTTCGACACCGACACCTCTGGCCAGCTGTTCGTCGACCGCCTGAGCGCCGCCGGTCACCGCCTTGCCGAGCGCGTGCTGCTCAAGGATGACCTGTACAAGATTCGAGCCCAGGTCGCCACGTGGATCGCCGATGACAGCGTGCAAGTGGTGCTGATCACAGGCGGTACCGGGTTCACTGGCCGCGACAGCACCCCCGAGGCGGTGGCCTGCCTGCTGGACAAGCAGGTGGACGGCTTTGGTGAGCTGTTCCGGCAGATTTCCGTGGCCGACATTGGCACCTCCACCGTGCAGTCGCGTGCCTTGGCCGGGTTGGCCAACGGCACGCTGGTGTGCTGCCTGCCGGGCTCGACCAACGCTGTGCGCACCGCTTGGGATGGCATCCTTGCCGAGCAGCTTGATGCCCGTCATCGCCCGTGCAACTTCGTGGCGCACCTGAAGCAGGCAGCGGCCTGTGACAGCCGTGGCTGAGGCCATCCTGGCCCGGCCACTGATGCCGGTGGAACAGGCGCTGGAACAACTGCTGGCGCTGGCCGAGGCTGCCCCCATACGCGAGACCGAAAACCTGCCGCTGGCCGAAGCCGAAGGCCGCGTGCTGGCCACCGACCTGGTGGCCTCGCTCGACCTGCCGCCCTGGCCGAACAGCGCCATGGACGGTTATGCCTTGCGCCTGGCTGACTGGCAGGGCCAGCCGCTGCCGGTCAGCCAGCGTATTTTCGCCGGTCATGCGCCCCAGCCGCTGCAACCAGGTACCTGCGCGCGGATCTTCACCGGTGCGCCTGTGCCGGAGGGGGCCGACTGCGTCGAAATGCAGGAAAACACCGAAGTACTCGAAGATGGCCGGGTGCGCTTTCTCGAAGGGTTGCGCACCGAGCAGAACATCCGCCCTCAGGGGCAGGAAACCCGCAAGGGCGAGCAGGTGATGAGCGCCGGCACCCGCCTTGGGCCGATTGAGCTTGGCCTGGCGGCGACCTTGGGGCATGGTCGCCTGGACGTGGTGCGCAAGGTGAAAGTGGCGGTGCTGTCTACCGGCGACGAACTGGTCGAGCCAGGCCTGCCGCTCGGGCCCGGGCAGATCTACAACAGCAACCGCAGGCTGCTGGTCAGCTGGTTGCAGCGGCTGGGTTGCGAAGTGGTTGATGCCGGCATCCTGCCGGACGACCTGGCGCGTACTCGCACCTGCCTGGCTGAACTGGGTGGCGTAGACCTGATCCTGTCCACCGGCGGTGTCTCGGTGGGCGAAGCCGACTACCTCGGTGCCGCCCTGCGCGAGGCCGGCGAACTGGCGTTGTGGAAGCTGGCGATCAAACCGGGCAAGCCGCTGACCTTCGGCCACTTCCAGGGCGTACCGGTGATTGGCTTGCCGGGCAACCCGGCCTCGACCCTGGTCACCTTCGGTCTGCTGACCCGACCCTATCTGCTGCGTCGTCAGGGTGTGAATGACGTCATGCCGCTGCGTTTCGACATGCCGGCCGGGTTTGACTGGCCCAAGCCGGGTACGCGTCGCGAATACCTGCGCGCGCGCATCGAGCAAGGCCGGGTGCGCATCTACAAGAACCAGAGCTCGGGTGTGCTGCGTAGCGCAGCCTGGGCCGAGGGGCTGGTGGAAGTGCGTGAAGGCAGCACGCCGAAGCAGGGCGACAGCGTGCCATTCATCCCCTTCAGCGAGCTACTTGGCTGAACGGCCCAGCCAGGCACTGGCCAGCGGCGCCGCCTCGGCCGGTGCCGCCTGGGTCAGGCGTATGTGCACATTCTCCAGTTGTTGGGCCGCCACGCTCCAGTCGTGGCGCTGGCGGGCAAACTGGCGCCCGGCGGCGCTCAACTGGCTCATGCGCCAGGGCTGATTGAGCAGCTGGGTGATCAGCAATGCCAGTTGATCACCGTCGTCACTGCCCAGGTAGTGTTCGCCGTTATTCACGCTCAGGCCTGAAACGCCCTTGTCGGTAGTGATCACGGGTAAGCCGGCGGCCATCGCTTCGAGAATTTTCACTTTCGAGCCACCGGCATAGCGCAGGGGGGCAAAGAACAGCGCTGAACGTCGTTGCAGCTCACGCAGGTCGGGGCGGTAGCCGAACCATTCGATGCGTGGGTCGTTCCAGTGAAGCTTCCAGTTGGCCGGCATGGCATGCCCGGCAATCGCCAGGCGCACCGCCGGGTTGCTCATCCACACCTTCGGCATGATGTCGTCCAGTGCCCACTCGATGGCCTCCAGATTGGCGCCATATTCGAAATTGCCGACGAACAACAGACGCTGGCTGTGCAGCGCAGGTTGCACCTGCTGGTAGAAATCACAGTCCACGCCGTTGACCACCACATTCACCGGGCGCCCGCTGATCTGCGCGATCAGCTCGGCATCATGGGCACTGACTGCCACCAGTTCGGTGGGCTGGCGCAGCACACGGTGCTCCCAGCGCCGGTAGCGCCAGCGGTCGAAGGCGTTGAGGGGGCGCAGCCACAGCGGCAGGCGATCGTGGCAGGCACCGCCCATTACTGACTCCAGGGTGTGCTCGCTAAGCATGTAGGGCAGCCTGCGAGCCTGCAGGGCTTTTTCGAACGGCTGGAAGCTGTAGCTGTGCTCGATCTGGATCACGTCCCAGGGTTCGTCCAGCAGTTGCTCGAACCGGTGCCGCAGGCAAGGCGCCAGGCCATTGATGATTGCCCGCATGGGGTAGTCGATAATGGGGGAAGCCAGCAGATTGAGTGGGCTGTGCAGCGGTCTGCGGGGTAGCACGATCAGGCGTTCGAGCAGTGGCTCAAGGGCCTCACGTGCTGCATCGCTGAGAGGAATTTTCGACTGCACCAGCAGGGTAATCCGGTGACCGCGCTGGGCCAGTGCGCGCAGCAGATGGTATTGCCGGGTCTTGTGGCCGCTGGTGGTCGGCCAAGGCAGATAGGGCAGTGTCCAGAGAATGCGCATGACCCGAAGTCCTCGCGAAAGGCTGCAGATAGCAAAACGCGCCCGTGGCAGCAGTGGGGGAACCACTGCCGGGCGCGTCCATGGCAATAGGGGTATCTGCTGAGCATAGCCGGGATTGCCAAGTGTGGAAAAAATGACCGGCGACGCGATCAGTTGCAGGCCTGGTGCTGGCGCACTGTTTTTTCCAGGGCATGCAACGATCCGGGCGGGCCAGTGGTCGAGATAGGGGTTGGTCCATTTTACGGAGACGCGCACATGCAAGGGCGCAAGGCAATGCTGGTGCTGCACGGCAAGCAGGCGATGAACGAAGACGTGCGCAGCGCCGTGCGCGACCTGCGCGAAAGCGGCTGGGTGCTGGATGTACGGGTTACCTGGGAGGCGGGCGACGCCCAACGGTTGGTCGCCGAGGCACTGGCGGCGGGTTACAGCCATATCGTCGCCGGTGGCGGGGACGGCACGTTGCGTGATGTGGCCGAGGCCATGGGCTTGGCCGCTACCCAAGCCAGCCTGACGTTGTTGCCATTGGGGACGGCCAACGATTTTGCCAAAGCCGCTGGCATCCCCCTGGAACCGGCGTCGGCGCTGGCCTTGCTGAATGTCGCGCCACAACCGATAGACTTGGGGCAGGCAGGCGATCAGCTGTTCCTCAACATGGCCACGGGGGGCTTTGGCAGCCAGGTCACCGCCAATACCTCCGAAGACCTCAAGAAAGTGCTGGGCGCTGCCGCCTATCTGTTCACCGGGTTATCCCGCTTCAGTGAGCTACAGGCGGCTTCGGTGGAGCTGCAGGGGCCAGGCTTCCATTGGCAAGGGGATTTGCTGGCGCTGGGTATCGGCAATGGCCGCCAGGCTGGGGGTGGGCAGGTGCTGTGCCCAGAGGCCATGGTCAACGACGGCTTGCTTGACGTCGCCATTCTGCCTGCACCACAGGAAGTGGTAGGGGCTCTGCGGGACTTGTTGGGCGGTGACGGCCTGTTCGTTCGGGCCAGGCTGCCATGGGTCGAGATCAAGAGTTCGCAAGGGTTGGACATCAACCTCGATGGCGAGCCGTTGCAGGCTGCCAACCTGCGCTTTCAGGCAAGGCCTGCGGCGTTGCAGCTGCACCTGCCAGCCGGGTCGCCGTTGCTCAGTCGTCCAGGCTGATGATTTTTTCACGTACGGCGAACAACACCAGGCCGGCCACGTCGTGAATCTGCAGGCGCTTCATGATTTGCGAGCGGTGAGTTTCCACGGTCTTGATCGACAGGCCCAGGCCCGCAGCGATTTCCCGGGTGGACTTGCCGCGCACGATCAGGCGCAGGATTTCAAGCTGCCGTGAAGTCAGATTATGCCGTTCGCCAGCGCTTTGCTTGCCTTGCTTGGTGTGTCGCAGCGCCTGGTTGATGACGGTGTGGGCGATGGCCGGGCTGAGGTAGCGCTCACCGTGGCGTACCGCATCCAGCGCCTGTTCCAGCTCGGTGGCGCTGGTGTCCTTGAGCAGGTAGCCGTGGGCGCCGCTTTCCAGGGCCCGCATGATCAGGTCCGGGTCGGTGTGCATGGACAGTATCAGCACTTTGCAGGTACTGCCGCTGGCCCGCAGCTGGGTGAGGGCGTCCAGGCCGCTGGTCGAACGCATGGAGATGTCCAGCAGGATGATGTCGGGCGCCAGTGTGCGTACCTGGTCGAATAGCTGGTTGCCGTCGCCGGCTTCGCCGACCACGTCATAGCCGGGGATATCGCAGACCAGTGCGCGCACCCCGGCGCGGATCAGCGAGTGGTCGTCTACCAGCAGTAGTCTACAGGTCATGGTTGGTAATACTCCTGGCGCGTTGCTGAGTGCGCGGGGACCACGGGAACATCGCTTCGATCTGCGTGCCTCGGCCAGGCTGACTGGTGATGTCGAGGCTGCCCCGCAGCGCGATTACCCGCTCCTTCATGCCGGCCAGGCCGCGCTGACCGGCCTCGGCCGGGTGCCGGGCAGGGGCGAAACCACGACCATCGTCGTGGATCGACAACGCCAGCCCCTCTGGGGTGCGTTGCAGGCGGATGACCAGGTTGTGTGCCTGGGCGTGGCGCAGCATGTTGGTCACTGCCTCCTGGGTAATACGGAACACCGCCATGGCCACGGCTTCGTCGATGCCGCCCAGGCGCTGGTTGCACGCCAGGCTCCAGTGCACACCGCTACTGGCCAGGGTGCGTACCAGGTGTGCGCGCAGGCTGGCTTCCAGGCCAAGGCTGGCCAACTGCCGGGGGTTGAGCAGCGCGGAAACATCGCGCACGTTACCGAGGGTGTCATCCAGCGTGCTGCGCAGGGCGTCGCAGTGCCCCTGCAACTCATCGGGCATGCGCCGTTGCAGCCACTGCAATTGCAGCTTGGCGGCGGTGAGCAGTTGGCCGATGTCGTCGTGCAGTTCCCGGCTCAGATGCTGACGCTCGTCTTCTTGCACCTTGAGCATGCGCTCGGCCAGTTCAGCCGGGCGCAGGTGGATCGACCTCGCGCCCAGGCCCAGTTGCACAGCAGCACCCAGTGTGGCGGCCAACTGCAACACCAGCAGGCTGGCCGGGATTGTCTGGTTGGCCAGGTACAGCGCCATGTTGGCAACCATTGAGGCCACGCACAGCCCGACCGTTGCCCAGCGCAGCACGGCGGCGCGGGAGCAGCAATGCAAAGAAGTCTTCAAGCGTGGGAACATAGGTAGGGAGGCCACTGAAGTATTGCTGATGGAGGCCTTGCACAATGCTGGTCAGAGGCTTTGGCGCAGTACTTTCGATGTATTTTCGAACACACATTCCTGCCACCTTTGTTCCAGTAGCAAGCGTGTGTGGGGGCGCATATTACCACTTTGCATTGCATCGGTCGCGGCCGGCTAACGCCTTGAAACGCCCACAGGGCGGGCCTTTTCGGGTAGCAAAGTGCCACCCTTTAATCGCGCAGTACCCACTTGTGCTGTAACTAGCGCGGCAATCATTCAACGACCTGCACTGAAAACCTGGAGCGCTTTCCAAGTTCAGCCATGGCAGGGTTTGAATAAAGTTGCTTAGTTGCACTTTGCATCAGGTTAATGCATGCGATTAGAGCGGCTGGGGCGGTTGCCGGTTGCCACGTCACTATGCGGGTGAATGCAGGTGCCGCCTTCTTCATCGCAGGACCCGCAGGCTGGTGCAAAGGGGGCTTGTACGACTTTGGCCAGTTCACCCAGTAGCACCAGTTGTTCGCCGATGTCCAGGTTCAGCCGCCCTGTACGGCTATCGACCAGTTCCAATTGCCAGGCCAGCAAGGTCAGGCACGCCCCTATTGCGGGTAGGGCGTCGCGCTGTAGGCAACCACCGTGACAGGCTGGAGCGAGCAACTGTTGCAGGGCGGTGGTGTAGTGGGCAACTTCACGCAGGCCCAGGCACGCAGCTTGACGGGCGATAGTGTCGAGGGTGCTGTCCAGGCAACTGCAGGCATCCGGGTCGTTGTCTATCAGTTCCAGGTGCTGCAGGCATTCCTGAGCCTGTGTCAGCAGTACCTGGGCGTCCAGCAGGAAGCCTTGCAGGGCGTCATCGAACGATAAGGCAGTGTCCATCATCAAGTCCCCGCGCGTGGGGTAGGCGCAGGGGGCGGGCACGCCGAAACGATAGCTAGCAAAAGCCTGACTCCATTCATGCAATGAGAATGGCGTCACATTAATGGCTAAAGGATATCGCGAACATCAGGTTGCACCTGATTGCCGCTAAGGGTTTCCCTGATCAAGGGCTAGGGTGGGGAACTTTTATCGTGTCCCTGATTTGCCCTGGCGTCTCGTCAGTAAAACATGATGGTAAAGTGATATCAATTATCTGCGCTGCATTTTCCCGCAAGGGTCAAGGTGTGCAGGAAGCCGCCGATACAGGGTAGATGATTTCACCTTTTAAGACTCAAGCCTGGGGGCTTTCCAATGGCTGGCATTCTCGACACGGTAGACCAACGCACGCAACTGGTGGGTGAGAACCGCCTGGAAATTCTGATGTTTCGTCTGGCCGGTCGCCAGCTGTTCGCGATCAACGTGTTCAAGGTGCAGGAAGTCCTGCAACTGCCCAAGCTGACCCTGATGCCCCAGCGCCACGCCTATGTCTGCGGTGTGGTCAACCTGCGTGGGCAGACCCTGCCGGTGATCGACCTGTCCCAGGCGATCGGTATGCGCCCGCTACAGCCGGGGCCGGACAGCACCATCATCGTCACCGAATACAACCGCTCGGTGCAGGCTTTCCTGGTGGGCGGTGTTGACCGCATCGTCAACATGAACTGGGAGTCGATCATGCCGCCGCCTTCCAGTGCCGGTCGCCAGCACTACCTGACTGCCATCACCAAGGTCGATGAGAAGCTGGTAGAGGTGATCGACGTGGAGAAGGTGCTGGCCGAAATCGTGCCCTACAACGCCCGGGTCTCTGGCGACAAGCTGGCCGACCCGGTGCTGGCCCGGGCCCGCGGCCGCGAAGTGCTGCTGGTGGACGACTCCAGTGTGGCCTTGGCGCAATTGCGCGATACCCTGTCACAGCTGGGCATGAAGCTGCATGTGGCCAGTGATGGCCTGAAGGCGTTGCGCTTGCTAAAGGGCTGGGCCGACGCCGGTGAGGACGTGTGCGAAAAGCTGCTGATGGTGTTCACCGATGCAGAAATGCCGGAGATGGACGGCTATCGGCTGACCACCGAGATCCGCAGCGATGCCCGTCTGCGCCGGCTCTATGTGGTGCTGCACACATCGCTGTCGGGCAGTTTCAACGAATCCATGGTGAAGAAGGTGGGCTGTGACAACTTCCTTTCCAAGTTCCAGCCCGATCGCCTGGTCGATGTGGTCAAGCAACGCCTGCTGCTGGATAGCACTGCCGCGTGAACGTTGTGCCGGCCAGGTATAAGCTGGGCTTTTGGCATGAAGCGAGGCAGCAGGGATGTTTCTCAGTGAGTTGTATAGATACCCGGTGAAGTCGGCGCAGGCGCAAAGCCTGAAGGCATCACCGGTGGGGTTGCTGGGGTTGCAAGGCGACCGGCGCTGGATGGTGGTCGAGGAAGAAAACGGACGCTTCCTGACCCAGCGTGCCTGGCCACAACTTGGCCAGATCGACGCGAGCGATGACGACAGCGGCCAGTTGCTGCTGCAAACCCCTGGACAGGCGCCGTTGCGGGTGCCTGTACCGCCTGCCGATGAGGCCCTGCGCGGCGTGACGATCTGGCGCGATACCCTGCGTGTGCCGGACGCTGGCGATGCCGCAGCGGCCTGGTTGAGTGAGTTGCTGGGCAGGGCCGTACGACTGGTGCATTGCCCGGAGCAGCGTGCGCGTTACCTACCCAATGGTTACGGTTTCAACAGTGACCGCGCGGCGTTTCCGGATGGCTTCCCCTTGCTGCTGATTGGGCAGGGCTCGCTGGACGAGCTTAACCGGCGTATTGGCCGGCCCATGTCGATGCGGCGTTTTCGGCCCAACCTGGTGGTGCAGGGTGCGGAGCCATTTGCCGAGGATGGCTGGAAGCGAATTCGCATCGGCAGCTTGGCGTTTCGCGTGCTCAAGCCCAGTGTGCGGTGCATCTTCACGACCATTGATCCGGCTACCGGTGAGCGCACTGCCGACCGCGAGCCGATGGCGACGCTCAAGACCTTTCGCGAGAAGGAGGGGGATGTGCTGTTCGGGCAGAACCTGGCGGTGGATGGCAGCGGGTGGCTGGAGGTGGGGATGGAAGTAGAAGTCCTGGAGTAGGTGTGCTGCCTGTACCGGCCTCTTCGCGGGTGAACCCGCTCCTACAAGGGCTACGCGGTCGTTGTAGGAGCGGGTTCACCCGCGAAGAGGCTGGTACAGGCTCAACAGCAATCACATGTCATCGAAATACCGTTCATGCCAATCCACCAACGGCTGCGGTGAATTCAGCTTCTGCCCGTAGATCACCGAATACGACAACACGTTCTGTACATACTGGCGTGTTTCGTCGAACGGGATGGACTCCACCCACACATCGAAGCTCAGGTGCTTGGCCCCTTTGAGCCACTGTCGCACGCGCCCTGGCCCGGCGTTGTAGGCTGCCGAAGCCAGCACCCGGTTGCCGTTGAACTGGCTGTGTACCTGGCTCAGGTAGGCTGCACCCAGCTGGATGTTCTTGTCCGGGTTCAGCACTTGCGCCGGTGAGGCCAGCGGGATGCTGAACTTGCGTGCGGTTTCCTTGGCCGTGGCCGGCATCAGCTGCATCAGGCCGCTGGCGCCCACGGGTGAGCGTGCGTCCTCCATGAAGGCGCTTTCCTGGCGAGTGATGGCGAATACCCAGCTCGAATGCAGGCCGCGAACCTTGGCTTCACGCACCAGCGTGTCGCGGTGGGCCATGGGGAAGCGGATGTCCAGGTCGTCCCAGTACTGGGCCTGGCTGATGGTGCGGATGGCCGGGAAGTACCAACGCAGCTCATAACCCAGGCGTGCCTGCGCAACCATTTCGTCACGGGTGAAGTGGCGGCTGACGTGGTACCACTCACGGCGGCCGTCGACGATCTGGCCGCGGGCGTGGAATTCCAGTGCGCGCTGGATCCCGGGCGTGTTGCGGACCTTCTTGACCAGTTGTGGGCTCAGCAGCAGCGGCTTGTTGTTCAGCTGGTACGGTGTCTGCGCCCGGTCGGCGGCGAGGAAGCCATAGAAGTCGCGCTCACGCGCTGCGGTCTTGTAAAGCAGCGGGATCTGCGGGTTGTTTGGCTGGGCCAGTTCCAGGCTGCGAGCCTGCCAGTACCTCCAGCGGCTGGTGCTGGCCAGGTCCTGGGGAAGGCGCTTGGTCAGCTCGTAGGCGTCCTCCCAGCGGCCCAGGCGCAGCAGCAGGCGAAGGCGCCATTCGCTGACCGTGTTGTCACGCAGCTCGGGGTCATAGCGGGTCATCAGGTCGAGTGCGCGTGGGTCGTAGCGGCGTGCGAGGGTCAGGCCGATTTCGCGGGCGATGGCCACCTTTTCGTCTCGCGAGAAGTGCATGCGCTGGGCGTAATCGTCGAGCAGTGCCATGGCCCGCTCCGGGTCCTGCCGGGCCAGGCGACGAAGGCCGAGGCTGACCACGTCGGACATGGCTTCGTTGACTGGGGTAAAGCGCGACGGCTGGTTGAGCAGCTCGGGCTTCTGGGCGACGTCGACCAGCAGGCGCCCTTGCGGGCCGAGGGTGGTCAGGGTCTTGACCAGGGTGTTGGCCAGGGCGTAGTTGCGCGCCTGGGCTGCCAGCTTGGTGCGTTCCCAGCGCTTGGCCTCGGTCAGTTGGCCTTCGGCTGCCCACATGCCAAACAGCGTGTCGCAGGCCTCAGGTTGCGATTTGCCGACGTTCCACAGCTTGTCGGCGGTGGCGTAACCTTCGGCGCGCAAGCCGTGGCTGAGCTGGTACTGGCCGTTGAGGCAGTCCAGTTCGGTGAAGTTGAGCTTGGGGTCGTAGTACTTGACGAAGGTATCCCACTCGCCGCGTTCGGCCAGCCAGCGCAACCAGCGCAATTTCATCCAGTTGGCCTGGGGCAGGTCGCCATGCTTGGCAAGGAAAGCTTCGATCTCCTGGTTGCTGGCGCTTTTCAGGCGGGCGGTGAGTTCGTCGTAGGCCAGGTAGGGCGTCAACGGGTAGTCGCTCAGGGCCTGGGCATAGCGCAGGTACGGGCCTTTGTCGCCTTTGGCCAGCGCTCGCTTGGCCTCGTCATAGTACTGGCGTTGCAGGGTCAGGTCGGTGGCCTGCGCTGCGCAGGTGGCAGCGGTAAGCAGCAGGCAGGATGCGATATGTAACAGGCGGCTGCGCATGATACGTCCGGGCAGTTGAACCATGGGAAGTGTCGGCGGAGCCAGCACTGTTGAAAGCTATTGCCTTAGCTTAGCTGTTTGCCGGCAGTGGGTGAAAGCACTGTGCTTGTATCGGGATATTAAGTTCGACCAGATGTCGCCAGGTGCCCACCGATTGGCTTGGCGGATGCCGTCGGGGGCCAAGTCAGGTAGAATGCGCGCCCGATTTATGGAGACGAACATGACCCTGCTCAAATTCAGCGATGTGTCCCTCGCATTCGGCGCCATGCCGCTGCTGGACAAAGTGTCCTGGCAGATCGCTCGTGGCGAGCGGGTGTGCATCATCGGCCGCAACGGCACCGGCAAGTCGAGCATGCTGCGCCTGGTCAAGGGCGAGCAGAAGGGCGACGACGGCGAAATCTGGCGTGCCCCTGGCCTGAAGATCGGTGAGTTGCCACAGGAGCTGCCGGTGGCCGACGAGCGCACAGTGTTCGACGTGGTAGCCGCTGGTCTGGACGGCGTGGGCGAGTTGCTGGCGCAGTTCCATCACCTGAGCATGAACATCCAAGGCGATGAAGACCTGGAAAAGCTCATGCACGTCCAGCACGAGCTGGAGGCCCGTGACGGTTGGCGCTTGCAGCAGGTGGTGGAAAGCACGCTCAGCCGCCTGCAGCTGCCGGCCGACAAGACCCTGGCCGAGCTGTCCGGTGGCTGGCGCCGCCGCGTACTGCTGGCCCAGGCGCTGGTGTCCGAGCCCGACCTGCTGCTGCTCGACGAACCGACCAACCACCTGGACATCGGTGCCATCGCCTGGCTCGAAGAGGCCCTGCGTGGCTTTAACGGCGCGGTATTGTTCATCACCCACGACCGTTCGTTCCTGCAGAACCTGGCCACCCGTATCCTCGAGCTGGACCGCGGCGGCCTGATCGACTGGAACGGTGACTACGCCAGCTTCCTGGTGCACAAGGAAGCCGCACTGGCCGCCGAAGAAACCGCCAACGCGCTGTTCGACAAGCGCCTGGCCCAGGAAGAAGTGTGGATCCGCCAGGGTATCAAGGCCCGCCGTACCCGCAACGAAGGCCGCGTGCGTGCACTGAAGGCCCTGCGTGTGGAGCGTGGCGAGCGCCGTGAACGACAGGGCAAGGCCAACATCCAGATCGAAGCCGCAGATAAATCCGGCAAGCAGGTGATGGTGCTGGAAAATGTCAGCTTCCATCACGCGGACGGCCCGCTGCTGGTCAAGGACTTTTCCATGGTCCTGCAGCGGCAGGATCGCATCGGTCTGCTGGGCGCGAACGGCACTGGCAAGACCACGTTGCTCAAGATGATGCTGGGCGACCTTGAGCCCACTGCGGGCAAAGTGGAGCGCGGCACCAAGCTTGAGGTGGCCTATTTCGACCAGATGCGCCACCAGCTTGACCTGGAAAAGACCGTGATCGACAACCTGGCCGAAGGCCGTGATTTCATCGAGATCGATGGCCAGAACCGCCACGTGCTGAGCTACCTGGGCGACTTCCTGTTCAGCCCCCAGCGTGCGCGCACGCCGGTCAAGGCGTTGTCGGGTGGTGAGCGTGCGCGGCTGCTGCTGGCCAAGCTGTTCAGCAAGCCGGCCAACCTGCTGGTGCTCGACGAACCGACCAACGACCTGGACGTGGAAACCCTCGAGCTGCTGGAAGAGGTGCTGTCCAACTACAAGGGCACCGTGCTCATGGTCAGCCACGACCGGGCCTTCCTTGACAACGTCGTGACCAGCACCCTGGTGTTCGAAGGCGAGGGTAAGGTGCGTGAGTATGTGGGCGGTTACGAGGACTGGATTCGCCAGGGCGGCTCGCCGAAGCTGCTGGGTGTGACCGAGAGCAAGGGCGGTAAGTCTGCGCTCAACAGCGCGGTGGTGGAGAAGGTCGAGGCCAAGCCTGAGCCTGTTGCGGCGCCGGTGGTGGAAGAAGCTTCGAAGAAGAAGCTGAGCTACAAGCTGCAGCGTGAGCTGGAGATGCTGCCGGGGCAGATCGATGAGCTGGAGCAGCGTATGGCTGAAGCCCAGGAAGAAGTGAATGCGGCGGGCTTCTATCAGCGCCCGATTGCAGAAACGTCGGCGGTGCTGGCACGGATCGAGAAGCTGCAGGGCGAGCTGGATGTATTGGTAGAGCGCTGGGCTGAGCTGGAAGGCTGATTGGCGTTAGCCTGTTCCGGCCTCTTCGCGGGTAAACCCGCGCCTGCAGGGATCGCAATACCCTTGTAGGCGCGGGTTTGCCGGCGAAGAGGCCGGTTCAGGTCCAGTCAGTCCTTCTTCAGCAAGCGTACCGCCAGCACGTCACACGGCGCGCCGTGCAGCACATCGTTGGCCGTGGAGCCCAGCAGCAGCGCCAGGCCATGGCGGCCATGGCTGCCCACCACGATCAGGTCGCACTTCTGCTCTTTGGCCAACTGGTGGATTTCCTGGCGCGGCTGGCCGTAGGTCAGGTGCGAGTCGCCGCGGTTGATTTCCGGGTATTTGTTGAACAGCCGGTCCATGCGCTCCTTGGCCTGGTCGAACTGCTGCTGTTGCAGCTGCGACAGGTCCATCGGTACGTCCCCGCCGAAGGCCATGGCCATCGGTTCGACGATGTGCACCAGGGATACCTTGGCATTCGAAGGTGCGGCCAGGGCCATGGCGCGCTTGATCACCGGGTCGCATTCTTCGGTCAGGTCGACGGCGACCAACAAATGTTCGTATTGCATGAGCGGTACTCCTGACAATCGCGATAGAAGAAGTATGGTCGCTTTAGGGCGGGTCTACCGTGAAAAATGGCTAACCAGCTCATTTGCAACGTTTTATGGGAACTACTGATATGACGGTATTGCTGGTGGTGTCAATCCTTGCGCTGATTCTCAGCCCGCTTTCCTGGCTGCGCAGTTCGCGCAAGCAGAGCGAGCAGATGAAGTTGCGCCTGGAGGCACGGCGCATGGGTTTGGCCATGCAATTGGCGCCGCAGCAGTGGCCGCACTGGCTGGAAAAGGAGCCGCCAAGCCCCTGCCCGCAGTATCACCGAGCCCGGCGCCGTGGGCATGAGGACAGCTTCAGCTTCTGGCAGGTCAGCCCCGGGGTGTGGTGGAACCAGTGGCGCGAGCCCTGCGAAGACCCACGTTTCCTGGGCGCCTTGTCGCGCTTGCCGGCGAGTGTGTACAAGGTCGAGGCCGATGCGCGGATGATTGCCCTGTACTGGACCGAGCGCGGCGATACTGCTGTGTTGCAGGATGTTGCCTACGCCCTTGAAACCCTGGCCTGAGCGCCGCCCATACGCAGCCCCTGCAGGCGCGGCTTCACCCGCGAACACCGGCATAGCCGGTGCCAGACTGCGCGGTGCCTGCTTCGCGGGTAAACCCGCTCCTACACAGCGTCGGCGTCCAGCCTGGTAAATCTGTTTCTTAACGACAAAGCGGCGACTTGGCATAACCCTGAAGGGGTGGGGTGCCAAGTCGCCGCTTTGCGTTCTGCTGCGCAGAAAAGGCCAGGCAGGCCGGGTTATTCATTCAAGCAAGTGCCAGTGTAGTCGCCCTGGCTCGCCGCGCAAGCGCAAAGCAGTCAGCCAATGCCTGTGGTCAATCGCTGA
Source organism: Pseudomonas sp. JR33AA (assembly GCF_021378985.1). Lineage (NCBI taxonomy): Bacteria > Pseudomonadati > Pseudomonadota > Gammaproteobacteria > Pseudomonadales > Pseudomonadaceae > Pseudomonas > Pseudomonas sp. JR33AA. The sequence continues at coordinate 152,241 of NZ_JAJSAW010000011.1, forward strand.
CATGAATGACCGGCGATCACTGTCATCATGTTTTGTACCCGGACGATGGAAAATGACTGGAAAGTCGCGTTTTCGCCTTGTTCGTGAGCATTTGACAACGCCGATCTTTTCGGAGAATGTGTGCACACCCAAATCAAACGGGCGTATGAATTGAGCGTTTGTATGTCATGACGCCAAGCCATACTTCCGACTAGCGCGCTGACGGGTGTGCCTGGGGCAAGGCAGCTTAGGCCTGCTTCTGCTGCAGCGATCGGCGTGTACAGTTCAGCTTCCATATCGTGGAGATCAGTTGATGATTTACGAAGGTAAAGCCATCACGGTTAAGGCTCTTGAAAGTGGCATCGTCGAGCTCAAGTTCGACCTCAAGGGTGAGTCCGTCAACAAGTTCAACCGCCTTACCCTGAACGAGCTGCGCCAGGCCGTCGATGCCATCAAGGCCGATGCCTCGGTCAAAGGCGTAATCGTCAGCAGTGGCAAGGACGTGTTCATCGTCGGCGCCGACATCACCGAGTTCGTCGACAACTTCAAGCTGCCCGAGGCCGAACTGGTCGCTGGCAACCTGGAAGCCAATCGCATCTTCAACGCCTTCGAAGACCTCGAAGTGCCGACCGTTGCCGCCATCAACGGCATCGCGCTGGGCGGTGGCCTGGAAATGTGCCTGGCGGCCGACTACCGGGTCATGTCCACCAGCGCCAGGATCGGTCTGCCGGAAGTCAAGCTGGGTATCTACCCGGGCTTTGGCGGTACCGTGCGCCTGCCGCGCCTGATCGGCTCGGACAACGCCATCGAGTGGATCGCCGCCGGCAAGGAAAACCGTGCCGAAGATGCCCTGAAAGTGGGGGCCGTCGACGCTGTGGTCGCCCCTGAGCTGCTGCTGGCCGGTGCCCTCGACCTGATCAAGCGTGCCATCAGTGGCGAGCTGGACTACAAGGCCAAGCGCCAGCCGAAGCTGGAAAAGCTCAAGCTCAATGCCATCGAGCAGATGATGGCCTTCGAGACTGCCAAGGGCTTCGTCGCTGGCCAGGCCGGCCCGAACTACCCGGCCCCGGTCGAAGCGATCAAGAGCATCCAGAAAGCCGCCAACTTCGGTCGCGACAAGGCCCTGGAAGTCGAAGCCGCAGGCTTTGCCAAGCTGGCCAAGACCTCGGTCGCCGAGAGCCTGATCGGCTTGTTCCTCAACGATCAGGAACTCAAGCGCAAGGCCAAGGCGCATGACGAGATTGCCCACGACGTGAAGCAGGCCGCCGTGCTCGGCGCCGGCATCATGGGCGGCGGTATCGCGTACCAGTCGGCGGTCAAAGGTACGCCGATCCTGATGAAAGACATCCGCGAGGAAGCCATCGAGCTGGGTCTGAACGAGGCCTCCAAGCTGCTTGGCAACCGCGTCGAGAAGGGCCGCCTGACCCCGGCCAAGATGGCCGAAGCCCTCAACGCCATTCGCCCGACCCTGTCCTATGGCGATTTCGCCAATGTCGACATCGTTGTCGAGGCAGTGGTCGAGAACCCGAAGGTCAAGCAAGCGGTACTGGCGGAAGTGGAAGGCCAGGTGAAGGCCGATGCGATCCTCGCCTCCAACACCTCGACCATCTCTATCAACCTGCTGGCCAAGGCGCTCAAGCGCCCGGAAAACTTCGTCGGCATGCACTTCTTCAACCCGGTGCACATGATGCCGCTGGTGGAAGTGATCCGTGGTGAGAAGTCCAGTGACGTGGCGGTCGCCACCACCGTGGCCTACGCCAAGAAAATGGGCAAGAACCCGATCGTGGTCAACGACTGCCCGGGCTTTTTGGTCAACCGCGTGCTGTTCCCGTACTTCGGCGGTTTCGCCAAGCTGGTCAGCGCCGGTGTTGACTTCGTGCGCATCGACAAGGTCATGGAAAAGTTCGGCTGGCCGATGGGCCCGGCCTATTTGATGGACGTGGTAGGCATCGACACCGGCCACCACGGCCGTGACGTCATGGCCGAAGGCTTCCCGGACCGCATGAAGGACGAGCGCCGCTCGGCGGTCGACGCGTTGTACGAGGCCAACCGCCTGGGCCAGAAGAACGGCAAGGGCTTCTACGCCTATGAAACCGACAAGCGCGGCAAACCGAAGAAGGTCTTCGATGCCACCGTGCTCGACGTGCTCAAACCGATCGTGTTCGAGCAGCGTGAAGTCACTGACGAAGACATCATCAACTGGATGATGGTCCCGCTGTGCCTGGAGACCGTGCGTTGCCTGGAGGACGGCATCGTCGAAACCGCTGCCGAAGCCGACATGGGCTTGGTCTACGGCATTGGTTTCCCTCCCTTCCGCGGTGGTGCGCTGCGTTACATCGACTCGATCGGTGTGGCCGAATTCGTCGCCCTGGCCGATCAGTATGCCGACCTGGGGCCGCTGTACCACCCGACCGCCAAGCTGCGTGAAATGGCCAAGAACGGCCAGCGCTTCTTCAACTGAGCGGTCAACGAGCTAGAGCGAGAGATTTGATATGAGCCTGAATCCAAGAGACGTGGTGATTGTCGACTTCGGTCGCACGCCAATGGGCCGCTCCAAGGGTGGCATGCACCGCAATACCCGCGCCGAAGACATGTCGGCGCACCTGATCAGCAAGCTGCTGGAACGCAACGGTAAGGTTGACCCGAAAGAAGTCGAGGACGTGATCTGGGGCTGCGTCAACCAGACCCTGGAGCAGGGCTGGAACATCGCCCGCATGGCCTCGCTGATGACCCAGATCCCGCACACTTCCGCAGCGCAGACGGTCAGCCGTCTGTGCGGCTCGTCCATGAGTGCGCTGCACACTGCTGCCCAGGCGATCATGACCGGTAACGGTGATGTGTTCGTGGTCGGTGGCGTGGAGCACATGGGCCACGTCAGCATGATGCATGGCGTAGATCCCAACCCGCACCTGTCCTTGCATGCCGCCAAGGCTTCCGGGATGATGGGCCTGACTGCAGAAATGCTCGGCAAGATGCACGGCATCACCCGTGAGCAGCAGGACCTGTTCGGCTTGCGTTCGCACCAGCTGGCCCACAAGGCCACGGTCGAAGGCAAGTTCAAGGACGAGATCATCCCGATGCAGGGCTATGACGAGAACGGCTTCCTGAAGGTGTTCGATTTCGACGAAACCATTCGCCCGGAAACCACCCTCGAAGGCCTGGCATCGCTCAAGCCTGCGTTCAACCCGAAAGGCGGTACGGTCACGGCCGGTACCTCGTCGCAGATCACCGATGGCGCCTCGTGCATGATTGTCATGTCCGGCCAGCGCGCCATGGACCTCGGTATCCAGCCATTGGCGGTGATCCGTTCGATGGCAGTGGCCGGTGTCGACCCGGCAATCATGGGCTACGGCCCGGTGCCATCGACCCAGAAAGCCCTCAAGCGTGCCGGCTTGACCATGGCCGATATCGACTTCATCGAGCTCAACGAAGCCTTCGCTGCACAGGCCCTGCCAGTGCTGAAAGACTTGAAAGTGCTCGACAAGATGGATGAGAAGGTTAACCTGCACGGCGGCGCCATTGCCTTGGGCCACCCGTTCGGTTGCTCCGGGGCGCGAATTTCCGGCACCCTGCTCAACGTCATGAAGCAAAATGGCGGTACGCTGGGTGTTGCGACCATGTGCGTCGGCCTGGGCCAAGGTATCACCACTGTCTTCGAACGCGTCTGATCGCGTAGCGGGACAGCAGCCGGGGCCTTGTGCCCCGGTTTTGTTTTTTCAGGTTTTATTCAGGAGGTGTGCAACATGCAGATACAGCCAGGCGTATACCGGCATTACAAAGGGCCTGAGTACCGTGTCTTCAGTGTTGCGCGGCACTCCGAAACCGAAGAGTGGATGGTGTTCTACCAATGCCTGTATGGTGATTACAGCTTCTGGGTACGTCCCCTTTCGATGTTCCAGGAGTCGGTCGAATTTGACGGCGAGCAGGTGCCACGCTTTGCTTTGGTCAAGGCCGAAGAGGGGCTGGCCGGGTTGCTGGGCAAGTCGCACCCGTGATCGTCCGAGCTTGACCTCACACTTTTGCCACTATATATAGCGGTGCCGCGTCTGGCACTTGGCGCGTTTTTTATCTTCAGATTCAGGAATACTCCGATCCATGGGCAAATCGCTGGTCATTGTGGAATCCCCGGCCAAGGCCAAGACCATCAACAAGTACCTGGGCAACCAGTACGTGGTGAAGTCGAGTATCGGCCATATCCGAGACCTCCCCACCAGCGGTTCGGCCAGCGCGAGCAAAGAGCCGGCCGCCAAGCGTGGCAAGGCTGCGGGTGAGGCACCGGCACTGTCGCCGAAAGAAAAGGCCCGTCGCCAGCTGGTGGCACGCATGGGCGTCGATCCCGATCATGGCTGGAAGGCCAAGTACGAGATCCTGCCTGGCAAGGAAAAGGTGATCGAAGAGCTGCGCCGCCTTGCCAAGGATGCCGACACCATCTATCTCGCAACCGACTTGGACCGCGAAGGGGAAGCCATTGCCTGGCACCTGCGCGAGGCCATCGGGGGTGACGACACCCGCTACAAGCGCGTGGTGTTCAACGAAATTACCAAGAAAGCCATTCAGGAAGCGTTCTCGCAGCCAGGCGAGCTGGACATCGACCGGGTCAACGCCCAGCAGGCGCGGCGTTTCCTCGACCGCGTGGTCGGTTACATGGTTTCGCCGCTGCTATGGGCCAAGATTGCCCGTGGCCTGTCCGCTGGCCGCGTACAGTCCGTGGCGGTGAAGCTGGTGGTTGAGCGTGAGCGTGAAATCCGCGCGTTCATCCCGGAAGAGTACTGGGAAATCCACGCCGACCTCGGCACCGCCAAGAACGCCAAGGTGCGTTTCGAGGTGGCGCGCGAGAAGGGCGAGGCCTTCAAGCCGCTGAACGAAGCTCAGGCCATGGCTGCGCTGGATAAGCTCAAGGCTTCCAGCTACAGCGTGGTCAAGCGCGAAGACCGCCCGACCAGCAGCAAGCCATCAGCACCGTTCATTACGTCCACCTTGCAGCAAGCGGCCAGCAACCGCCTGGGCTTCGGCGTGAAGAAAACCATGATGATGGCTCAGCGCTTGTACGAAGCCGGTTACATCACCTACATGCGTACCGACTCGACCAACCTGTCGGCTGACGCCCTGGACATGGCTCGCAGCTACATCGAGCGGGAGTTCGGCAAGCAGTACCTGCCGGAGGCGCCGCTGGTTTACGGCAGCAAGGAGGGCGCCCAGGAGGCGCACGAAGCGATTCGGCCTTCTGACGTGAATACCCACCCGACCAAGCTCAGCGGCATGGAGCGTGACGCCGAGCGCCTGTACGAGCTGATCTGGCGCCAGTTCCTGGCGTGCCAGATGCCGCCAGCGCAGTACCTGTCCACCAGCGTTACCGTCGCTGCTGGTGATTTCGAGCTGCGTGCCAAGGGCCGCATCCTCAAGTTCGACGGCTACACCCGTGTGCTGCCACAGCAGAGCAAGCCGGGCGAAGACGACGTGCTGCCAGAGATGGTTCAGGGTGAAGCGCTGAAACTGATCCAGATCGACCCGAGCCAGCACTTTACCAAGCCACCTGCACGCTTTACCGAAGCCAGCCTGGTCAAGGAGATGGAAAAGCGCGGTATTGGCCGACCATCGACCTACGCGGCGATCATTTCCACCATCCAGGACCGTGGCTATGTGACGCTGCACAACCGCCGCTTCTACTCCGAGAAGATGGGCGACATCGTCACCGAGCGCTTGTCGGAGAGCTTCTCCAACCTGATGGACTACGGCTTTACCGCCGACATGGAAGAGAACCTCGACGACGTGGCCCAGGGCGAGCGTGACTGGAAGAACGTGCTCGACGAGTTTTACGGCGACTTCAGCAAAAAACTGCAGACTGCCGAGTCCAGCGAAGACGGCATGCGCGCCAACCAGCCGACCATGACCAACATTCCGTGCAAGGAATGTGGTCGGCCGATGATGATTCGCACCGCCTCTACAGGCGTGTTCCTGGGTTGCTCTGGCTACAGCCTGCCGCCGAAAGAGCGTTGCAAGGCTACCGTCAACCTGGTGCCGGGCGACGAGATTGCCGCTGACGATGAGGGCGAATCGGAATCGCGCGTGTTGCTGGGCAAGCACCGTTGCCCGATCTGCGCCACGGCGATGGACGCCTACCTGCTGGACGAGAAACACAAGCTGCACATCTGCGGTAACAACCCGGATTGTGCCGGTTACGAGATCGAAGAAGGCAACTACCGCATCAAGGGCTACGAAGGGCCGAGCCTGGAGTGCGACAAGTGCGGTAGCGAGATGCAATTGAAGACCGGCCGTTTCGGCAAGTTCTTCGGCTGCACCAACCCGACGTGCAAGAACACTCGCAAGCTGCTCAAGAGCGGCGAGGCGGCGCCACCGAAGATGGACAAGGTGGACATGCCGGAGCTCAAGTGCGAGAAGGTCGACGACACCTACGTGCTGCGCGACGGTGCTTCTGGGTTGTTCCTGGCTGCCAGCCAGTTCCCCAAGAACCGCGAAACCCGTGCGCCGCTGGTGCTGGAGATTGTGCCGCACAAACATGAGATTGACCCGAAGTACCACTTCCTGTGCGATGCACCGCAGAAAGACCCGGATGGCCGCCCGGCGGTGATTCGCTACAGCCGAAAGACCAAGGAGCAGTATGTGCAGTCCGAGGTCGATGGCAAGCCGACCGGCTGGAAGGCGTTCTACGATGGCAATGCCTGGAAGGTTGAAGACAAGCGCTGATCCATC
>NZ_JAJSAW010000012.1:0-155818 GCF_021378985.1 Pseudomonas sp. JR33AA
CCTGCGACAGCCTAGCGACTGAATATCTTCATTTACGCAAAAGATGATTTCCGCGCCAACGAACTTGCAGATGATGTGGAGGTCACCAGTCCTGATTCGACCGCAGCTCGCAAGAACGGTCGCGGTAGGGATGGCAGTTACCTGCCACCCCCCGCACAGATCCGTACGTGCGGAACTACCGCATACGGCTCCTGCCTCAGGTACGTGACGCGAAGCGTTCCTCTGGGTAAGGATGAACGGTTCTGGGCCTTGGTATATAGAGGTCGGCAAGGCGTCCATATCGCGACCACTGAAGCCTGTTTCTCTGGCTACGTCGTTTGAGGGCTTGCCGCCATAAGCGGCAGACCGCAACTCGAAAACCATCAAGACGTAACAGGTTTCCTGGCACGGCGTGATAGTTGAAGTATCCCCCAACAACACTGCCAAGCCATCGGCCTACGATTTGAACAGGCTCATGTCGGCGGCGATTTAGAGCGACCCGAATGGATTGTAATGTCGCACGCATTCGCTTCTTGACCGTCAGGCGCAGTATTTGAAACCCACCGCTTCTATTGGTACTACAACAGTGTGTGAAGCCCAGGAAGTCAAATGTCTCCGGTTTTCCTAACCCTCGCTTCCTACGATTTCTCGCAGCAAAACGACCAAACTCAACTAGCCGTGTCTTCGGGGCGTTGAGGGATAAACCGAACCTGACCAAGCGCTCCTGCAACTGCACCAGAAACTGCTGAGCCTGCCATTGTGTTCTGAAACCCACCACACTGTCGTCCGCGTAGCGCACAACGATCACATCGCCACGGGCGTGGCGCTGGCGCCACTGCCTTGCCCACAGATCCAGCACGTAGTGAAGATAGATATTCGCCAGCAACGGCGATATCACTGCGCCTTGGGGCGTCCCCTTGGTCGCAGCCACCCCACGGCCATCCTCCAAAACTCCCGCCTTAAGCCATTTGCAGATAAGCCCGAGCAGGCGCCGGTCTGCAATCCGGTGTCCCAGAAACATCAGCATCCATTCATGGTCGATCTCATCAAAGAACGACGTGATATCCGCATCCAATATCCAGTTCACCTTCTGGCCCTTCAGCGCGACCGTTAACGCATCCAGCGCATCGTGCTGGCTACGTCCCGGCCGAAACCCATAACCATCCTCCACAGGCGGCATCATCCAACCGGGAATGGAACTCAAGGTGGCCGGCGAGAATAGCCGCAGGGAATCCCAGCCGTGTCGCCAAGCACCACCGGCGCCCTGCTCGGCATCGAGGATGATGAACGAGAGATCTGTTCGGCGCAGGAAGTACGCCGTTGCCAGGGCGGCTTGTCCTCCGCCAATGATGACTACATCCCACAAGCGCTCTGCATGGGCTTTCATTTCACTCCCTCCGGACCATGGTCAGGCCCCATCTTCTCAGATGCTGCAGTAAGTGACTTGACGTAGGTCCTCTGCTGCAACGGTCACCAGCATTCAAAACCTACACGCAGCGCTACACGGGCTTATTGTCTATTTCCAGACGACTGGCCAAAGGAGAAAGCGAGATAACGGCTCGCAAGGCCTCATGATTGGCATCAGACCATGCCAGATCCAGCAAATCGTTGAGCGCGCCCTGCGTTGGAATTGACTGAAGGGCTTGCGTTGTTGGGTCGTACACGAAAGCGTAGAGACCTTTCTCAATCGCCCTAGAGACCTGGCGGTGCCAATTAAAATTGCCGCCATCAGTCATCGTGTCCGCTGCTAGGAAGATGTCGTAGTGCTGAACGATGTAGTTGAAAAACACCTGCTGTGAAATATCGCGGAGAGCTGGGGAATGACGGCTACTCGCCGATCGCCAGATTGAGTTGTGCGCAAGGAGTCGGCTACTGACTTCTGGGACACACCCGAGCGTGACCTTGTCGTAAAAGGCCACTGACATCTCGATATCGTCGACCAGGGCAACTTCGAACTCATTCTTTGCCGGTCCCAGCCGACGGTCAACACGAACCAAACGATACCGAGGGTCAACCTTAAGACCTGCCAGCTCATTGATCTCGCGCACCCCGTCAGCCGCTGTGAGCAGCGTGTAGAAAGCAGAATTGTCAGCTGTGCGTGCAAGTAACGCTGAGAGAGCACTACGCTCTTGAGCTGCAAGGGACATGTCGGCGTCTCTGTGAGAGCTATCGTCAGTGACCTACAAGCTATCCGGTAGCCTTAAATTCCACAATCGTCCGAGCGGGATAGAGCCTGCTTTGCCTCAAAGGTGCTCACCGGGGGGCCAAGTGATCAAGCAACACCTCTGGGCTTGACCACCTGAAGACGGCAAATGGATAGCCACCCTATACTTAATAGAATTTGTCTCAGGGCGTTTGCTGCTTAGAAGGCTTCTGACCCCTGCTTTCATATTCGAAGAACAGTTTTTTCTGTTCCTCCTCACTCAGCTTTGCTGCAGGCGGCCTCCGAGACCTTTTGCTAGGCCTTTTGTCACTAGGCTGTACAATTTGCGCCTTCGCGGCGCGCTCTGCCGCGTTGAGGGCAGAATCGAAGATCGTTTCGGCCACCTGTCTATCTCGCTCGGCAATGGCCGACTGTGCAACGCTACTCGTATAAGCCGTCGGCAGATCAAACGGACACCACAAATCGGGGCGAGCCTTCTGCAATCGTCGTTCACCTAATGCCAAATTATGGAGAGCTTGGACATCGCCCGCATTGGCGGAAAACTCCGCAGAACGAAAGGCGCTACCGAGGTCATCCATCTCAATCCAGGCCCGTCCAGATTTTCGACTTTCGATGTATGCCTGCTTCAATAGATGCACCGCGATCCGCTTAATCCCGAATGTGTATCGATGGAGCTCTGCGGCAAAATCTCTTCCTCGGGTGCGAATATGACCGCCGCTGACTCTGACGCACTCATTTGCATATGCCTTCCAGTCCTTACTGCCAACCTCATCGGGCAGCATGATCCGAGGTTCGGGGAGTAAACGCTGCTTGTCCTCATTGTTGCGTTTGAAGAGCTTATGCCCAAGACTGAAGTTAGATACGAAAACTGCTGGCGGGCCTATTCGCATCAATGTCAGCAGAATAGTAACGATCCTCGCTATACCTAAACCTAGGCTGATGTGCTGAGTTTCATCAAGTAATAGCAATGAAACTATATCCCTGTATGCACGGCGCCGACACTCAAGCAGTAGCCTATCAAAATTACCACTTTTGCGATCTGAGCCTCCAAACAAAAACCATAAGAGCAAGCTCTTGCCACTTTCCTTTCCTTCCGCACTTGCGTACCAGTAGGATTCTAGATTCAGCGCCCCGTCAAAGTATGGCGAATGAAATTGAGATGGCGCCGGCATTACTTTTTTCAAAGCATCAATTGTACGGCTCTTACCCAATCCCGCCAAACCCGTTAGACATATTGGTACAACTTCCGTTATGGGAGGAGTATAAATCTTCGCCTGATGCTCGGCCTCGTTTGGAAAAACATAGCAATGATGCATAAAAGCTCGGCCAACCATTTCATGTATAAAATCTAGGGAAAATTGATTAGGTATGAACGATTGCTTCAATGCATCGGCTAGTATTGTTGCCGCCATAAGGGGCTCCGCACTAGCTAGCGAAGAAACGGGATCAGGCTTCACAGTAATTGCTTTCCGGACAAATTCATTATCCATAGCGAAAGTGAAGCGTTCTTGCAGTGAGCCGGTCATCTCTACTTTCCTCGGCTTCTATCGAAATCCGATTTATCACGCTTTGAAGCTGCGCTTTTGGACGGCCGTCCCTTAATGCGCTTAACTGCCTGCCAATCCTCTCCCGTTTCATGCTTGAAAGCGTCCCGCTGGACCTGCTGCAACGCCGCTCTCTGTTCCATTAATTTAGCTACTTCAGCGCGCCTGAGACCATAAATTTCTTGTAGCTTACGTAGAGAAATATCTCTTTCCCCATCAAGAGTCCTAATAGTGCGTACCATATCAAGCTCGTACAAAACACCGTTTAGATCAAGCCAAATATGGCGAACACACATGGTAAGCACGTAGACACTTGTTTGTATCACTGATTCTTTTGATACTCGGTCAAAAACGCCTGCAGCTTCTAGTTCGGGCGACCTATATTTTCGGCCATAAAAATACACGGCGTCTTGCTTGATGGTTGCAGGATGCTGAGCAAGGAAGGATCTAACGGCAGTTTCGAACTGCATCCCGATAGATGAATCACGCCCACGTCCACTCCAATAATTCCAAACCCCGATAGGAGTGGCCTTTACTCCTGCCAGAATCAGGGCCTCCTCCATTCTACCGGTAGCATCAGACCCTAGGTTATCCTCCAACACCTGCCTGATCTCCCGCCTGGCCATGGTGACGAAATTCAGTCTGCTTTGGATGACTACTGGCTGCTCCAGATCCTTTTTATCCCGCGGATGCGATGACTCGACTGTCGATTTAGATTGACCCGAAAATACCGGAGTGAGCTCAAGTTCACCGAGCCAGTTAATCTGTGGCTCGACATCATAATTTGCACCTGGGCCTCTATCAAAGACGACGCTACCGGATAAGCCCTCGCAGGGCCAGTGTTCAGGCGCGATCTCAACGCCAAAAAGCTCACAGAACTTGACTTTATTCAAAGCCATGGAGAATAAACACATCCGATAGGACTCCATGTTTTCCCTACCTTCGGAAAATCCAATTCCGACGATGGCTCCTGATACACCGCACACTGCACGAACGACACAAAAGGAGTCAACTACACTGCCCTCAATCAGGCCGCTTAGTTTTTCACTAATGTAGTACCCATCAAACTCAGAAAGCTGATTAACATTAATCAGTTTTTCTGAAAAACTTCCCTTGTCGCCTGCCCTTGCGCGCGCCTTGTTCGCACCTTTCTGCGCGATTTCACGCTTTCTTAAGCTGAATTTTTTTCTGATCCAATATTGAATTTGTGCTAAGGATGGAAAAGGAAGCCCCTCGGGATGACGAAACATATAGTCCCCTGATTTTTCAATCGCACGACACCCAAATTCATTAATCAGTATTTCACGACGAATTCTATCCCAAGTATGGGATGGCGATGTAAATTCGACATATCCCGAGCATATTTTATTCTGCATTTCCAAATCGCAGGGATATCCTGCCTTTTTACCCAACGGCGAAGGCCGTCCAAGTTTTACCGTACGATTGGGTCCCGTCCTATCCCACCCACCTATACAGTGAGTTCGTGGCATCAACGCCCACTTGTTACGTCCAAACGTGATGTAGGCGTAGAACCATAGACGCAGCCGCGCAGCATTCTGTCTAGGGATAGAGGCATTGGCGCGAGCATTGATCACAGCGTTTGGATTCTTGCTGATGAGAATCTTTTGGGTGTCGCGCACTAGGTCAGAAATCGCAAGGAAACGACGGTTAACCTTTTCGTCATAGGATTCCTTGGCAGAAACGCGACACTCCTCTAGGTGGGATATGGCTACACCCTCGATACGTTTCAGCCAGGGCGGATACTTTTCTACCACTCCGGTTTCCAGAAGTACTCCGGTCTCTAGGGCCTCTTCGAATTGAGTTGAGGTTAAAGTTATCAGAATCGGAACAGGATTTTTTCCAATGATGAACTCTATTAGCCGAGCTCGGTTATGGCTTGGATCGTTCACAAGAAAATAGTAGGTAACACCTTTGCAGAGTTCCCCAAACCCTTCGGGTGCGATCAACTGAGCGCCGGTAATCATGAGACTTGCTCCGTAAAAAGCGAGTCGTATACCTGCAGCAGATCACCTCCCTCTGTTTCCAAGGGGTGATCAATGAGGATTGGCTGAAAGAAATTGACCTTCAACCTTCCTTCCCAAATGTCTTGGTAAAACCGCGCCGTAAACTGGCTAGGAGCGCCCCAACGTTTACTAAATTTAGAAATCACCAAAAAGGCGGGCTCACCCTTGGCGATGAATTCTTTGACCTCTGCACTGAAATCGGACAGCAGCTCTATGGGGTGGGACAGCGACAAGCCATGCATCGGAAAAATCAGGCCAAGGTTGGCCTGTACGGTAGGAGCAATGCTGTCCAAAGACGCTTTCACCGTCCTGATGCCAGCACTTGCATAGTAAGCCGCCTCCAGTTCAGCTCGGCCCTCGGCGTAATCTCGATCTTTCCGCTGCTGTGCCGGGGTCTTCAGGCTTGACAGACGCCGCTCACCGAAAGCCGCGCCTTGATCCTTGATCGTCCAATTCACGACGTAAGGGACGCCATTGGCACCCAGCAAATAGAGGAGTAGGTCCCCTTGATATGGGAACGGCATCCTGCGCCAGACACCTCCAACCCGCACTGTTACTTCGAAATGCTTAAACCCGATTTCCTTGGCGATTTCTACAGTGCCACGAACAGGCGGCGGGAACCTACCCTTCATAAGCGGATGGCCACTCAGCGGGTGGCGAGCTTCGTATGGCGAGAGCATTCGTTGCTCATGCATATCAAGCAAGCTTGGAGAGTGCAGAGCGAGCTGAATGAAAACACGCTCAGGGTTGGACATTGCATGGATAGCACGATTGAGCTTTCGGCTGTTCAGACGCGAGATACGAGACTTTTTAGGGGCTTCTCGAGGAACCGCCAACGTTGAAGGAACGTACGGATCGCCCCACTGAAAGTCTCTTTGTCGACTCATGATGAGGTCGAATTGATGCTGCCTGTTCATGTCTTTCTTCCCTTTGTCGTGGGGAAAGCAGCCGCAGCGCTGACTGGGGATAATTTGTCAGGACTGCAGCAAACCCTTGCCGGCCGGGCCTCCGCCAGCACCTTGTGCTGTGGATAACGCCAACTTTCTTGTGGATGAACAAAGTCGTGCGGGACTTGACGTCCCACATGCAAGGGATAGACAATGGAAGGGTCAGGCTTCGAAAACTGACTTATCCACAGAGACCCCAGGTCGCACTGGGGTCTTTGTCTACCTGACTTCTATTAGCACTCTTGGCTAGCTTCTAGATGTCATGTGATCTCCTATCATTCTAAAAGTGGCGGTTTCGTAGATCGCCAGCCCTGATGCTGGTCACTATGCCGCTTCTGCACAACTGGCAATAGTACCGCTGCATTTTCCCACCTGACAATAAAAAGTTGGAACTGGATTAAGTTAATTAGTGCAGGCACGCCCTCTTTTTACCTTGCCTAAATGCGAGCTCGTAGCAGACCTTAATATATAATTCTGAGAATTATATATTTATATAAATGATTATCATTCCCAACTGCTTTTTGCGTAACGCAACACCGCCTACTATGATAATCGGTAAAATTAATGTATTGAGCGATGGTGAAAGCCATGGTGCGATTTGCATTAAACTGGCTCGAAGACGAAACCTTCTTCAGCATCTGCAGCAGGCAGCATGTGTACCTTTGCAGCATTGACTCAGCCGCTACTACCGAGTGGCTATTCGGCACTCCTAAAAAGTATGTTCACGATTTTAATTATAATTTAGGCGCTTTGAATAAACTTACTACTCATTGGGGTACTCCTGAATCCATCATAAACGAGCACACCATTGCTCCATTTTTCTTCCCCTTTCAATCTAAGAAAAATGTGCTTGCTGCAAAGGAAGCACTTTTAGGCCCGAGATTGGGATCACTGAAGTACCGTCTGGGTTTGCTAACAAACCGCTTCGGTGCGGAACACCCCTTAAAAGCTTGTATTGCATGTATGGTATGCGACCGTATACGTGTCGGCGTGGCCTACTGGCATCTATCTCATCAGTATCCAGGGGTGACAATTTGCCATGTGCACGGTTTGTATCTCCGAGAAAGTACAAAGAATAGACAGTGGTCAGGTCAATTCGAGTGGTTACTGCCCGAAGAAGAAGATCTCTTACCTGCCCCTCGAATTGAAACGACAGCCGCGACCCGGAAAGTGCTGGAAGATCTTGTCGAGGCAATCATCGGCTTATCAATTTTCGGATGCCAGAGGGTTTTTGATCCAAGCGCTGTCAACGCTGTGTATAGGACAGCGTTGGCTCAGTACGGTGAACGCAGGTCTGGACAGGAGGCAGCCGCCAGTGCGCTTTGGCTCCACATCAGTGGACTTCAGGCCTACCAGCCCTTCAGTTGCATGCCCAGAAGCCCCGATGAGGCCGTCACATTTTTGAGGGGGCTTGTGCGCAGTCCACGGGGGCACGTCCACCCCTTGAAGCACCTCACGCTCATCACTTGGCTATTTGGATCTGTCGCTGCTTTCATCAAGTTACACGATCAGATAGTCAATTCTTACACGCCATCAAAAAAAGTTTCGCCAGGCATTGTTAATCCAGTTAACCGTGTCAAAGAGATAAATCCCACCTCAGATGAAATATTTATAACCGCTAGGCGACCAAAGATTTTAAAAAAAGATATCAGAGCTACTATCTTACTCAGGCTTTCTCAGGGTCAATCAAAATATAGCCTCTGTGAGGATTTCGGCATAACGATTTCGACTGTAAACAAATTGATGCGATCAGAGCCTTCAGTAGCCCATGCGTGGAAAGAAAAAACAATATCTAACGAAAAATTTAAAAGAAGGTCGATCTGGGAAAACACCGTAAAGACATTCTCGAAAGATAGCGCAAAGCAAATTAGATACCGCCTCCCAGCAGTGTATGTCTGGCTTTACCGAAACGACAGGGAATGGCTGACCAGTAGGCTTAGAGGGCTTCCAAACGGACGAATCGGAAATCACTCTGCCGTTGATTGGAGCAAACGTGATCTGCATTTGCTAGAAGCGCTAAAATCGACTGCTGACAACTTGCTGAAGTCTCATGAGCTTCCATTGAAAAAAAACCAAATTTATTTGGCGCTTCCAGGGCTGGTCAGCGCTCTGCAAAAAAGACAAGCCTACGGGCTAACCCGATCTTTTCTCCAAGAGATCACCACGTCAGTTCAAAAGGGCAGTGGGAGTGCTTCAGCTGGAGGCAGCACTGAAGCCATCAAGTCCTCATGATCTTCCGCAGCCATTTCCAGATGGCCTGGACTGGTGAGAAGATGGGCGAGAAGCTTGTGGTGAGGAAACCGGTCCTCATGATCAGCTAGTCAAACAGCGGTTTGGGCTGTAGATACGCGGTGATGGAGAGATTTCAAATGACGGGCGCCAATGCTGAGCTCACTCAAAATCAGTTGACCGTAGGGTTAAGGGCAGCCCTGCGAATTCTTGATGGATGGAACGCGACCACCGAGCAGGTCGGAAGCATTCTTCGCCTATCCACCGCGACCCGCCAGAAGATCTCACGGGATTCCAGCGCCAGCGTACGCCTTGATCTGGATCAGCAGCAGCGAATCAGCTTGGTGCTCAACATTCATGCCGCGTTGCGAACGGTCTTTGCAAATCAAGAAAACGTTCAAGGGTTCCCAAACCTGGATAATGCCAATGATTTCTTCGAAGGACGTTCTCCCCTGGAGGTGATGGCCCAAGGGGACATGATCTCGCTTTATGAGACCTACAGACGAATTGAACATCTCCAACAGTCGAGCTGAACCTAGCCGGTCAGCCCCTTGGACCGCCTACTCAGTTCATGCTTTCTCGGCGTTTTCCGTGTGTTCCCGGTGCCGGTGCGTCTCGGACACAAAGTCGATAAACGCGACGGCCGCTGCAACAGCTAACCGAGCGTGCCTCGGCTGAAGACCACGATACTGGCCGTCCTTTCCGTGTCCCGTCCCGTAAAGGCCTCTTAGCTGTGTCAGATTGCTCGTGATCTGGGTGAGGTTGCGCAGTATCAGTCGAACGTTCTCAGCCCCCTTGGCAGCATCACTTACGCCCTCTGGCACAAGTTGAAGAGCTTTGGTGAGCTTCTTCGTCAAGTCACCCATGTCGTCTGACTTGGTGAAGGCGATACCACGCTTGGTGAGAATCGACTTGCAACAGGTCTCCACAAGCTCTTTAGCGGTGCCGATCGCCAACTCCGGGTCGGTATCCACGGCGAGCTCTAGACGTTCGATTTGCTTGGCCATCCAGCCTGCATTCAGTGCATCTGCAACAGCTTTAGCACGGAGTACCGAGCGGCCACCATTATGCTCTAGAGACCGAAACGCAAATCTCGGTCGGCCAGCAATGAGTTCAGCCTGATACAGCTCCCATCCGGCGCCCTTCAGTTGATCATTGAACTGCTCCGCCAGCTTGAGCGCGTCATTTCGATCGGGTCGCACCAAGGGATGGACCATTTCACACAGAAAACGCAGGAAGTGATCGGCACTCCCTTCAGCCAAGCGGAAGCGGCTGTCGCTGTAGAGCCAGTCGTTTTCCCAATCATCGTTGTTACAGCGATGCTGCCAGATATCGCCAACAGCATCCTTGTAACGGCTATCCGTGGATGGCATTTCTTCCAGGTCGTACAACCGGCTCAAAAATTCCACATCGTTGAGCCGCCCGCTCCAGTCGACATCCTCCAAGCGCAGACCATCCAAGATGTTTTGTCGCACCTTTTTAGGCAGTTCTGACTGACTCGACGACCGCCAATCAGCGCGGAACTCCCTGTCTGGGACGATCACTGCAGAGTAGCAATCATTCTCCTGATGCTCGGTAACGGTGCGTAGCTTGGCTGTGATCTGCTCTTCCAGCTGGCTGCGTTTCGCGCCAAGGCGAGCATAGTCAGAAGCAGGCATCTTGAACTGGATGTGCCAGTAGTTGGTGCCGCCATTCCAATTGTCATACCCCGTCTGCTCCGCTGCGGCGGGGTATTTCTGCACGATCTCGGCAGCATCATCCGCACCATCTGCTCTCAGGAGAGTATGTACGGTCGCCAGTAGCGGCTCGATTTGGTCGTTCTGCTCCATACCTGCCTCAAAAAAGCCAATCCCATTGGCATCGCTCGCCCAGGCCATAGCCCTAGGGCGCCGCCACCTTACGACAGAAATGCAAATTTCCACAGGTCACTATAGTGGATCAGAAGCACAGTAATGCGAAACGATTTTGACCAGATACGCTACACTCACGCCGAAATCCGAAACAGATAACCCTTTGAGCGAATCATCCCGTGGAATACCTCTCAGAAATCTTGAAGATCCTGGACGGAGCTCTCAAGGCGAATGCCAGCATGGCCTCGAATTATGCCGGCCTCCTGGCAGACAAACTGGAGAGTGACGGCGACAAACGACAAGCCCGAATGATCAGAGAGCGCCTTGCGCGGGCTCCTGCAGCGCTAGCCAGTGCCCAGGATGCTGCCCATGGTTTCAGCTTCTCGAACCTGCCTACAGATGGTGAAAGCCATCTGCATACGGTGGACGTAAGCACCCCTTCGCTTGATAAAGGCTCGTTGCTGCTGCCCAGTGCTGTCGAGAATCGAATCCAGGAGTTTCTGGCAAATATCCGCCGATACGACGACCTTGCACGCGTGGGCGCTGCCATGCCGAGCCGCTTGCTGGCATACGGCCCCCCCGGTACCGGGAAAACTAAGCTTGCCCGGTATATCGCCGGGCACCTTGAATTGCCACTGCTAACGGTCCGCTGCGACACGCTTGTGAGCAGTCTACTAGGACAGACTAGCCGGAACCTCCGTAGGGTGTTCGAGTACTCCCAACAGCGCCCCTGTGTACTGTTCCTAGATGAGTTCGATGCCTTAGCGGGGGCTCGGGGGAACGAACGTGATGTCGGGGAGCTCCAGCGAGTGGTGATTGCACTGCTGCAGAACATAGACGCCATCCCAGAGAGCACCATTCTGGTCGCTGCAACCAATCACGATCAGTTGCTCGACCCAGCCATCTGGCGCCGTTTCAGTTTCCGAATTCCTATGGCTGAGCCTGACCTGGCATTGCGCCGAATGCTGTGGAAACAATACCTGGAGCCGTTCAGCGCCGAGCAGTTGGATCTGGATGTCCTAGCTCAGCTGTCTGACGGAATCACAGGGGCAAACATTGAACAGGTCTGCCTCGATACCAAGCGCGGGGCTGTTTTGTCGAACGCATCCAGCGTCGATGAAAACCAACTCATCCGACGCCTAGGTTTAAATCTTGCACTTACTGGTGGCCGAGTGCTATCTACTGTCGAGTCAGAAGTTCGGTGGCTTAATGGATGGGCACCAAAGTACTTTTCCCTGAGAACATTGGGAAGGCTGTACGACCTGTCGACTAGGCAAATCACGAAGATCCTCAAGGAGGAGACCAGTAGTGGCCCGCAAGAACACGCCCGCGCAACCGCTGTTGAATGCGAGGGTTGAGAATCCGTTCATACATGTCCCGTTTCAGCCTGGGGATCTCTCGTCAATTGAGGGTGGCGGTGGCGGTGGTGGCAAAGAGCTCGTAGAGGTCAACGCCGCTTACCGTCAGGCACTTTCAAGAACACTCGCAGGTGCTTCATCGGCGCTCTCCCGCGAGCAGGTGCTTCATCCCCAGGCTTTGACGCACCTGGTACTCAAGCTGCGGGAAAAGGGAATCGCAAAAACCCACCGCCCCATCTTGGTCGCAGAGGAAGCGAAGCTACAGCCGGCTGGCCATGGTCAGATTGACGAGATGCTCGTTGGGGCCTCTGCCAACAGTCTGGACGTGTTTGATCGTGTGATCCTGCACCGCGACACCAAGAAAATTCGATCCCAACTGAGTGTGATCGAATCCATTGAGCCTTGGGATCGCCAACGACGAAACCCGGAAGGAAGCCACCGGCTCCTGGAAAATGGTCGTGCCGTTTTGCGACTCTTCCAGTACCAACAGGGCAGCTTCAACGCGTTCAATTACGAGACCTTAGTGCGGATTTTGAAGTCCCTATCGCTGCCGTTCGTCCAAATCGACCAAGGACGTGGCCTGCCGATATTTGGCATTCGAGACCTGGACAAGATCCAAGACGATGCTCTTGAGCAGATACTGGATTTCCCTGGCATTCGAACAATTTACGCGGAAAAGCTTTTCCTTCCCGTTACAACTGTCCAAATGCCTATGAGCGGCGCGGTAGCCACCCAAGCTCAGCCAACTCCACAACCCGTCACGCTGCCCACGGTCGCCGTCTTCGACTCCGGTGTGAGCTCGGATGCGAAGCTGATTGAGCACTTCGTCAAATCGAGGGATCCCTACGTTCTACCTCCAGACACCAATTATGAGCATGGAACAGCGGTAGCCTCTCTGGTCGCCGGAGGGGCATTCTTCAACGATAAGCACGCTTGGATCCCAACAACGCCAGCGTACGTACATGACGTCTGTGCGTTGGAAGTTTCTGGCTCTTACATGTCCGATCTGGAGCTGCGGCTTCAGTCGGCCGTGAAAAAGCGCCCGGATGTGAAGGTATGGAACATATCGATTGGTGGTGAGGCTTGCGACGACAGCCACTTCAGTGACATTGCCATGGCGTTGGACCAACTCAGCGATAAGTACCAGGTTCTCTTCGTAGTAGCTGCCGGCAACTACAACGACCTCCCTCGGCGTGAATGGCAAAAGTTTTCGACGCTCGCTGACCGTATTTCGAGTCCAGGGGAGTCGGTTCGTGCATTAACTGTGGGTTCGATCTCCCACATTGATGCTGCGGGCGCGCTCAGCGCTATTGGCCACCCGGCACCTTACTCGCGTTGTGGTCCTGGCCCTGTCTTCACTCCGAAACCAGACATCACGCATGTGGGCGGAGGAGTACATGCTCCGTGGAACGCCGGCTCGGCTAGCCTCAAAGTCTTGTGGCCCGACAATCAGCTGCGCTTGGGTTTTGGTACGAGTTACGCGGCCCCCCTCGCATCGTGCATGGCAGCCCACGCATGGCAAGCTGTGGCTGGGCGTCCATCGCTAAATCCGTCGCCTTCGTTGGTCAAGGCATTAATGATCCATGCAGCGCAGCTCTCTTCGCCTGATTACGATTCTTACCATCGCCGATATCTAGGTGCAGGCCGCCCTGAAGACGTACTTAAAGCCCTTTACGATTCAGACGACAGTTTCACCCTCGTTTTCCAGGCGAATCTGGTACCGGGCAACATGCGCTGGCGGAAAACGCCTTATCCGATCCCAGATGTTTTGATTGAGGCCGGAAAATTTCGGGGCGAGGTGATCATCACGGCGGCATATGCCCCCCCACTGGACCCCAACTCGGGCAGCGAATATGTACGCGCTAACGTTGAGTTGAGCTTCGGTGCGATAACGGGAGATACCATCCAAGGCATGGTGCCAATGGACAGCGATGAAGGCCAGAGCGGATATGAGATCGCTCAAATTTCCGCTGGAGGTAAGTGGTCGCCAGTGAAGGTGCATAGGGCAAAATTCCCCAACGGCACAGCGGTCCTGCAATGGGGATTACAGGCAAAGGCTCGACTACGTGCATACGAACCCGAGCTAACAGAGGCGTTGCCGGTCAACATAATCGTAACTTTGCGATCACTGGATAGAGATCCAAAGGTACGCGCGGCAGGACTCAAAGCGCTGAGCCAGTGCAACTGGGTCCATACTCCTCTACCTGTTCGCGTACCGATTCGAGTGTAGAACATTGGCTGCCTGCACTAGGCGTCGCAGCGGGTGAAGGCTTGCGGCGTCTATTTTATGATCCCGACAGCTCGCGCTTTTGCTAAACCGATCTTGGGAATGCTGGGCGAAGCAGCGACGGTGGTATTCCGCTGCGATGGTCCTTCATGAATGGACAGCAGGGTGTTGCAGCAGGGATAGTGCTTGGATGTAGGCCAAGGCCAACCTACCTGGACTACAACGTCATCCAACACAATGCGCGGGGTGGACCAAACCCCCAAACCTTGCACATAGTCTTCTTCTACGAAGTGGACATACTTTGTGTCCTCTATCCGATAGCTGCTCCAAAGCGAATCAGTGCATCGAGCGCTCCCCGCTAGGGACATTAATTCACGTTCGAAATCGTCATAGCTGTCATAGAGCGCCACGACAGCATGAATGAATAATGCTGTGATGGTCCCAGCTCGACTTTCAAGGCTCGGTGATGGCACATCGGCGAACCCCTGTACAAGATCGCTCATGGTCGAGGCTATCGCCTGCATTTTTGACCTTTCCTCGCCACTGAGCTGCGGGCTCAAAGCGGTAGCCTTATCCAGCAGCACCTTGGCGGCATGCAAACCAGAGATGATATGGGGCGACCTGCACAATCGCTGGTAGACCTCAGCACGCTTGAGCGCCAATGGGTCGTGGTTAGCAACAACTTCAGCTTCGGCGAGATGCCGGCCGCCGCAAGTGCGCCACATCACATCAAGGTCATGATCTATGCGAGTGAACAACTTACCGCAAAAAGGACAATCCCTAAGCAAGACAGCGTTGTGCTTGGGGCACACCGACACCTTTGACGCGCCATAGCGCCTCCAGTATGAAAACCCGTGGATCTTGAGGTCTTCCCTAACGCATTCAGGGCAGAAGGAAGCATCCCATTCACTGAAGTGCTCCCCCTCAGAAAGGTACTGAGTGCCTGAGTAGGCAAAATCCCAGTCACTTTTGATGACGTGGAACGCTGCGTTCAGCGTGTGATTGTGAACAAGCCGATTGAAACCATAGCACCCCGGCCAGCCGATGGCTGCTGCGAGCCTTCTCACTTCGGCCGTCTTTATCACATGACGGGTACGCAGGGCTTCGAAGATCTCTGCCTTGGGCTCGGCCCAATAGAGCAGCAGGTTCCTTCTCACGTATGACGGAAGAGTTTCATCAGGCAGAATCGAGAGGGGCATGTGAAAACGCCAGTACAAGGAAGGGAGGGGTCACACGGGGAGGCTGGTGTAACCGCCAGATGGAGGGGAGCGAGCGCTTCCCCTCTACCGGCGACAGTTTTAATTGTTGGGCGACAGCTTTAATTCCACAAAATCATCTGAACAACACCTGACTGCCCGTTACTCAACGGTCACCGACTTGGCCAAATTACGAGGCTGGTCAACGTCGGTACCCTTAAGCACGGCCACGTAGTAAGACAGCAACTGCAGCGGAATGGTGTAAAGGATTGGCGCCAGGGCATCGGCAATGTGCGGCACCTTGATCACGTGGGTCCCTTCGCCATTGGTCATGCCAGCGTGCTCGTCGGCGAACACCACCAGCTCGCCACCGCGGGCACGCACTTCCTGCAGGTTGGATTTCAGCTTCTCCAGCAGTTCGTTGTTCGGTGCAACGGTAACCACCGGCATATCGTTGTCCACCAGAGCCAGCGGGCCGTGCTTCAGCTCGCCTGCTGGGTAAGCTTCGGCGTGGATGTAGGAGATTTCCTTAAGCTTGAGTGCACCTTCCATCGCTACCGGGTACTGCGCACCGCGGCCGAGGAACAGGGTGTGGTGCTTGTCGGCGAACAGCTCGGCAATTTTCTCGACGGTGGCATCCATGGCCAGGGCTTCGCCCAGGCGGGTCGGCAGTCGACGCAGCTCTTCAACCAGCTCAGCTTCGACACCGGCTTCCAGCGTACCGCGCACCTGGCCCAAGGCCAGGGTCAGCAGCATCAGCGAAACCAGCTGGGTGGTGAACGCTTTGGTCGAAGCCACGCCGATTTCGGGGCCGGCCAAGGTCAGCAGGGTCAAGTCCGACTCACGTACCAGCGAGCTGATACCCACGTTGCAGATCGCCAGGCTGCCAAGGAAACCCAACTCCTTGGCGTTGCGTAGCGCGGCCAAGGTATCGGCGGTTTCGCCGGACTGCGAGATAGAGACGAACAGCGTGTCCGCCTGCACCACCACCTTGCGGTAACGGAACTCGCTGGCCACTTCCACCTGGCAAGGGATACCGGCCAGGCTTTCCAGCCAGTAACGCGCAACCATACCGGCGTGGTAGCTGGTGCCGCAGGCAACGATCTGCACGTTGCGCACCTTGGCAAATAGGTCGGCAGCTTTGGGGCCAAAGGCCTGGACCAGCACGTTGTCCTTGCCCAGGCGGCCTTCAAGCGTGCGCTGAACAACGCTTGGCTGCTCGTGAATTTCCTTGAGCATGAAGTGACGGTAAGCGCCCTTGTCGGCAGCCTCGGCACCCTCGTGATACTGCACGGTTTCGCGCTGGACCTTATTGCCCTGCTGGTCCCAGATAGAGACCTGATCACGGCGAATTTCAGCGATGTCGCCTTCTTCCAGGTACATGAAGCGGTCAGTAACCTGACGCAGCGCCAGTTGGTCGGACGCCAGGAAGTTCTCGCCAAGGCCCAGGCCGATAACCAGCGGGCTACCACTGCGTGCGGCCACCAGGCGGTCCGGCTGCTTGGCACTGATCAGCGCGAGGCCGTAAGCGCCATGCAGGCGCTTCACCGCAGCCTTCAGGGCGTCGGTCAGGTCTGGAATGCTCTTGAGGGTGTGGTGGATCAGGTGGACGATGACTTCGGTATCGGTCTGCGAATTGAAGACATAGCCCAGCCCCTTCAGCTCTTCGCGCAGTTCCTCGTGGTTTTCGATGATGCCGTTGTGCACCACGGCCACGTCATTGCCCGAGAAGTGCGGGTGGGCGTTGCCTTCAGTCGGCGCGCCGTGGGTAGCCCATCGGGTGTGGGCAATACCCAGTTGGCCTGCCAATGGGTCATCAGCAACAGCAAGCTCCAGCTCGCTGACCTTGCCGATACGGCGGCGGCGCTGCAGTTCACCGTTCTGGGTGAGTACAGCCAAACCGGCGCTGTCGTAACCGCGGTATTCAAGACGCTTGAGGCCTTCGATCAGGATGGCTGTGATATTACGCTCGGCGACAGCACCAACGATTCCACACATGTTTTATTGCTCCTGGCTGATCGCGGCGCAGATCAGGCTGATGCCGCGGGCTTGAATTTGTTCGCGCGCTGCTGCTGGCAGGCGTTCATCTGTAATAAGGGTGTGCACGCTGCTCCAGGGCAGCTCGAGGTTAGGGATCTTTCGCCCCACCTTGTCCGACTCGACCATCACGATCACTTCACGGGCAACTTCGGCCATAACCCGGCTCAGCCCAAGCAGCTCGTTGAAGGTAGTGGTACCCCGGGCGAGATCGATGCCGTCTGCCCCGATGAATAATTGGTCGAAATCGTAGGAGCGCAGTACCTGCTCCGCGACCTGGCCCTGGAACGATTCGGAATGCGGGTCCCAGGTGCCGCCGGTCATCAGCAGCACCGGCTCGTGTTCGAGGTCGCAGATTGCACGGGCCACATTGAGCGAATTGGTCATCACCACCAGGCCTGGCTGGCGCCCCAGTTCGGGGATCATTGCCGCCGTTGTGCTGCCGCTGTCGATGATAATGCGCGCATGTTCGCGGATACGCCCCACGGCGGCGCGCGCAATGGCCTTTTTATAGGAAGACACCGGTTGTGCCGGTTCACCGAGCAACTCTTGCGGCACCGGCACCGCACCACCGTAGCGGCGTAACAACAAGCCGTTGGTTTCCAGGGCGGCGAGGTCTTTGCGAATGGTCACTTCCGAGGTGGCGAAACGCTTGGCCAACGCATCCACACTCACCTCACCCTGCTCGCTGAGCAGAGCCAGAATATTGTGTCGCCGCTGTGGTGTGTTTCGTTTCGACATGTGCGTTTAAGTTTCGATTCGAAAGTTAGTGATTGCAATCAAAACCTAAGACGAGCGATTCGTCAAGCTGTCGCTGTCCTGTGGATAGTTTGCCTTTGCATTGACGCGGTGCTACAGGCGCTGCAGCACCAATAAAAAAGCCGACTTATTCACATAAGTCGGCTTTCGATCGAAACGGCTGTGAATAACTCAGCTCTTCTTGATCTTCTCCGGGCGCTTCCAGCCCGATATGTTGCGCTGGCGCGCACGGGCTACAGCCAGATCACCCGCTTCTACGGCCTGGGTGATGGTCGAACCGGCTGCTGTGGTCGCGCCGGCCTTGATTTCAACAGGCGCCACCAGCGAGTTGTTCGAACCGATGAACACGTCTTCACCCATCACGGTCTTGAACTTGTGGGCGCCATCGTAGTTGCAGGTGATGGTGCCGGCGCCGATATTGGTGCGCGCACCGATTTCGGCATCACCCAGGTAGGTCAGGTGACCAGCCTTGGCCCCTTCACCCAGGTGGGCGTTTTTCAGTTCGACAAAGTTACCCACATGGGCCTTGGCGTCCAGTACGCTCCCTGGGCGCAGGCGGGCGAACGGGCCAGCATCGCTGCCTTCCCCCATCACAGCGCCTTCGAGGTGGCTGTTGGCCTTGACCACCGCGCCTTTGCGCAGGGTAGTGTTCTTGATCACGCAGTTAGGGCCGATCTGCACATCGTCCTCGATAACCACCTTGCCTTCGAGAATCACGTTGATGTCGATCAGCACATCACGACCAACGCTCACTTCACCACGAACATCGAAGCGTGCCGGGTCACGCAGGGTAACCCCCTGAGCCATCAGACGGCGGCCTTCACGCAACTGGTAGTGACGCTCCAGCTCGGACAGCTGGCGGCGGTCGTTGGCGCCCTGCACTTCCATAGGGTCGTGTGGCTGTTCGGTTGCTACCCCCAAGCCGTCGGCCACTGCCATGGCGATTACGTCAGTCAGGTAGTACTCACCCTGGGCGTTGTTGTTCGACAGGCGGCCCATCCAGTCGGCGAGGCGCGCGGCTGGCAGCGCCAGAATTCCGGTGTTGCCTTCCTTGATCGCTTTTTGCGCGTCGTTGGCGTCCTTGTGCTCAACGATGGCAGTTACCTTGCCCTGCTCGTCACGCACGATACGGCCATAGCCGGTCGGATCGTCGAGGGTGACTGTCAGCAGTCCCAACTGCTGATCGTTAGCCTTCGCCAACAGACGCTGCAGGGTCTCCACTTCGATCAACGGCACGTCGCCGTACAACACCAGCACGGTGTCAGCGGTGATCGCTGGCAGTGCCTGGGCAACAGCATGACCGGTACCCAGCTGTTTATCCTGCATGACGAAATTCAGGTCGTCAGCGGCCAGGCGCTCGCGAACCAGCTCGGCACCATGGCCAATGACCACATGAATACCTTGCGGCTGAAGTTGGCGCGCGCTGTGGATAACATGGCCGAGCATGGAATTGCCGGCTACCGGGTGCAACACTTTGGGCAGCGCCGAGCGCATGCGGGTGCCTTGGCCGGCGGCGAGAATAACGATATCGAGTGACATTACTGGCTACCAATCCTGGGCGGTCAGTGAAAGACCGGGGGAAAAAACAGAAAAAGAAAAAGGGTAGCCGAGGCTACCCTTTTACTCAATCGCAACAGAAGTTATCAGCCTTGGCCGATTACTTGCCTTTGCGCATTTGCTGGACGGTACGCAGCTGGGCTGCGGCCTCGGCCAGACGTGCGGCGGCGGCACCGTAGTCGAAGTCCGCGCCTTTCAGATTCAGGGCGTTCTCGGCAGCCTTGAGGGCCTCCTGAGCCTGAGCTTCATCCAGGTCTGCAGCACGTTGCACGGTATCGGCAAGCACCTTGACCATGTTCGGCTGAACCTCGAGGAAACCACCAGAGATGTAGAACACCTCGTGTGCGCCACCCTGCTTGGTCAGCGTGATCGGACCAGGCTTGAGATTGGTGATCAGCGGCGCATGGCCTGGAGCGATACCAAGATCACCCAGGTTACCGTGCGCAACCACCATCTCGACCAGGCCGGAGAAGATCTCTCCTTCCGCGCTGACGATATCGCAATGGACTGTCATAGCCATCTGCTTGCCTCAACCTGATAGCGCCCCTTGCGGGGCGCAGGAATTACAGTTTCTTGGCTTTCTCGATCGCTTCGTCGATGCTGCCGACCATGTAGAACGCTTGTTCTGGCAGGTGGTCGTAGTCACCTTTGAGGATGCCGCTGAAGCCAGCGATGGTGTCTTTCAGGGAAACGTACTTGCCTGGCGAACCGGTGAAGACTTCTGCCACGAAGAACGGCTGCGACAGGAAGCGCTGGATCTTACGAGCGCGGGCTACCAGTTGCTTGTCGGCTTCGGACAGTTCGTCCATACCCAGGATCGCAATGATGTCCTTCAGCTCTTTGTAGCGCTGCAGAACATACTGAACGCCACGAGCGGTCTCGTAGTGCTCGTTGCCGATCACGTTCGGGTCCAGCTGGCGCGAAGTCGAGTCCAGTGGGTCGACCGCTGGGTAGATACCCAGGGAGGCGATGTCACGGGACAGAACGACGGTGGCGTCCAAGTGGGCGAAGGTGGTCGCTGGCGACGGGTCGGTCAAGTCGTCCGCAGGTACATAGACGGCCTGTACGGAGGTGATCGAACCTTCCTTGGTGGAGGTGATGCGCTCTTGCAGAACGCCCATCTCTTCAGCCAGGGTCGGCTGGTAACCTACTGCCGAAGGCATACGGCCCAGCAGTGCGGATACTTCGGTACCGGCCAGGGTGTAACGATAGATGTTGTCGACGAACAGCAGAACGTCGTTACCTTCGTCACGGAACTTCTCAGCCATGGTCAGGCCGGTCAGCGCTACACGCAGACGGTTTCCTGGTGGCTCGTTCATCTGACCGTAGACCAGCGCTACCTTGTCGAGAACGTTGGAGTCCTTCATCTCGTGGTAGAAGTCGTTACCCTCACGAGTACGCTCACCCACACCAGCGAACACGGAGTAACCGCTGTGTTCCATGGCGATGTTACGGATCAGTTCCATCATGTTTACGGTTTTGCCGACACCGGCACCACCGAACAGACCAACCTTACCACCCTTGGCGAACGGGCAAACCAGGTCGATAACCTTGATGCCGGTTTCCAGCAGGTCGTTGCCGCCTGCCTGGTCAGCGAACGAAGGCGCTGGCTGGTGGATACCGCGACGCTCTTCTTCGCCGATCGGGCCGGCTTCGTCGATCGGGTTGCCCAGTACGTCCATGATACGGCCCAGGGTGGCCTTACCAACTGGAACGGAAATGGCAGCGCCGGTGTCGACGACATCCAGACCGCGCTTCAGGCCTTCGGTCGAGCCCATCGCAATGGTACGAACCACACCGTCGCCCAGCTGTTGCTGAACTTCCAGGGTGGTTTCCGCGCCTTGTACCTTAAGCGCGTTGTATACACTCGGCACGACGTCACGTGGGAATTCCACGTCGATGACGGCGCCGATGATTTGAACGATACGTCCGCTACTCATAGCTGGATCCTCTGAATATGTGAACCGTTAAACCGCGGCAGCGCCGCCGACGATTTCCGAGATCTCCTGGGTGATCGCAGCCTGACGCGCCTTGTTGTAGATCAACTGAAGCTCTTTGATCAAATCACCGGCGTTGTCTGTGGCGTTCTTCATGGCGATCATCCGGGCCGCTTGTTCAGCAGCGTTGTTCTCGACCACCGCCTGGTATACCTGCGACTCCACGTAGCGCACCATCAAGCCATCCAGCAGCTCTTTTGCGTCGGGTTCGTACAGGTAGTCCCAGTGATGCTTGAGATCCTGATCCGGGGTTGCCACCAACGGTACCAATTGCTCGACCGTCGGCTTCTGGGTCATGGTATTGATGAACTTGTTCGAAACCACCGAGAGGCGATCGATACGGCCGTCCAGGTAGGCGTCCAGCATCACTTTGACGGAGCCGATCAGATCGTTGATCGATGGCTCTTCGCCCAAGTGGCTGATCGCTGCTACGACGTTGCCGCCAAAGATGCGGAAGAAAGTCGCACCCTTGCTGCCGATCACGCACAGGTCGATTTCCACGCCCTGTTCGCGGTTTGCGCTCATGTCCTTGACCAGGGCCTTGAACAGGTTGGTGTTCAAGCCACCGCACAGACCACGGTCACTGCTCACCACGATATAACCGGCGCGCTTTACAGGGCGCTCGATCATGAACGGGTGGCGGTATTCCGGGTTGGCGTTGGCCAGATGACCGATCACCTGGCGGATACGTTCCGCGTAAGGACGGCTAGCAGCCATGCGCATTTGTGCCTTGCGCATCTTGCTGACCGCCACTTTCTCCATGGCGCTGGTAATTTTTTGCGTGCTTTTGATGCTCGCAATCTTACTGCGAATCTCTTTTGCGCCTGCCATGTATCACCTATCAGGTTAGCAAGCGGGGGCCTGAGCCCCCGCTGCGGCTTACCAGGTCTGGGTGGCCTTGAACTTCTCGATACCGGCTTTCAGGCCTGCGTCGATTTCGTCGTTGAAGTCACCCTTCACGTTGATCTTCGCCATCAGTTCAGCGTGATCACGGTTGAAGAAGGCGATCAGAGCTTGCTCGAAGCTGCCGATCTTGGAGACTTCTACGTCGATCAGGAAGCCACGCTCAGCGGCGTACAGCGACAGAGCCATGTCCGCGATGGACATCGGCGCGTACTGCTTCTGTTTCATCAGCTCGGTAACGCGCTGACCATGCTCCAGCTGCTTGCGGGTCGCTTCGTCCAGATCGGATGCAAACTGGGCGAATGCAGCCAGTTCACGGTACTGAGCCAGAGCGGTACGAATACCACCGGACAGCTTCTTGATGATCTTGGTCTGAGCGGCACCACCTACGCGGGATACCGAAACACCGGCGTTCACTGCAGGGCGGATGCCCGAGTTGAACATGGCCGATTCCAGGAAGATCTGACCGTCAGTGATGGAAATCACGTTGGTCGGAACGAACGCGGAAACGTCGCCAGCCTGGGTTTCGATGATCGGCAGAGCGGTCAGGGAACCGGTTTTGCCAGTGACAGCACCGTTGGTGAACTTCTCGACGTACTCTTCCGAAACGCGCGATGCACGCTCCAGCAGACGGGAGTGGAGATAGAACACGTCGCCTGGGTATGCTTCGCGTCCTGGTGGACGGCGCAGCAGCAGGGAGATCTGGCGGTAGGCAACGGCCTGCTTGGACAGGTCATCGTAAACGATCAGTGCGTCTTCACCGCGGTCGCGGAAGAACTCGCCCATGGTGCAGCCGGCGTATGGTGCCAGGAACTGCAGCGCGGCGGATTCCGAAGCACTGGCAACGACCACGATGGTGTTGGCCAGGGCGCCGGTTTCTTCCAGCTTGCGAACGATGTTGGCAACGGTGGAACGCTTCTGGCCGACAGCAACATAAACACAGAAAATACCGGAGTCTTTCTGGTTGATGATGGCGTCGATGGCCATGGCGGTCTTACCGATCTGACGGTCACCAATGATCAGCTCGCGCTGGCCACGGCCGACAGGGATCATGGCGTCGACGGATTTGTAACCAGTCTGTACAGGCTGGTCTACCGACTTACGCCAGATCACGCCTGGAGCGACTTTCTCGACTGCGTCGGTCTGGGTGTTGCCCAGAGGACCTTTGCCGTCGATAGGGTTACCCAGTGCGTCAACGACGCGACCCAGCAGTTCCTTACCAACCGGAACTTCCAGGATGCGGCCGGTGCACTTGGCGCTCATGCCTTCGGCGAGGGTGTCATAGGCACCCAGGATCACTGCACCTACGGAGTCTTGCTCCAGGTTCAGGGCCATGCCGTATACGCTGCCAGGGAACTCGATCATTTCGCCGTACATGACGTCGGCCAGACCGTGGATCCGCACGATACCGTCGGATACCGAAACGACGGTACCTTCGTTACGGGCTTGGGAGCTCACATCGAGGTTATCGATGCGGCCCTTGATGATTTCACTAATTTCGGAAGGATTGAGTTGCTGCATTGCTCTGCTGCCCCTTCAAACTCAAGATTTCAATGCTTCGGCCAGTTTCGCGATTTTGCCGCGAACAGAGCCATCGATTACCAGGTCACCGGCGCGGATGACGACGCCGCCAATCAGGCTGGCATCCTCCGACGCGTGCAGGCGCACTTCCTGGCCTAACCGTGCACTGAGAACCTTGGCGAGTTTGTCTTGCTGTTCTTGGTTCAACGCGAAGGCACTGGTGACTTCCACGTCCACGGATTTCTCTTGCTCGGCCTTGTACAGGTCGAACAGAGCGGCAATCTCCGGCAGAAGCAGGAGACGGTCGTTTTCCGCGGCAACATGAATGAAATTCTGTGCCTGTGCATTGAACTTGTCACCGCACACGTCAATGAACGTGGCGGCCTTTTCTGCGCTCGTCAGTCGCGGGGCCTTGAGCAGGCGCTGCATGGTGTCGTCTTGCGACACCGCAGCAGCCAGGCCGAGCATGGCTGACCAATTGGCCAGTTGCTGATGGGCCTGGGCATGCTCAAAGGCAGCCTTAGCGTAAGGTCGGGCCAACGTGGTCAGTTCTGCCATGATCGCCCTCGCTTAAATTTCAGCGGCCAGTTTGTTAACCAGCTCCGCATGCGCGTTTTGATCGATTGTGGCGCCAAGGATCTTTTCAGCACCACCAACGGCCAGAGCACCCACTTGGGCACGCAGGGCGTCTTTAGCGCTGTTCAGTTCCTGTTCGATCTCGGCCAGAGCCTGAGCCTTCACACGGTCAGCTTCAACGCGAGCCTGTTCACGGGCTTCGTCGACAAGCTGAGCAGCGCGTTTCTTGCTTTGCTCGATGATTTCGGCTGCCTGTGCTTTAGCTTCACGCAGTTGCTGACCCGCTTTCTCTTGGGCCAGCTCCAGGTCGCGAGCTGCGCGGTTGGCAGCGTCCAAGCCGTCGGCAATCTTCTTTTGGCGCTCTTGCAGGGCAGTGATGACCGGAGGCCATACATACTTCATGCAGAAGAGTACAAAAATCAGGAAAGCAACGGATTGGCCAATCAGGGTTGCATTAATGTTCACGCCAACACCTCGCTCGGTCTTAATTCATACAGCCATCAACTCGTGGTAACGAGTGATTAGCCGGCGATCTGACCAACGAACGGATTCGCGAAGGTGAAGAACAGAGCGATACCAACACCGATCATGGTTACGGCGTCGAGCAGACCGGCAACGATGAACATTTTGACCTGCAGCATCGGAACCATTTCTGGTTGACGAGCAGCGCCTTCCAGGAATTTGCCGCCCAGCAGGCCGAAACCAATGGCGGTACCCAGAGCACCCAGGCCGATCAGCAGAGCAACAGCGATAGCGGTCAGACCAACTACAGTTTCCATCTTTCCTCCCGACTTTTACGTCGTATTGGTTAGGTTTTTAGTTTGAAGCGGTAAAACAAATCGTTTGGTACAGCATGCCCTTGCGGACTTTTTAAGCCCTCCCCCCGTACAGGCAGGGAAGGCTATCAGACACGCCAGGCGGTCTTAATGGTTATCTTCGTGAGCCATCGACAGGTAGACGATGGTCAGCATCATGAAGATGAAAGCTTGCAGGGTGATGATCAGGATGTGGAACACAGCCCACGCCCATTGCAGCACCACACCCAGGCCGCTGAGCCACAGCAGGCCGGAGCCGAACATTACAGCGATCAGGATGAACACCAACTCGCCAGCATACATGTTGCCGAACAGACGCAGTGCCAGCGAGATCGGCTTGGCGATCAGGGTGACGAATTCCAGCAGGAAGTTGACCGGAATCAGCAGGATCTGCACGAAGATATTCTTGCTACCAAACGGGTGCAGGGTCAGCTCACCGATGAAGCCGCCCAGTCCCTTGACCTTGATGCTGTAGAAGATGATCAGGGCGAAGACGCAGAAGGCCATGGCCAGGGTCGCGTTCGGGTCGGTGGTCGACACGGCGCGGAACGGAATGTGCGGATCACCGGAAATCAGGATGGCCAGCTGAGGAATCCAGTCAACCGGTACCAGGTCGACGGCGTTCATCAGGAATACCCAGACGAAAATGGTCAGCGCCAGCGGTGCAATGACCGGGCTACGGCCGTGGAAGGAGTCCTTCACGCTGCCGTTGACGAAGTCGACCATCACCTCAACGAAGTTCTGCAGACCGCCAGGTTGGCCGGAAGTCGCCTTCTTGGCCGCCATGCGGAAGATCAACAGGAAGATCAGACCCAGCGCGACGGACCAACCCAGGGTGTCCAGGTGGAACGCCCAGAAGCCCATTGCCTTGGCTTCTGCAGCCGAATGGGCGAAGCCCCAGCTGCCGTCTGGTAGTTGACCGTAGGTCAGGTTCTGCAAGTGGTGCTGGATATAGCCCGAAGCGGTTTCTGCTGCCATGGTTGCCTCAAACGCCCTAAGGTCTCGAAAGTCTTTTATTCATCAGCAGGGGCGCGAACCAGCTGACCAAAAGGGTCAACACGAAGACGCCGAATACTGCCAGCGGCGCCAGTGGCTTCACTCCTGCAAAGGTCAGTGCAAAAAGCACTGCCGTCAAAATCATCTTGCCTGCCTCGCCAGCGTAAAACGACTTGACGATAGCTTGTGCCGCCCGAGCCCCGCTGAAGCGAAAAGCCTTCCAGGCGAAATACACATTGGGCAGCCAGGCAATCAAACCTCCGCAAAGGCCTGAATATCCACTGACCGACCCTTTCCACTGCCACAACACCAAGGTTGCCAGCAGCAGTACGACAAATTGAGCCAGCAGTACCGGAAAAACCGCCCAGCGATGGAAAGGCAGGCGGTTTGGCGTGCGTATTTCCATCACAACTGCTCCTCGGAAGTCGACCAACAAGTCAGCTATGACTTGGCATAATTTGTGCCGACAAAATGCGCGCAGAGTATAGGGGTGGTTTAACCCCTATTCAACTCTTCGGTAGTGATTTCCGACTTCACGCTACAACAGGAATTGTTTCAGCGGATGTGAGCGAGCACGCCCTGCAACTCATCAAGCGAGTTGTAGCGAATAACCAACTGGCCTTTGCCCTTGTTGCCGTGACGGATCTGCACGGCCGAGCCCAGGCGCTCTGCGAGCCGCTGTTCAAGGCGTGCGATATCCGGATCAGGTTTGCTCGGTTCGACCGGATCAGGCTTGTCGCTGAGCCACTGACGGACCAGTGCCTCGGTTTGGCGCACGGTGAGACCACGTGCGACAACATGACGCGCCCCCTCCTCCTGACGATCTTCATCCAGGCCGAGCAATGCACGGGCGTGCCCCATCTCCAGATCACCGTGGGCGAGCATGGTCTTGATCGCATCGGGCAAGGTAATCAGGCGCAGCAGGTTGGCCACGGTCACCCGCGACTTGCCCACAGCATCAGCCACCTGCTGCTGGGTGAGCTCGAATTCCTGTTGCAGGCGCTGCAGGGCCATGGCCTCTTCCAGGGGGTTGAGGTCTTCGCGCTGGATGTTCTCGATCAATGCCATGGCGATGGCAGCTTCGTCGGGCACTTCGCGGACCATGGCCGGGATCGTGTCCAGGCCGGCCTGCTGGGTAGCGCGCCAACGGCGCTCACCGGCGATGATCTCGTAACGGTTGTCACCAATCGGGCGTACCACGATCGGTTGCATCACACCATGATTGCGAATCGAGTGCGCAAGCTCTTCCAGCGCCTCCGGGTCCATGTCCCGGCGGGGCTGATACTTGCCGCGCTGGACCAGCTCGACCGGCAGGTGTTGCAGTTCTTTCTGGTCGATCTTCACAGCCTGCTCTTCGAGCGCGCTGACGGAAGGACCACTGAGCAGTGCATCCAACCCACGTCCGAGACCCCGTTTCTTGACGGCCATACGGATTCCTTAAGTTGTTTGTGCAGTGCGTGATGGACGGCGTTGACGGCGTACCAGTTCCCCAGCCAGGGCCAGGTAAGCCAGTGCCCCCCGCGATTGCTTGTCGTAAGCAAGGGCTGGCATGCCGAAGCTGGGGGCCTCGGCCAAGCGAATGTTGCGCGGAATGACTGTGTCGTACAGCTGAGGGCCGAAGTGCTCCTTCAACTGTGCCGAAACATCGTTGTTCAGGCTCAGACGCGGATCGTACATGGTCCGCAGCAGGCCCTCGATCTTCAACTCCGGGTTCAACCGGGCGGCGATACGCTTGATGTTATCCACAAGGTCGCTGAGACCTTCCAGTGCGTAGTACTCGCACTGCATGGGGATAATCACGCCATCGGAAGCGACCAGAGCATTCAGCGTGAGCATCGACAACGACGGCGGGCAGTCGATGAGGATGTAGTCGTAGTTATCGCGAATAGGCGCCAGGGCGTTGCGCAGACGGCTTTCCTTGACCTGCATTTCCAGCAGCACCACCTCAGCGGCGGTCAGGTCACGGTTGGCCGGCAGCAACTGGAAGCCTCCGTGCTCGGAGTAGTGCATAGCCTGGGCCAAGTCGCACTCCCCGATCAGCAGGTCGTAGACCGAATGCTCGAGCTCGTGCTTGTCCACACCGCTGCCCATGGTGGCGTTGCCCTGCGGATCGAGGTCGATCAGCAGGACACGACGCTTGGTCGCAGCCAGCGAGGCGGCGAGATTGATACAGGTGGTTGTCTTGCCCACACCACCTTTCTGGTTCGCGATTGCGAATACCTTAGCCATTGTTGCGAGTGTTCCCAGTCATGCCTTGCGGCGCAGTATCAGCAGATGGCGCTGGCCCTGGCAACCCGGAACGGTCAGGGCCTGTTCGCTTTCCACTGTGAAGTCTGCGGGCAATGCTACCAGTTCATCGGCAGGATGCAGCCCCTTCATTGCAAGCCATTGCGTCCCGGTGTCGCCCAAGTGGCGGGTCCAGTTGGTGAAGTTCTCCATGCTGCTGAAGGCGCGGGAGATGATTCCGTCGAACGGTTGTGCCGGCTGGAAGGCCTCGACCCGGCTGTGGATAACCGTGAGGTTGTCTAGCCTGAGTTCCATTTTCACCTGTGTCAGGAAACGGGTCTTCTTGCCATTGGCGTCCAGCACGGTGACGCGCTTGTGTGGATGCAGGATAGCCAGTGGGATGCCAGGCATGCCACCGCCGCTGCCAACATCCAGCCAGTTATCACGGTCGTTGTGGATAAAAGACATGACGCTAAGGCTGTCGAGCAGGTGACGCGAAACCATTTCGTCCGGGTCGCGCACAGCCGTCAGGTTGTAGGCTTTGTTCCATTTGATCAACAGCGCCAGGTAGCCAAGCAGCTTCTCGTGCTGCTCGGCAGTCAGCTCGACACCAAGCAGCCGCGCACCTGTGGACAACTCTTCAGCGTGTTGCGGGGTTACCAGGGAACTCAAGCGCTTTGCTCCAATTCGCGGCCAGCGCCGCGTTTTTTCAAGTGAATCAGCAACAGGGAAATCGCCGCCGGGGTCACACCCGGGATACGCGAAGCCTGGCCCAGCGTCTCCGGACGGGTCTGGCTCAGCTTGCCCTGTATCTCCTTGGACAGGCCGGAAATCGTCGTGTAGTCGATATCCACAGGCAGGCGTGTGTCTTCGCTGGCGCGCAGTCGGGCAATTTCATCCTGCTGGCGGTCGATGTAGCCGGCGTACTTGGTGCGGATCTCGACTTGCTCGGCAACCTGTGGATCGATCGCTTCACCGCCAGTCGCTTCGATCAGGCCGGCGTAGTCGATTTCCGGGCGCGCCAGGAGATTGAGCAGGCTGTACTCATGGCTCAGGGGAGTGCCAAACTTATCCACAACGGCCTGGCCTTGCGCAGTATTCGGGCGAACCCAGGTCGACTTCAGGCGCTGTTCCTCACGCTCGATACCGTCGCGCTTGGCGCAGAACGCGGCCCAGCGCTGGTCATCGATCAGGCCCAATTCACGGCCCTTCTCAGTCAGGCGCAGGTCGGCGTTGTCTTCGCGCAGGATCAGACGGTACTCGGCGCGCGACGTGAACATGCGGTACGGCTCC
The DNA here is from genome assembly GCF_021378985.1 of Pseudomonas sp. JR33AA. Classification (NCBI taxonomy): domain Bacteria; kingdom Pseudomonadati; phylum Pseudomonadota; class Gammaproteobacteria; order Pseudomonadales; family Pseudomonadaceae; genus Pseudomonas; species Pseudomonas sp. JR33AA. The sequence goes on from NZ_JAJSAW010000012.1 coordinate 30,199, forward strand.
TGGGTACCCAAGGTAATCAGGTCGTCCACCAGTACACCAATGTATGCCTCGTCGCGGCGCGGGCACCAGCTGTCACGGCCCTGCGCCCGCAGTGCGGCGTTGGTCCCGGCCAGCAGGCCTTGGGCGCCGGCTTCCTCGTACCCGGTTGTGCCGTTGATCTGCCCGGCGAAGAACAGGCCGCCGATGACTTTCGTCTCGAGGCTGTACTTGAGGTCACGGGGATCGAAGTAGTCGTACTCGATGGCATAGCCCGGGCGCACGATGTGGGCATTTTCCATGCCGCGGATCGAACGGACCAGCTCCAGTTGCACGTCGAACGGCAGCGAAGTGGAAATACCGTTGGGATACAACTCATGGGTGTTCAAGCCTTCCGGCTCGATGAACACCTGGTGGCTTTCCTTGTCGGCGAAGCGGTGGATCTTGTCTTCGATCGACGGACAGTAGCGCGGACCGACACCTTCGATCACGCCCGAGTACATCGGCGAACGGTCGAGGTTCGAGGCAATGATCTCGTGGGTGCGCGCATTGGTGTGGGTAATCCAGCAGCTCACCTGACGCGGGTGCATTTCGGCATTGCCCATGAACGACATCACCGGGATCGGCGTATCGCCTGGTTGTTCGGTCATTACCGAGAAGTCCACCGAGCGGCCGTCAATACGTGGCGGGGTACCGGTTTTCAGGCGGCCGACGCGCAGCGGCAGTTCACGCATGCGATGGGCCAGGGCAATCGAAGGTGGATCACCGGCGCGACCACCGGAATGGTTTTGCAAACCAATGTGGATAAGGCCGCCGAGGAAGGTACCGGTAGTCAGCACCACCGATTCGGCAAAGAAACGCAGGCCCATCTGGGTTACCAAGCCTTTGACCTGGTCCTGCTCAACGATCAGGTCGTCGCAGGACTGCTGGAATATCCACAGGTTCGGCTGGTTTTCCAGGATTTCACGCACCACTGCCTTGTAGATGGCGCGGTCGGCTTGTGCACGGGTAGCACGTACGGCCGGGCCCTTGCGGTTGTTCAGAACGCGAAACTGAATGCCGCTCTTGTCGGTGGCCAACGCCATGGCGCCGCCGAGCGCATCGATCTCTTTGACCAGATGGCTTTTGCCAATACCGCCGATGGCGGGGTTGCAGCTCATGTGACCGAGGGTTTCCACGTTATGGGTCAGCAGCAGGGTTTTCACACCCATGCGTGCAGACGCAAGCGCAGCCTCGGTACCGGCATGGCCGCCGCCGATGACGATCACGTCAAAACGGGAAGGGAAATCCACCACGCACCTCGTGCCTGTTTTTGCGAATAGAGAAGGTAAGCCGACAAGTATAGGGACTTCACCCCCACTAAAGAAACCGTCTGAGCAAATTTTGACCAGTCTGTGGATGAGTGGCAAACAACAGAAATCAAAGAGAAGAAATTTAAAAAGCTTTGTTTTTATGTTTATTCTTATGCACAACGATATCTGTGGATAAAGTCTCCTATCCCACGAATGGCGCTATGTAGAGAGAAATTAAACCCTGTGTCTGGAGTGGCATGAGGGCTATGGATAACGTCATTTAGCCTGTGGATTAAATGCCTGTTTACCCACAGGTGGGTTTTTCCTCAGAAAAAAAGCACGCTTATCAACTGAGCTGAAGGCGGGTTTTCCACAGGGCTCCTGAGGGCGTTTTTTTGCTTGTGCATAAGAAATGTGAGACAGGGCCGGCCTCTTCGCGGGTGAACCCGCTCATACGCCAGTGCGGTAATGCTGAATTTCAGGCAAAAAAAAGCCGCTCCCGAAGGAGCGGCGCTTGACCGTACCGGGCTGTGGATTACTTGCCGATGCAGAAGCTGGAGAAGATCCGCCCCAGCAGGTCGTCAGAACTGAATGCTCCGGTGATTTCACCCAGGGCATGCTGCGCTTGCCTCAGGTCTTCTGCCAGCAGCTCCCCTGCGCCCGCCAGCGTCAGTTGTGCTCGGCCGTGTTCCAGGTGCTCACTGGCCTGGCGCAAGGCATCCAGATGGCGCCGGCGAGCGCTGAAGCCGCTCTCGGCGGTCTGTTCATAACCCATGCAGGCTTTCAGGTGGTCGCGCAGCAATTGCAGACCCGCATCGTCACCTTTGGCGCTGAGGGTGATGGTGACGTGGCCATCATCGCATTGCTCCAACGCCACCGGCTCACCACTCAAGTCAGCCTTGTTACGAATCAGGGTGACCTTGGCCGGGTCCGGGCGCTGGTCGAGAAACTCTGGCCACAGGGCGAACGGGTCGCTGGCCTCGGGCGCAGTCGAGTCGACCACCAGCAGCACACGGTCTGCCTCGCCAATGGCCTTCAAGGCGCGCTCCACACCGATCTTTTCCACATGGTCATCGGTATCGCGCAAGCCGGCAGTATCGACAACGTGCAACGGCATGCCGTCGATGTGGATATGTTCACGCAGGATATCCCGCGTGGTGCCGGCAATGTCAGTGACGATGGCAGCTTCCCGCCCGGCCAGCTGGTTCAGCAAGCTCGATTTACCGGCATTCGGTCGGCCGGCAATGACTACCGTCATGCCGTCACGCAGCAAGGCACCCTGCCCGGCCTCGCGCTGCACAGTGGATAACTCGCTGCGCACGGCATCAAGCATCGACAGCACGTGGCCATCGGCGAGGAAGTCGATCTCTTCCTCGGGAAAGTCGATCGCCGCCTCGACGTAGATACGCAGGGCAATCAACGCCTCGGTGAGGCTGTGTACACGCCTGGAGAATTCCCCTTGCAGCGAGCGCAGGGCGTTGCGCGCGGCCTGGCTGGAACTGGCCTCGATCAGGTCGGCGATGGCTTCGGCCTGAGCCAGGTCGAGCTTGTCGTTGAGGAAGGCGCGCTCGCTGAACTCGCCCGGGCGGGCCAGACGACAGCCGACTTGCACACAGCGCTGCAGCAGCATGTCCAAAACTACCGGGCCACCGTGTCCCTGCAGTTCAAGCACGTCCTCGCCAGTGAACGAATTAGGCCCGGGAAAGAACAGAGCAATCCCTTCGTCCAGTACCAGCCCTTCATCGTCGCGGAACGGACCGTAATGGGCATGCCTCGGGGTCAGGGTGCGGCCAGTGATCAACAGGCCGGCCTTGGCAGCCAGAGGGCCGGACAACCTGACAATTCCCACACCGCCACGCCCTTGGGCCGTGGCGATGGCGGCGATGGTTTCACGCACAGTGTTCATGCTCGAAAGCCTCTACGACAAAAACGACAGATAGCAAAAACGCCCCACTAGGGGGCGTTTTTTATTCACAGGCTAGCGTATTAGCCCGTCAAGCAGCAGCTTTTTTGGTAGCTGCTTCGATACGGCGAGTGATGTACCACTGCTGCGAAATCGACAGGCAGTTGTTCACAACCCAGTACAGCACCAGACCAGCAGGGAACCACAGGAAGAAGAAGGTGAAGATGATTGGCATCATTTTCATCACCTTGGCCTGCATCGGATCCGGCGGAGTCGGGTTCAGGCGCTGCTGAATGAACATGGTGGCGCCCATGATGATCGGCAGGATGAAGAACGGATCCTTGATCGACAGGTCAGTAATCCACAGGATCCATGGGGCCTGGCGCATTTCCACGCTTTCCAGCAATACCCAGTACAGGGCCAGGAATACCGGCATCTGCACCAGGATCGGCAGGCAGCCGCCCAGCGGGTTGATCTTCTCTTTCTTGTAAAGCTCCATCATCGCCTGGGACATCTTCTGGCGGTCATCACCGAAGCGTTCCTTGAGGGCGGCGAGCTTAGGTGCAACGGCACGCATACGCGCCATGGAGCGGTAGCTGGCAGCCGACAGCGGGAAGAACAGGCCTTTGATCAACATGGTCAGCACGATGATCGACCAGCCCCAGTTACCCAGCAGGCTGTGGATATGTTGCAGCAGCCAAAAGATCGGCTGGGCGATAAACCACAGGAAGCCATAGTCGACGGTCAATTCCAGGCCTGGGGACAACTCTTTCAGCTTGGACTGAATCTTCGGGCCGGCGTACAGCAGGGCACTGGTTTCGACCTTGCCGCCAGCCGGTACGCTGATAACCGGGCCGGTGTAGCCGATGATGTAGTTGCCCTGGCTATCCTTGCGGGTCTGGACGACGTTGTTGTCCGACTTGGTCGGAATCCAGGCGGTCACGAAGTAGTGCTGCAGCCAGGCAACCCAGCCGCCGGACACATTTTCTTTCAAACTACCTTTGTCGATGTCCTTCATCGAGACCTTTTTGTAAGGCTCAGAAGCTGTCCACAGGGCAGCACCCAGGTAGGTAGCGGTGCCGGTGGCAGTGCTGGAGGACGGATCGCCGCTGGCATCACGCTTGAGCTGGGCAAACATGTTGCCGTTCCAGGCCTGGCCGCTCTGGTTGTCGATCAGGTAGCTGACATTCAGGTCGTACTCACCGCGCTCGAAGCTGAAACGCTTGATGTAGTTGACACCGTTGTCGCTGAACTTCAGGTCTACCACCAGTTGTTGCTGGCCGTCGGCCAGCTGGTAGCTCTTCTGTTCGGCGGCATACAGCGGACGGCCGCTGGCGCGGGCATCCGGGCCGTCGGTGCCGGTCAGACCGCTTTGTGCCAGGTAAACACGTTCACCACCATTGTCGAACAACTGGAATGGAATGTTCGGGTGGTCCTGACGGCGTGGGTACTTCGGCAGGTTCAGCTGGACGATGTCACCACCGACCGGATCGATAGCCAGTTCCAGAACGTCGGTCTTGACTCGGATCAGGTCCTTGCTGAGTGCAACCGGTGCCAGTTCGGCAGGGCTCGATTCGGCGTTGGCGCTCGGTACATCGGCGCTGGCACCGTTGTTACCGGCCGGCACGCCATCGGGCAGGCCCGGAGCAACAGTGCTGGCAGCAGTATTCTGAGTCGGCAGGGCAGCCTGGCCGTAGTCATCGTTCCACTTCAGGACCATGACGTAGGACACGACTGCCAGCGCGGCGATCAGGATCGTGCGTTTAATATCCATGATTACTCGGCTATCGAAGAAGTTCGGGAGGAAGGAGCGGGTGGAACGGGGTCGAAACCGCCGTCATTCCACGGATGACAACGCCCCAGGCGACGAACGGCCAGCCACCCACCACGCCAGAGGCCATGGTTTTCGATGGCTTCATACGCGTAACAGGAGCAACTGGGGAAAAAACGACAGTGATTGGCCATCAGAGGACTAATGGCGTAACGGTAAAACTGGATCGGAACGAGTGCCAGTTTACGCATCTTGGCTGTCTACCCCTGCGGAATTGGCGGTGACTGCTGGTGTCGGCCGGCTGCGCGCCAGGCGTTTCCAGAGCTTGCCAAAGTGTTGGTGCAATTCCGGGTTTTCTATCTCACCCAATCCCTTACGCGCGACGATCACGATGTCCAGTCCGGCAAGCAATTGCTGGTTCAGACGAAAGGAATCGCGCATCAAGCGCTTGAGGCGGTTGCGCTGAACGGCGAGCTTGACACTCTTCTTGCCGATTACCAAGCCAAGGCGTGGGTGATCGAGGCCGTTCTCGCGAGCAAGGATCAGCAGGTTTTTCCCTGGAACCTTGCCGGTTGGGGAGTCGAAGACCGCTTTGAAATGCCGGGGTGTAAGCAGTCGCTTTTCCCGACTGAAGTCCTGACTCACCACCTGTGCCGAAAAATCAAATGGCCAGACGCTTACGGCCTTTGGCACGACGACGCGACAGAACAGCACGGCCGTTCTTGGTAGCCATACGGGCACGGAAACCGTGGGTGCGGGCGCGCTTGATGGTGCTTGGTTGGAAAGTACGTTTCATGGCGTGTTACCTGGTTTGTCGACGACGGGCCGGGATGGCCCCCTTTTTAAGAGACCGGCGATTCTAGAGAAAGCAAGCCCATAGGTCAATTTCCAACCAGTCTTTCCATATAGAGCGTGTGATGGACGGTGCCTGTTGGTCAGTGCCCAACGGGTGCTTGATCAGACATACAGATCGAGGACAACATGAAAAAAAAGAAGAGAGATATAAAAAGCTTTTTTGAAGAACTTATAAATCTTAGGTGGATAACCTTCTGTGGATAACCTGCTCTGAGCCACGATTTACGTGGCGTACAGAGTTTTACAACATTGTTCTGAACCCGTGCTGCGCTTGTTCCCATCGTGAGCGCAAGCTGTGGATGAAAACACCTTTTATCCACAGTTGGTTTATCAACAGGCTATAGCTCAGGGTTGTGCATAGCCCTCATGGTCGTTTATCCACAGGGCTTATTCACAGAGGCGAAAAGCCGTTTTGGTCGATAAATGGCTGTTTTGTCATGGTTCCTAACGTGTCCACATGTGGATAACTGAACGCTCGACCGGTACAATGGCGGTTTGTTTTTGCCTCATCCGGCTTTCAAACTCAGGGGATATCCGTGTCAGTGGAACTTTGGCAGCAGTGCGTGGAGCTTCTACGCGATGAACTGCCTGCCCAGCAATTCAACACCTGGATCCGTCCGCTACAGGTCGAAGCCGAAGGCGACGAGTTGCGCGTCTATGCGCCTAACCGTTTCGTTCTCGATTGGGTCAATGAAAAGTACCTGGGTCGCTTACTCGAGCTGTTGGGTGAGAACGGTAGCGGCATTGCACCAGCCCTTTCCTTATTAATAGGTAGCCGCCGCAGCTCGGCCCCAAGGGCTGCGCCCAACGCGCCGGTCAGCGCTGCCGTTGCGGCTTCGCTGGCGCAGACACAGGCACACAAGACCGCCCCGGCAGCAGCGGTTGAATCCGTCGCCGTCGCAGCAGCCGAGCCTGTACTGGTCGAGACGTCTTCGCGTGACAGCTTTGATGCCATGGCCGAGCCCGCTGCCGCGCCGCCCAGTGGTGGCCGGGCTGAACAGCGCACCGTGCAGGTGGAAGGTGCGCTCAAGCACACCAGTTACCTGAACCGGACCTTCACCTTTGACACCTTCGTCGAAGGTAAGTCGAACCAGCTCGCCCGCGCGGCTGCCTGGCAGGTTGCAGACAACCCCAAGCATGGCTACAACCCACTGTTCCTATATGGCGGTGTGGGTTTGGGTAAAACCCACCTTATGCATGCTGTGGGTAACCACCTGCTGAAGAAGAACCCGAATGCCAAGGTGGTGTACCTGCATTCGGAGCGTTTCGTCGCGGACATGGTCAAAGCGTTGCAACTTAATGCCATCAACGAGTTCAAGCGCTTCTACCGCTCGGTGGACGCGTTGCTGATCGACGATATCCAGTTCTTCGCTCGCAAAGAGCGCTCGCAGGAAGAGTTTTTCCACACCTTCAACGCCTTGCTTGAGGGGGGCCAGCAGGTAATCCTTACCTCTGACCGCTATCCCAAGGAAATCGAAGGCCTGGAAGAGCGTCTGAAGTCGCGCTTTGGTTGGGGCCTGACGGTGGCTGTCGAGCCGCCAGAGCTGGAAACCCGCGTAGCAATCCTGATGAAGAAGGCCGACCAGGCCAAAGTCGAGCTCCCGCACGACGCAGCCTTTTTCATCGCTCAGCGCATTCGATCCAACGTCCGTGAGCTGGAAGGTGCACTGAAGCGGGTTATCGCTCACTCGCATTTCATGGGGCGTGACATCACCATCGAGCTGATTCGTGAATCGCTCAAGGATCTGTTGGCGCTGCAAGACAAACTGGTCAGTGTGGATAACATTCAGCGCACTGTCGCTGAGTACTACAAGATCAAGATCTCCGATCTGTTGTCCAAGCGTCGTTCGCGTTCTGTCGCGCGCCCGCGTCAGGTAGCCATGGCCCTGTCCAAGGAGTTGACCAACCACAGTCTGCCGGAAATCGGCGACATGTTCGGTGGTCGCGACCATACGACCGTGCTGCACGCCTGCCGCAAAATCAATGAACTGAAGGAATCCGACGCGGACATCCGCGAGGACTACAAGAACCTGCTGCGGACGCTGACGACCTGATGGCCGTCTGCGCAGCTAATTGAAGGCAAGGGACTAGACCATGCATTTCACCATTCAACGCGAAGCCCTGTTGAAACCCCTGCAACTGGTCGCCGGTGTCGTCGAGCGCCGTCAGACCTTGCCGGTCCTGTCCAACGTATTGCTGGTCGTACAAGGCCAGCAACTGTCGTTGACCGGTACCGACCTGGAAGTCGAGCTGGTAGGCCGAGTGCAACTGGAAGAGCCGGCCGAGCCTGGCGAGATCACTGTTCCGGCGCGCAAGCTCATGGACATCTGCAAAAGCCTGCCTAACGACGCCCTGATCGATATCAAGGTCGATGAGCAGAAACTGTTGGTAAAGGCCGGCCGCAGCCGCTTCACCCTGTCGACTCTGCCTGCCAACGACTTCCCGACTGTGGAAGAAGGCCCGGGTTCGCTCACCTGCAACCTGGAGCAGAGCAAGCTGCGTCGCCTGATCGAGCGAACCAGCTTCGCCATGGCCCAGCAGGATGTGCGCTATTACCTCAATGGCATGCTGCTTGAGGTTTCCCGCAACACGTTGCGCGCCGTATCCACTGACGGTCACCGCTTGGCGCTTTGCTCGATGAGCGCGCCGATCGAGCAGGAGGATCGTCACCAGGTCATCGTGCCGCGTAAAGGCATCCTGGAGCTGGCGCGCCTGCTGACCGATCCTGAGGGCATGGTCAGCATCGTGCTGGGCCAGCATCACATCCGCGCCACTACTGGCGAGTTCACCTTTACCTCCAAGCTGGTTGACGGCAAGTTCCCGGACTACGAGCGCGTACTGCCCAAAGGCGGTGACAAGTTGGTCGTCGGAGATCGCCAGGCGCTGCGTGAAGCCTTCAGCCGTACTGCGATTCTTTCCAACGAAAAGTACCGCGGTATTCGCCTGCAACTGGCTGCTGGTCAACTGAAGATCCAGGCTAACAACCCGGAGCAGGAAGAAGCTGAAGAAGAAATCAGCGTGGACTACGAAGGTAGCTCGCTGGAGATTGGTTTCAACGTCAGCTACTTGCTGGACGTGCTGGGCGTAATGACTACTGAGCAAGTTCGTCTGATCTTGTCCGATTCCAACAGCAGTGCGCTGCTGCAGGAAGCTGGCAATGACGATTCTTCCTACGTTGTCATGCCGATGCGCCTGTAACCTGTAGCAGGCGAAATGTCCCTTCGACGTCTCATGGTCACCGCGGTGCGCAACTTGCACCCGGTGACACTCTTACCCTCCCCCCGCATCAACATCCTTTATGGCGCCAACGGCAGCGGCAAGACCAGCGTGCTGGAAGCCGTGCATTTGCTCGGGCTGGCGCGTTCATTTCGCAGCACCCGCCTGAATCCGGTTATTCAGTACGAACAGGCTGCCTGTACTGTGTTCGGCGAGGTGCAGCTGACGGAGGGTGGTACGAGCAACCTGGGTGTGTCTCGTGAACGACAAGGGGAGTTCACTATCCGCATCGATGGGCAGAATGCACGCAGCGCCGCGCAGTTGGCTGAGTTACTGCCGCTTCAGCTCATCAACCCAGACAGTTTCCGGCTGCTTGAAGGTGCCCCAAAAATACGCCGACAGTTTCTGGACTGGGGGGTGTTCCACGTGGAACCTCGTTTTCTGCCAGCCTGGCAACGGCTTCAGAAGGCGCTGCGGCAGCGGAACTCATGGTTGCGTCATGGTACACTTGACCCAGCTTCGCAAGCCGCCTGGGACCGGGAATTGTGCCTGGCCAGCGCGGAAATAGATGAATACCGTCGCAACTACATCAAGGCCTTGAAGCCCGTCTTCGAGCGAACCCTGAGCGAACTGGTCGAGCTGGACGGGTTGACCCTAAGCTACTACCGAGGCTGGGACAAGGACCGGGAACTGCAAGAAGTACTCGCCTCCTCTCTCCTTCGCGATCAGCAAATGGGCCATACCCAAGCCGGTCCGCAGCGTGCTGATTTGCGTTTGCGGTTGGCTGGCAACAACGCAGCCGACATCCTGTCGCGTGGTCAGCAAAAGTTGGTGGTATGCGCATTGCGCATTGCCCAAGGCCACCTCGTTAGTCAGGCTCGCCGCGGTCACTGTATTTATCTCGTGGATGACTTGCCGTCCGAACTGGATGATCAGCATCGCCGCGCACTGTGCCGCTTGCTTGAAGAATTACGCTGCCAGGTGTTCATCACCTGTGTAGATCACGAATTACTGAGGGAAGGCTGGCAGACGGAAACGCCAGTTGCTTTGTTCCACGTGGAACAAGGCCGTATCACCCAGACCCACGACCATCGGGAGTGAAGGCATGAGCGAAAATCAAACGTACGACTCCTCTAGCATCAAGGTGCTGAAAGGTTTGGATGCCGTACGCAAGCGTCCCGGCATGTACATTGGCGACACCGATGATGGTAGTGGCCTGCACCACATGGTCTTCGAGGTGGTCGACAACTCGATCGACGAAGCCCTCGCCGGTCACTGCGATGACATCACTGTCATCATCCACCCGGACGAATCTATCAGTGTGCGCGACAACGGTCGCGGCATTCCGGTCGATGTGCATAAGGAAGAAGGCGTTTCCGCAGCCGAGGTCATCATGACTGTGCTGCACGCCGGCGGTAAGTTCGACGACAACTCCTACAAAGTATCCGGCGGTCTGCACGGTGTAGGTGTATCGGTTGTGAACGCCTTGTCCGAGAAACTGATTCTGACCGTTCGCCGTAGCGGCAAGATCTGGGAACAGACCTACGTTCACGGTGTTCCACAAGCGCCTATGGCGGTTGTCGGTGACAGTGAAACCACGGGTACCCACATCCACTTCAAGCCGTCGGCTGAAACCTTCAAGAACATTCACTTCAGCTGGGACATCCTGGCCAAGCGCATCCGCGAACTGTCGTTCCTCAACTCGGGCGTTGGCATTCTGCTGAAGGATGAGCGCAGCGGTAAGGAAGAGTTCTTCAAGTACGAAGGTGGCCTGCGTGCATTCGTCGAGTACTTGAACACCAACAAAACGCCGGTCAACTCCCAAGTGTTCCACTTCAACGTTCAGCGTGACGATGGCGTGGGTGTTGAAGTCGCCCTGCAATGGAACGACAGCTTCAACGAAAATCTGCTGTGCTTCACCAACAATATTCCACAGCGTGATGGCGGTACCCACCTGGTGGGTTTCCGTTCCTCGCTGACCCGTAGCCTTAACAGCTACATCGAGCAGGAAGGCCTGGCGAAGAAGAACAAGGTGGCAACCACTGGCGACGACGCCCGTGAAGGCCTGACCGCGATCATCTCGGTTAAGGTACCGGACCCGAAGTTCAGCTCACAGACCAAGGACAAGCTGGTCTCCTCGGAGGTGAAAACCGCCGTGGAACAGGAGATGAACAAGTACTTCGCCGATTTCCTCTTGGAAAACCCGAACGAGGCCAAGGCGGTCGTTGGCAAGATGATCGACGCCGCTCGCGCCCGTGAAGCCGCCCGTAAAGCCCGTGAGATGACCCGCCGTAAAGGTGCGCTGGATATCGCGGGTCTGCCGGGCAAGCTGGCGGACTGCCAAGAGAAGGATCCTGCTCTCTCCGAACTGTACCTGGTGGAGGGTGACTCTGCGGGTGGCTCGGCCAAGCAAGGCCGTAACCGTCGTACCCAGGCGATCTTGCCGCTGAAGGGTAAAATCCTCAACGTCGAGAAAGCGCGCTTCGACAAGATGATTTCGTCCCAGGAAGTGGGCACGCTGATCACTGCGCTGGGCTGTGGTATCGGCCGCGAAGAGTACAACATCGATAAACTGCGTTATCACAACATCATCATCATGACCGATGCTGACGTTGACGGTTCGCACATTCGTACGCTGCTGTTGACCTTCTTCTTCCGTCAGCTGCCGGAGCTGGTTGAGCGTGGCTACATCTATATTGCCCAGCCGCCGCTGTATAAGGTGAAAAGAGGCAAGCAGGAGCAGTACATCAAAGACGATGAGGCCATGGAAGAGTACATGACCCAGTCGGCTCTGGAAGATGCCAGTCTGCACCTGGACGAATCGGCACCACCGGTTTCCGGTGTGCAGCTGGAAGCGTTGGTGAATGAGTTCCGTAGTGTCATGAAGACGCTCAAGCGCCTGTCGCGCTTGTACCCGGAAGAGTTGACCGAGCACTTCGTCTACCTGCCTGAGGTGACCCTGGAACAGTTGGGTGACCACGCCGTGATGCAAGCCTGGCTGGCCCAGTTCCAGGCGCGTCTGAACTCCAGCCAGAAGTCTGGCCTGGCTTACTACGCCAGCCTGCGTGAAGACAAAGAGCGCAACGTATGGCTGCCTGAAGTGGAAATTACCTCGCACGGTCTGGCCAGCTACATCACGTTCAACCGCGATTTCTTCGGCAGCAATGACTACCGTACCGTGGTCAACATTGGTGCCAAGCTTTCGAGCCTGTTGGGTGAAGGTGCGTACGTGCAGCGCGGTGAACGCCGCAAGGCAATCGTCGAGTTCAAAGAGGGCCTGGATTGGCTGATGAACGAGACCACCAAGCGCCATACCATTCAGCGATACAAAGGGCTGGGTGAGATGAACCCGGATCAACTGTGGGAAACCACCATGGACCCGACCGTTCGCCGTATGCTCAAGGTCACTATCGAAGATGCCATCGCAGCTGACCAGATCTTCAACACCCTGATGGGTGATGCGGTCGAGCCGCGTCGTGAATTCATCGAAAGTAACGCGCTGTCGGTGTCGAACCTGGACTTCTGATCAGGTGTAATTCGCCAGACACTAAGAAGCCCGCTGATGCGGGCTTTTTAGTGCCTGCAAACAATCAGTAGCCGGTGAGAATGTTCACGATCACACCGCTGGCAATGGCCACCAGCACGTAGTCGCCATTCACATGCAGCCAACGATGATCACGAGGTGGTGCATACAGGTGACGCGCTTTCCAGTCAGTTACCCAGTAACGGTCACCACGGTAATGTGGATCAACGGCATGACCACGCTGCCACTGCTTATGAGGTATCGGCATACCTTGTTGTGGGCGAAAGTGTGGATCACGGTAAGCAGGACCGCCGCCATTGTCATGTCGGCCCTGGTGCTGTGGTTGACCATGGGGCGGGTTGCCTTGGTGCGACGGGCCGCCATCATGCCGGTCAGGCGGGCCCGGCTGCGCAAAGCTTGCCAGCGGTGTGCTGAGCATCAGCGCGGCGCAGATCAAGGTTAGGGTCTTCTTCATTTGATGCGGTCCTCTGCCTGTTATCGCCTGGCATGCATTGATTGCCAGGTTCGGTTAACTGATCAGACCACGATTTTTCCCTTTCAATGTCAGGGCGCAGGTAAAGGTCCGGTAAAGTCCGGCGTGCTTTCAGTTCAGCCCGAGCGCTTTCAAGCGGCGATACAGCGTGCGTTCGCTCATGCCAAGATGACTGGCCAGTTCACTGCGCGAGCCTTTGAACTGCTCCAGCGCCTGTGCCAGCTCCCCTAGGTCATTCCGACGACCGCTTCCTTTAGCCGCGCCGGTCAGTCCAGTGTCTTCCGGTAAATGCTCAGGTCTGATCACACCGTCATCGGCAAACAAACGCGCGCGTTCCAGAATGTTGCGCAGCTCGCGGATATTGCCCGGAAACGGATGCAACGCAAGTTGCTGTAGGGCGTCTTCACTCAGCCTGGGCGTCGGCTGGCTGGCCATGCGCTGCAGCAGGCTCTGTGCGAGTAGCGGCAGATCCTCCACCCGCTCGCGCAATGCAGGTAGACGAATCGGGAAGCCGCTGATGCGGTAATACAGGTCTTCACGGAAGGAGCCATCCGCGACCATTTGTTTGAGCGGTTTATGGGTGGCCGATATCAGGCGGAAATCCGAATGCACAGTGCGCAGGCTGCCCACGGGACGAAAACTTCCGGACTCTATCAGGCGCAGCAGCTTCACCTGCATCGCCAGCGGCACTTCACCGATTTCGTCGAGGAACAGGGTGCCGCCATGGGCCGCCTCGGCCAAGCCGATCTTGCGCTGATGCGCCCCGGTGAACGCGCCCTTCTCATAGCCGAACAGTTCACTCTCGAACAACGACTCGGTCAGGCCGGTGCAGTCGACCACCACCAACGGGCCGTTGGCTCTGGGACTGCCCATGTGCACTGCACGGGCGAACAGCTCCTTGCCGGTCCCCGACTCCCCCTGCAGCAACACCGGGATCTGCGCCGGTGCAGCACGCTGCAGGCTGGCCAAGGCGGCCTTGAAGGTTGGAGCGCGGCCGACCAAACCTTGCTCCTGTGGCTGCGCTGAGGCGAGGCTGATGGTGGTGAGGCGTTCGACAAAGGCCACTACCTTGCCCTGTTCATCCAGGATCGGCCGCAACTCGACATCCACATGCTCGGGGCCACGGGGTGTGTGATGAATGTGCAATACCCGCTCCGGTACCTTGCTGTTCCACGCCTTGCGCATCGGGCAATGTTCGCCAGCCTGGTCGCACGGCACAGCGTAGTGATGCGAAACCCTGTGGCACTTCTCGCCCAGTGGAGCCTGCTCATGTCGGCCAAACTGACGGCGATAGGCTGCATTGGCGGCGAGGATGTTGTAGTCGGTGTCCAACACGATGGTCGGGAGGGCATCGTGCTCGAGGTAGGAAACCAGAGCTAGGATGAGGGGATGGGCTTCAGGCATGACGGCACCGTATGGATGACCGACGCAGGGTACCAAGGACTGCCAAACACTGCCATTGGCTGTCAGTCGACTGCCAACTCGGCTGCCAGTTTCGCCGGCAGCTGTCAGCAACTGGCCGGTTTCATTGGCCAGTGAGTGGCAAAAAGCCTGGCATGCATCTTGATAAAGCTCCTGTCACTGCCTACGCCTGTACAAGGCGAGGCGGATAAATTGGAGAACGTGATGATCATCGGCAACAACCTTCACGTGGACGCCTTCTACGACGAGGCGACCTCGACCATTAGCTACCTGGTCATGGACCGTGAAACCCGACAATGCGCATTGATCGACAGCGTCCTGGATTACGACCCCAAGTCCGGGCGCATCTGCAGCGCTTCGGCTGATCGCCTGGTCGAGCGTGTGAACGAACTGAATGCCAGCGTGCGGTGGGTGTTGGAAACCCATGTGCACGCCGACCACCTTTCAGCGGCTGCCTACCTGAAGGAAAAGCTGGGCGGCCATACCGCCATTGGCGCGCACATTACCCAGGTGCAGAAAGTGTTTGGCGCCTTGTTCAACGCAGAGCCCGGCTTCGCCCGTGATGGCAGCCAGTTCGATGTGCTGCTCGAAGACGAAGAAGGTTTCCGTATTGGCAACCTGCAGGCCCGGGCGCTGCACACGCCTGGGCACACCCCTGCGTGCATGAGCTTCATGATCGAAGATGCCGGCGAAATCGCGGTGTTCGTTGGGGACACCTTGTTCATGCCCGACTATGGCACCGCCCGCTGCGACTTCCCCGGGGCCGATGCCCGCACCTTGTACCGCTCAATCCGTCGCCTGCTGGCTTTCCCCGACCAGACTCGGTTGTTCATGTGCCACGACTACCTGCCAGGTGGCCGCGAGATGCAGTACGTCACTACTGTCGGCGAGCAGCGCGCCAACAACATTCACATCCACCAGGGTATCGATGAGGACAGCTTCGTTGCCATGCGCGAAGCCCGCGACAAGACGCTCGATATGCCCGTGCTGATCCTGCCTTCGGTACAGGTGAACATGCGTAGCGGCCAACTGCCTCCACCGGAGGAGAACGGTGTGAGCTATTTGAAGATCCCGCTGAACAAGCTGTAACCGCCCTGCCCCATAATCAGATTTCCAGGATTTGCCGCCATGCCTGCCTTGTTGTCCCCTGCCAATACCGACCACCACAAGGTGGTCATCGTCGGTGCCGGTGCCGCCGGCATCGCCACTGCTTCCAGCCTGATCAGCCGCGACCCCTCGTTGGACGTTGCCTTGATCGACCCTGCCGAAGTGCACTACTACCAGCCCGGCTGGACCATGGTCGGTGCCGGTGTGTTCAAGGCACCAAGCACTGCCCGCACCATGGCGTCGACCATTCCGCGCGGTGTGCGCTGGGTCAAGGCGCGGGTAAAGGGATTCGACCCCTTGGGCCAGTTGGTCATCCTCGATGATGGTCGCGCCATCAGCTATGAACAGCTGGTAGTCTGCCCCGGCCTCAAGCTGGACTGGGCGGCCATCGAAGGGCTCAGCGAGACCCTGGGCCGCAACGGTGTCACCTCCAACTATCGCTATGACCTGGCACCCTATACCTGGGAACTGGTGCAAAAGCTCAAGCAAGGACGCGCGCTGTTCAGCCAGCCGCCCATGCCGATCAAATGCGCCGGTGCACCACAGAAGGCGCTGTATCTGTCTTGCGACCACTGGCTGCGCCATGGCCATTTGGGGGCGGTGAAAGCCAGCTTCTACAACGCGGGTGCCGTACTGTTCGGTGTCGCGGACTATGTGCCCGCGCTGATGAAGTACATCGAAAAATACGCCGTCGACCTCAACTTCTCCCACAGGTTGGTTGCCGTAGACGGCCCAGGGAAGCGTGCTACCTTCTTGCGTACCTTGGCCGATGGCAGCAGCGAAACGCGCATCGAGGTCTTCGACATGCTGCATGTGGTACCGCCACAGGTGGCGCCAGACTTCATTCGCGAAAGCCCCTTGGCGGATAGCGCCGGCTGGGTTGACGTCGATCCGCATACCCTGCGCCATCGTAAATACACCAACGTTCATGCCCTGGGTGATGTGGCTAACACCAGCAATGCCAAGACCGCCGCTGCGGCCCGCAAGCAGGCACCGGTGGTCGCCAACAATGTGTTGGTGGCACTGGGCAGGCTGGCGACCCTGGCCCAGTACGACGGCTATGGCTCGTGCCCGCTTACCGTCGAGCGCGGCAAGATCGTCCTGGCCGAGTTCACCTATGGCGGCAAGCTGGCACCGAGCTTCCCCAACTGGTTGCTGGATGGTCGCAAGCCGACACGCCTGGCCTGGCTGCTCAAGGCACAGGCGCTGCCACCGTTGTACTGGCAAGGCATGCTCAAGGGGCGCGAGTGGTTGGCACGCCCGCAGCTGGTAGCCGAGGGTGGGCAGTGATCGAGCACCAACTGTTAGGCGCGGGCCTGGGCGCAATCATCGGCGCGGTGCTGGCGCTGACCGGCGCAGGCGGTGGCATTCTCGCTGTACCCTTGCTGGTGTTCGGCCTGGGGCTAACGATGGTCGAAGCGGCGCCGGTGGGCCTGTTGGCTGTAGGTTTGGCTGCCGCTGTTGGCGCAGTGCTGGGCTTGCGCCAAGGGCTGGTGCGTTATCGGGCTGCGCTGTTCATTGCGTTGGTGGGTGTGGCAGCCGCGCCGTTCGGGCTGATGCTGGCGCACCGCCTGCCTAATACACCGTTGCAGTTGGTATTCGCCGGCGTGCTGGTTTATGCCTGCCTGCGTATCTGGCGCAAGGCGGCCAAAGAACTGCGTGGCAAAGCCAATGACGCTCATCGCTTTATCGAGCCGTGTGTGCTGAACCCGTTGCAGGGGCGTTTGCGCTGGACCCTGCCCTGCGCGCGCGCATTGGCATTCACGGGTGCCTTGTCCGGGTTGTTGTCCGGCCTGCTCGGCGTGGGTGGGGGGTTCGTCATCATCCCGGCCCTGAACCGCTACACCAATCTGCGCATGGCCAGCATCGTTTCCACTTCGCTGGCAGTGATTGCCTTGGTCTCTACCGGCAGTGTGGTCAGCGCCAGCTTTGCGGGCGTCATGCACTGGCAGGTTGGCGCCCCGTTTGCCGTCGGCGCGGTGCTCGGCCTGCTGCTGTCGCGACCCTTGGCAGCCCGGTTGGCCGGGCCGCGTCTGCAGCAGATGTTTGCCGTGGCAGGTTGGGCCGCTGCCCTGTTGTTGGCGGGCAAAGCGCTACTGGGCTAGCAACTCGCCCTGTTCGGCCGCGCACAACGCAAGCAGGTAGTCCCACACCACCCGCAGGCGCACAGACTTGTGCAGCTCGCGGCGGGTGCAGATCCAGTAGCTGCGCTGGATGGTCTCACCCGGCAGCACGCGCACCAGTGTCGGGTCGTGACGGGCCATGTAGTTGGGCAGCACGGCGATGCCCAGCCCGGCGCGGGCGGCAGCTTGCTGGGCGATCACACTGGTGCTGCGAAACACCACGTTGGGTGCTCGGCAGAAGCTGTTGAGAAACAGCAACTCCTGGCTGAACAGCAAGTCGTCGACGTAGCCGATCCAGCTATGCCGGGCCAGGTCTTCGCGGTGGCGCAGTGGCGGTGCGCGGTCCAGATAGTCCTGGCTGGCGTACAGCGCCAGGCGGTAGTCGGTGAGTTTGCGGGTGATCAGCAGATCGGCGTTGGGTCGCTCCAGATGGATGCTGATTTCTGCCTCGCGGTTGAGGATGCTGACGAAACGCGGCACTGCTACCAGTTCCACCTCCAGGCCGGGGTAGCGCTCGAACAACGCGTTCATGCGTGGAGTGAAGAACATGATGCCGATGCCTTCGGTTACCCCCAGGCGAATCTTGCCCAGCGGGGTGATGGCCTGGGTGATTTCCTCCTGTGCCAGCAGGGCGACGTTCTCCATGGCTTCGGCATGTTTGAGCAGGGCTTGGCCCGAGGGGGTCAGCTCGTATCCCTGGGCATGCTGCACGAACAGCGCGGTTCCCAGGCTCTGCTCGATGCTCTCGATATGCCGGGCCACGGTGCTGTGGGTAGTGTTCAGGCGCTTGGCGGCGGTCAGGAGGCGGCCGCTGCGCTGCAACTCGAGGAAAAACCGCAGATCATTCCAGTCGAACATGCTTGTCCCTTTTGGCAGTTCGTTCCGGCCTATTCGCGGGCATACCCGCTCCCACTGTGGCGTTGAACACCCTGAAGGTAACGTGATCCCTGGGGTGCGGGCGAGCCCGCGAAGAGGTCGGTACAGGCTTGCCGCTGTGCTAAAACGCACAGCGGCTGCGCGAAATCTCGTGTTTCATCCACGAAATTACTCACTAAGATGGATCGGAACAAGAATAAAAAACAGGCGCGAGGTTGCACATGCCATCAGCCGATTCTGTCTTCGACTACGTGGTCGTAGGGGCCGGTCCCGCCGGATGCCTGCTGGCCAATCGTTTGTCCGCCGACCCTTCCTGTCGCGTGCTGCTGCTGGAGGCGGGTGGCCGTGACAATTATCCCTGGATCCACATTCCCGTCGGTTACCTCTACTGCATCGGCAACCCGCGCACAGACTGGTGCTTCAAGACCGAGGCACAGCCTGGCCTCGGCGGTCGCGCTTTGGGTTATCCAAGGGGCAAGGTGCTAGGTGGCTGTTCATCGATCAACGGCATGATCTACATGCGGGGCCAAGCCGCCGACTATGACCATTGGGCCGCGCAAGGCAACGACGGCTGGGCGTGGAAAGATGTGTTACCGCTGTTCAAGGCCAGCGAAAACCACTTTTCCGGCGCCAGCGAGCACCATGGCGCAGAGGGCGAATGGCGGGTCGAGCGCCAACGCTACAGCTGGCCGATCCTTGATGCTTTCCGCGATGCCGCCGAGCAAAGCGGTATTGGTAAGGTTGATGACTTCAACACCGGCGACAATCAGGGCTGTGGATATTTTCAGGTCAACCAGCGCAGTGGTGTGCGCTGGAACGCTTCCAAAGCTTTCCTGCGACCGATCAAGGATCGCGCCAACCTCACTGTGCTGACCGGCGTGCAGGTTGACCAGGTTCTGCTGGACAATACCCGCGCAAGGGCGGTGAAGGCGCTCTGGCAAGGGGCCTGGCATGAATTTGCGGCGCGCCGCGAGATCATCCTCTGTGCTGGGGCGGTGGGTTCACCGGGCATCCTCCAGCGCTCCGGCATCGGCCCGCGTCAGTTGCTGGAACGCTTGGGGATTGGTGTTCGCCACGATATGCCGGGCGTTGGTGGCAACTTGCAGGATCACCTGCAACTGCGCCTGATTTACCAGATCCGCAACACCCGTACCTTGAACCAGATGGCCAACAGCCTGTGGGGCAAGATGGGCATGGGCCTGCGTTACCTCTACGACCGTAGCGGGCCGCTGGCCATGGCGCCGAGCCAGTTGGGCGCGTTCGTGCGTTCAAGCCCCGAACAGGCCACCGCCAACCTTCAGTATCACGTGCAGCCGCTGTCGCTGGAACGCTTCGGTGAGCCGTTGCATCCGTTCCCGGCCTTTACTGCCTCGGTGTGCAACCTGCGCCCGGCCAGCCGCGGACGCATCGACATCTGCAGCACCGACCTGAACAGCACACCGCTGATCGACCCCAATTACCTCAGTGCTCCGCAGGACTTGCGTGTGGCTGCCGAAGCCATTCGCCTTACCCGGCGCATCGTCCAGGCCCCTGCCCTCGCCGCGTTCGAGCCGAAGGAGTATTTGCCGGGCCCAGCGCTGCAAAGCGAGGAAGAATTGTTCGAGGCCGCGGGCAAGATCGGCACCACCATCTTCCACCCGGTTGGTACCTGTCGCATGGGCAACGGTGCCATGGACGTTGTGGATAACCAGCTGCGCGTGCATGGCATCCCCGGTCTTCGCGTGGCTGATGCTTCGATCATGCCGCAGATAACGTCCGGCAATACGTGTTCCCCCACCCTGATGATCGCCGAAAAGGCGGCGCAACTGATCCTCAAAGGAGCTGCTACCCAGACCTACCTGAACGAAGACGCGTTACCGACGCCCTGACCGGGTGCGTGCAGTACCGGCGGCTTGCGATCAGAAGCCGCCGACAGTGGAACAACAAGAATAATCACTGTGGCCTACGGGCCGAGGACAGCAACGATGTCGGATTACATCCAAGAGCAGGGTGCGGCGGCCAGCAGCCCCAGCCGCCGTGAAGAACGCAAGATCATTTTCGCGTCATCCCTCGGGACGGTTTTCGAGTGGTATGACTTTTTTCTCTATGGTGCGCTGGCAGCGGTCATCAGCAAGCAGTTCTTCGCTGGCGTGAACGATACCACCGCTTTCATCTTCGCCCTGATGGCCTTTGCTGCGGGCTTTCTGGTGCGGCCGTTTGGCGCGCTGGTGTTCGGCCGCCTGGGTGACATGATCGGGCGCAAGTACACCTTCCTGGTCACCATCGTGCTGATGGGCCTGTCCACTTTCGCTGTGGGGTTGTTGCCCACCTACGCCAGCATCGGCATCGCCGCACCGATCATCCTGGTGATCCTGCGCATGCTCCAGGGGCTGGCGCTGGGCGGCGAGTATGGCGGTGCAGCCACTTACGTGGCCGAGCATGCGCCGCCCGGCAAACGTGGCTTCCACACCGGTTTCATCCAGTCCACCGCTACGCTGGGCCTGTTGCTGTCACTGTTGGTGGTGCTGGGTAGCCGGTATGTCAGTGGCGACCAGTTCGAAACCTGGGGCTGGCGCCTGCCGTTCCTGCTGTCGATCGTGCTGCTGGCAATCTCCACCTGGATCCGCATGAGCATGCACGAGTCGCCCGCCTTCGTGAAAATGAAGGCCCAAGGCAAGATCAGCAAGTCGCCCATCCGTGAGTCGTTTACCTCCTGGCCAAACCTGAAAGTGGTTCTCACCGCCCTGTTCAGCATCAACGCCGGGCAAGCCGTGACCTTCTACACGGCGCAGTTCTACGTGCTGTTCTTCATGACCCAGATGCTGAAGATGGACCCGGCTCAGGCCAACACCTTGCTCATCATCAGCGTGGTAATTGGCGCGCCGTTCTTCGTATTCTTCGGCTGGCTGTCCGACCGTATCGGCCGCAAGCCAATCCTGATGCTCGGCCTGTTGCTGGCAACCGTACTGTACTTCCCGCTGTTCAAGGCGCTGAGCCACTACGCCAACCCCCAGATCGACGCTGCCAGCCGTCAGGCACCGATCGTGGTCACCGCCGACCCGCAAGGCTGCACATTCCAGTTCGACCCCGTCGGCAAGGCGCGTTTTGACAGCCCGTGCGATAAGGTCAAGACCTTCCTGGTCAAGCAGGGCCTGCCGTACAGCTCGGTAAGCGTGGCCGGCAGTGAAGTGGTGGTGAACATCGGTGACAAGACCATCAACGGCTTCGATGAAACCGCCATGCGTGCTGCCATCGAGCAGGCTGGTTACCCGGCCAAGGCCGACCCTGCTCAGGTCAACCAGGTCATGGTGGTGGTACTGATCGTGGCGATGATCCTGATCGCGACCATGACCTATGGCCCGTTGGCGGCGGTGATGGTCGAGCTGTTCCCGACCCGCATCCGCTACACCTCGATGTCGCTGCCCTACCACATCGGCAATGGCTGGTTTGGTGGTTTCCTGCCGACCGTATCGTTCGCGCTGGTGGTCTATACCGGGGATATCTTCTACGGGCTGTGGTACCCGGTGCTGGTGACCGGGATCAGCCTGGTGGTCGGGATCTTCTGTCTGAGAGAAACCAAGGATGTAGATATCGACAAGGTCTGATGCTGTCGACATGCCATAAAAAAACCGGCTGTAAAAGCCGGTTTTTTTATGCCTCAAAAAAACTTATGCACGTTTTTCAGAAAAAATTCATACACAAAAATAAGTATAAAAATCAAACACTTAGCCAACAATTCAAGCATTTAATCCAAAAACTGCACACAAGTTATCCACAGAACGTCATGCCATCTGTTCCTGAGGTTTTTCTTCTGCTGGCGGCAGCGATCCCATGGCCCGCTGGGCCGCTTCGTTCCAGGCTGCAGCGCGGTCGTTGAGTTCGGCGATGGCACGTGGCCCCGTGCCGTTGGCGTACATCGGTTCGCCGATTACCACTTCGATTGTACCGGCACGTTTGCCCCAACCGGTCTTGGGCCAGAATTTACCGGCGTTGTGGGCAATCGGCAGCACTGGCAGCCCGGCATTCACGGCCAGTGCCGTACCGCCGCGGGAGAACTTGCCGACGGTGCCGAACGGCACACGGGTGCCTTCTGGAAAAATCAGCACCCACGTCTTCTGCTTGAGCAGTTCGTCACCCTTGCTCGCTACCTGGCGTAGCGCTTCCTTGGGGTTATCGCGGTTGATCGCGATGGGCCGCAGCATGGCCATGGCCCAGCCGAAGAACGGTACATACAGCAGTTCGCGCTTGAGCACCTGGCTAAGTGGCGAGAAGTACTGGGACAGGAAGAAGGTTTCCCAGGTGCTCTGGTGATTGGACAGAATCACGCAGGGCTCAGCTGGCACGTTCTCGGCGCCAGTGATCTTGTAGTCGATGCCCAGGATGGTGCGCACCAGAAACAGCGCGCAGCGGCACCAATACACGTTGATAAACTTGTAGCGCTTGGGGAACGACAGGAACGGCGCGACGAAGAAGCTCAGCGAGCACCACAGCAGCGAACTGGTGCCCAGCAGCAGGTAAAAAAGAAAGATTCTGATCGCCTGCAGGATCGACATAGTGGCTTGTACCATTGCGGGGCATGCCCGCCTGAGAAAAATGCGCCAGAAGGCGCACTGTTTAAATTAGTTCTCTGGCGATAGCTGCCAGATCGTCGAAAATCAGTGTAGTTTCCGGAACGCCTTTTTCCAGGGTCCGCTCGCCCTTGCCGGTTTTCACCAGCACAGGTTGTGCACCGACGGCCAGGGCGGCCTCCAGGTCACCTTTGCTGTCGCCGACGAACCAGACGCCTTCAAGGCCAGTCTGGTAATGCTCGGCGATCGCCCGCAGCATGCCGGGCTTGGGCTTGCGGCAATCGCACCCTTCGTCCGGCCCATGCGGGCAATACACGATGTGGCCCACCTCGCCGCCCTGCTCGGCCACCAGCGCGCGCAGGCGCGCGTGCATGGCCTCAAGGGTTGCCAGCGGGTAGTAGCCACGGGCAATGCCGGACTGGTTGGTGGCCACGGCCACCGTCCAGCCCGCCTTGCTCAACTGCGCGATCGCATCGACCGAACCGGGGATCGGCACCCATTCTTCCAGCGTCTTGATGTACGCATCGGAGTCGTAGTTGATCACCCCGTCACGGTCGAGAATCAGCAGTTTCAAGGCTTACCCCAGCAGCGAAATGTCAGCCACGCCCAGGAACAGGCCGCGCAGACGGCTGAGCAGGGCATAACGGTTGGCACGTACCTTGGCGTCTTCGGCGTTGACCATGACGGCCTCGAAGAAGGCATCGACCGGGTCACGCAGCGCCGCCAGGCGGGCCAGCGATTCGCTGTACTGACGTGCCGCAGCCATCGGTTGCACGGCCTGGTCGGCCTGCTGGATGGCCGAGTACAGGGAGAACTCGTTGGCGTTGTCGAAGTACTTCGGCTCGACCTGCTCGGCGATGGCACCTTCGGCCTTGCTCAGCAGGTTCGACACGCGCTTGTTCACCGCGGCCAGGGCCTCGGCTTCCGGCAGCTTGCGGAACGCCTGCACGGCTTGTACGCGCTGGTCGAAGTCCAGGGCGGAGCCTGGCTGCAATGCGCGTACCGACAGGTACGTGGCCACATCGATGCCTTCGTCTTCGTAACGCGCGCGCAGGCGGTCGAAAATGAACTCCAGTACTTGCTCGGCCAGGCCGGGGGCCTTGACCCTGGCGCCGAACTGCTTGACCGCAAACTCGACCGCACCGGTCAGGTCCAGGTCCAGCTGCTTCTCGATCAGGATACGCAGCACGCCCAGAGCGGCACGGCGCAGGGCGTACGGGTCCTTGCTGCCGGTAGGCAGCATGCCGATGCCGAAGATGCCCACCAGGGTGTCGAGCTTGTCGGCGATGGCCACGGCAGCACCGGTGAGGGTCTGCGGCAGCTCGGCACCAGCACCGCGCGGCATGTACTGCTCGTTCAGGGCCAGGGCGACGTCTTCCGGCTCACCGTCGTTGAGCGCGTAGTAGTAACCGGCAACACCCTGCATTTCAGGGAATTCGCCGACCATCTCGGTGGCCAGGTCGCACTTCGACAGCAGGCCGGCACGGCCAGCGCGCTGGGCGTCGCCGCCGATCAGCGGGGCAACGAAGGCGGCCAGCCTGGAAACACGTTCCGCCTTGTCGTACACGGTGCCGAGCTGGGCCTGGAACACCACGTTCTTGAGGCGCTCGTTGAAGGTTTCCAGTGGCTGCTTCTTGTCCTGCTTGAAGAAGAACTCGGCGTCGGTCAGGCGCGGGCGCACGACCTTTTCGTTGCCTTGCACGATCTGCTTCGGGTCGCGGCTTTCGATGTTGGCCACGGTGATGAAGCGCGGCAGCAGCTTGCCTTCACTGTCCAGCAGGCAGAAGTACTTCTGGTTGTCCTGCATGGTGGTAATCAGGGCTTCCTGCGGCACTTCAAGGAAGCGCTCTTCGAACGAGCACACCAGCGGCACTGGCCATTCGACCAGGGCAGTCACTTCGTCCAGCAGCGCCGGCGGCACGATGGCCGTGCCTTCCTGCTGCATGGCAAGCTCGGCGGTGCGCTTGCTGATCAGCTCGCGGCGCTCGGCGAAGTCGGCCAGCACGTAAGCGTTACGCAGGTCTTCGACATAGTTGGCCGGGGTGGTGATGACCACGGTTTCCGGATGGTGGAAACGGTGACCACGGGATTCACGGCCGGCCTTCTGCGACAGAATGGTGCAGTCGACCACCTGGTCGCCCAGCAGCATTACCAGCCATTGGGTCGGGCGCACGAATTCTTCACGGCTGGCCGCCCAGCGCATGCGCTTGGGGATCGGCAGGTCGTTGAGCGAATCCTCGACGATGGTCGGCAGCAGGCTGGCGGTGGCTTTGCCTGGGATGTGCTGGGAGAAGCGCAGCTTGGCGCCGCTCTGGTCGATTTCGGCCAGCTCTACGCCGCACTTCTTGGCGAAGCCCAGGGCAGCCTGGGTCGGCTCGCCGTCTTTGAAGGCAGCCTGCATGGGCGGGCCGTCGATGTTGATGCTGCGGTCAGGCTGCTGCACGTCCAGCTGGCGAATCAGCACGGCCAGACGACGCGGCGCGGCGTACACCTGCTTGCCGGTGTAGTTCAGGCCAGCGGCCTGCAGGCCTTTCTCGATACCGGCCAGGAAGGCTTCGCCGAGGCTGGTGAGGGCCTTGGGTGGCAGCTCTTCGGTGCCCAGTTCTACCAGAAAATCTTGAGCACTCATTGTGCAGCCTCCAGCTTAGCCAACACTTCGTCACGCAGTTCAGGGGTGGCCATCGGGAAGCCCAGGCGTGCGCGGGCTTGCAGATAGCTTTGCGCCACGTCCCGGGCCAGGGTACGTACACGCAGGATGTAACGCTGGCGCTCGGTTACCGAGATGGCGCGGCGGGCGTCCAGCAGGTTGAAGGTGTGCGATGCCTTCAGGACCATTTCATAGGTCGGCAGCGGCAGCTCCAGCTTGATCAGGCGGTTGGCTTCGCTTTCGTAGAAATCGAACAGTTCGAACAGCTTGTCGACGTTGGCGTGTTCGAAGTTGTAGGTCGATTGCTCCACTTCGTTCTGGTGGAACACGTCGCCGTAGGTGACCTTGCCGAACGGGCCGTCGGCCCACACCAGGTCGTACACCGAATCGACGCCCTGGATGTACATCGCCAGGCGCTCCAGGCCGTAGGTGATTTCACCGGTGACCGGGTAGCACTCGATGCCGCCGACTTGTTGGAAGTAGGTGAACTGGGTGACTTCCATGCCGTTGAGCCAGATTTCCCAGCCCAGACCCCAGGCGCCGAGGGTCGGCGATTCCCAGTTGTCTTCGACGAAACGAATGTCGTGCACCAACGGATCCAGGCCGATGGCTTTCAGCGAGCCGAGGTACAGCTCCTGGAAGTTGGCCGGGTTCGGTTTGAGCACTACCTGGAACTGGTAGTAGTGCTGCAGGCGGTTGGGGTTTTCGCCATACCGCCCGTCGGCAGGACGACGGCTAGGCTGCACATAGGCGGCGTTCCAGGTTTCTGGACCCACGGCGCGCAGGAATGTAGCGGTGTGGAAAGTGCCGGCGCCTACTTCCATATCGTAGGGCTGAAGTACCACACAACCTTGAGCTGCCCAGTAGTTCTGCAGGGCAAGGATCAGGTCTTGGAAGGTACGCACGGCTGGCGTAGGCTGGCTCACGAAATTCACCTGTATCTGGGGATGCGGATGTAAAGAGCGGGAGTATAACCTGATTCGCCTCGCCCTCTACTCATTGGAGCCTTATGCCACGCTGCTTTTGGTGTACCGACGATCCGTTGTACCAGGCCTACCACGACCAGGAATGGGGGATGCCACAGCGCGACCCGGCGTTGCTCTTCGAGATGCTTTTGCTCGAAGGGTTCCAGGCAGGGCTTTCATGGATTACCGTTTTGCGCAAACGCGAGCGTTATCGCCAGGTGATGTACGGCTTCGACCCCGTAAAGCTGGCGGCCATGGGCGACGAACGCATCGAGGAATTGATGCAGGATGCAGGCATCATCCGCAATCGCCTCAAACTCAGGGCTGCGCGGCGCAACGCCCAGGCCTGGCTGGCTGTGGATAACCCTGGCGAATGGCTGTGGTCGTTCGTCGGCGGCTCGCCGAAGATCAATCATTTCAAGGCGCGCGGCGACGTGCCGGCGGTTACCGATGAAGCCAAGGCAATGAGCAAAGCCTTGCAGAAGGCTGGGTTCACGTTTGTCGGTCCGACCATCTGCTACGCCTTCATGCAGGCTACCGGCATGGTCATGGACCACACCACCGACTGCGATCGCTACGCCGCCTTGTTGCGCTGAGGGGTTACAATGCGCGCCTTGCTGAAATAAGGAATTCGCCTGTGGAAAATTTCAAGGGCGCCCTGATGGTCGGGGTGCTGCGCCTGTTTGCCAAGCTGCCCTGGGGCGCTGTGCAGCGTGTCGGCGCCGGTATTGGCTGGCTGATGTGGAAAATCCCCAACGGTTCGCGCAACGTGGTACGGATCAACCTGGCCAAATGCTTCCCGGAGATGGACCCGGTGGCCCGTGAGCAACTGGTTGGCCAGGCGCTGCGGGATATCGGTAAATCCTTTGTCGAAAGTGCCTGTGCCTGGATCTGGCCGCCGCAACGCTCGCTGGAGCTGGTCAAGGAAGTGCATGGCCTGGAAGTGCTGGAGCGGGCCCTGGCCTCAGGTAAAGGGGTGGTCGGCATCACCAGCCACCTGGGTAACTGGGAAGTGTTGAACCACTTCTACTGTAACCAGTGCAAACCGATCATTTTCTACCGCCCGCCGAAGCTGAAGGCGGTGGATGATCTGCTGCGCGAGCAGCGCGTGCAGATGGGCAATCGCGTGGCGCCGTCGACCAAGGAAGGCATCCTCAGCGTGATCAAGGAAGTACGCCGTGGCGGCCAGGTGGGGATTCCTGCCGACCCGGAGCCGGCGGAATCGGCGGGCGTGTTCGTACCCTTCCTCGGCACCCAGGCGCTGACCAGCAAGTTCGTGCCGAACATGCTGGCCGGTGGCAAGGCGGTAGGTGTGTTCCTGCATGCGCTGCGGTTGCCGGATGGCTCGGGCTTCAAGGTGTTCCTGGAGGCGGCGCCAGAGGAGATGTACAGCACCGACGTGAATGTGTCGGCGGCAGCGATGAGCAAGGTGGTCGAGCGCTATGTGCGCGAGTACCCCAGCCAGTACATGTGGAGCATGAAGCGCTTCAAGAAGCGCCCGGCTGGCGAGCCGCGCTGGTATTGAGCCATCAACCGCCCTCTGGTGGGAGCGGGTTTACCCGCGAATGCGATGTTGGATTCACCGACGCATTCGCGGGTAAACCCGCTCCTACAGGGGCCGCGTCAACCCGCTGTTTTGTTGAGTTTCTTGAGAAAAACGGTCATCTCTTTTTCGGCCTGCTTGTCACCATGGGCCTGCGCCGCCACGATCCCGCCTTCCCACGCTTTGCGCGCCGCCGCCAGGTCGCCCTGCAACTGATAGGCCTTGCCCAGCAGCTTCCACGCTGCCGAGTATTTCGGATCCTGCTCTACGCAGCGCGCCAGGTGCACCGCTGCTTCAGCACCGTTGCCTTCATCCAGCCAGGCCTTGCCCAGGCCAAACCGCAGTAGCGGGTTATCCACACCTTTGGACAGCATCTTCTCCAGCGACTCGCGCATGCCCTCTTCTCCTAGAAGAAACTCAAGCCGACGTGGAACAGCTTCTCAACATCACGGATATGCTTTTTATCCACAACGAAGAGGATCACATGGTCCCCTGACTCGATCATGGTGTCGTCATGGGCAATCATCACCTCTTCGTCACGGATGATCGCACCGATAGTGGTACCCGGTGGCAGGGCGATGTCCTCGATTGCCTTGCCAACCACCTTGCTCGACTTCGAGTCCCCGTGTGCCACCGCCTCGATAGCCTCGGCTGCACCACGGCGAAGCGAGTGCACACTGACGATGTCGCCGCGACGCACGTGCGCCAGCAGGGTGCCGATGGTGGCGAGCTGCGGGCTGATGGCAATGTCGATATCGCCGCCCTGCACCAGGTCGACATAGGCCGGGTTGTTGATGATGGTCATCACCTTGCCTGCGCCCAGGCGCTTGGCCAGCAGCGAGGACATGATGTTGGCTTCGTCATCGTTGGTCAGGGCCAGGAAAATATCGGCGTCGGCGATGTTCTCTTCGAGCATCAGGTCTTTGTCCGAGGCGCTGCCCTGCAGCACTACGGTACTTTCGAGGGTATCGGAGAGGTGCCGGCAACGCGCGGGGCTCTTCTCGATGATCTTCACCTGATACCGGCTTTCGATGGCTTCCGCCAGGCGTTCGCCGATCTGCCCGCCGCCGGCGATGACAATGCGTTTATTTGTCTCGTCGATGCGGCGCAGTTCGCCCATCACCGCGCGGATATCCTTCTTCGCGGCAATGAAGAACACCTCGTCGTCGGCTTCGATCACCGTGTCGCCACGCGGGGTGATCGGCCGGTCGCGGCGGAAGATGGCTGCCACGCGGGTGTCGACGTTGGGCATATGCGCACGGATCTGGCGCAACTGCTGGCCGACCAGCGGGCCGCCATAGTAGGCCTTCACTGCCACGAGCTGGGCCTTGCCTTCGGCGAAGTCGATCACCTGCAGCGAGCCTGGGTGTTCGATCAGGCGCTTGATGTAATTGGTCACCACCTGCTCGGGGCTGATCAGAACGTCGACCGGGATATGGTCGTTGTCGAACAGCTCTTCGCGGGTCAGGTAGGACGACTCGCGCACCCGCGCAATCTTGGTCGGGGTATGGAACAGCGAATAGGCCACCTGGCAGGCGACCATGTTGGTCTCGTCGCTGTTGGTTACCGCCACCAGCATGTCGGCGTCGTCGGCACCGGCCTGACGCAGCACCGTCGGCAGTGAGCCGCGGCCCTGGACGGTGCGGATGTCCAGGCGGTCGCCGAGGTCGCGCAGGCGGTCGCCGTCGGTGTCGACCACGGTGATGTCGTTGGCTTCGCTGGCCAGGTGTTCAGCCAGCGTACCGCCTACCTGCCCTGCGCCGAGGATGATGATCTTCATGCGCTACTCCCTATCCTTTGTTCTTATCCGCGCGAGGCGGCGATCTTGATCAGCTTGGCATAGTAGAAACCGTCGTGACCGCCTTCCTGGGCCAGCAGCTGACGGCCATGGGGCTGGCGCAGGCCGGCTTCGGTCGCCAGGTCCAGCTCGCGGGCGCCCGGGGTGCGAGCGAGGAAGGCTTTGATCACTTCAGTGTTTTCGGTCGGCAAGCTGGAGCAGGTGGCGTATAGCAGCATGCCGCCCACTTCCAGGGTCGGCCACAGGGCATCGAGCAGCTCGCCTTGCAGCGTGGCCAAAGCCGGGATGTCGTCGGCTTGGCGGGTCAGCTTGATGTCCGGGTGGCGGCGAATCACGCCGGTGGCCGAGCACGGCGCGTCGAGCAGAATGCGCTGGAATGGCTTTCCGTCCCACCAGCTGGCCGTGTCGCGGGCATCGCAGGCGATCAGCTCGGCATCCAGTTGCAGGCGGTCGAGGTTTTCTCGCACGCGGGTCAGCCGCTTGGCTTCGAGATCGATGGCTACCATGTGCGCCAGGCCAGCCTCGGCCTCGAGCAGGTGGCAGGTTTTGCCGCCCGGTGCGCAGCAAGCATCGAGCACACGTTGGCCTGGGGCCAGTTCCAGCAGGTCGGCAGAGAGTTGCGCGGCTTCGTCCTGCACGCTCACCCAGCCTTCGGCGAAGCCTGGCAGGCCGCGCACGTCGCAGGCTTCGGCCAGCATGATGCCGTCCCGGCTGTACTGGCATGCGCTGGCGCCAATGCCGGCTTCGGCCAGCAGTGCCAGGTAGGCATCGCGGCTATGGTGACGGCGATTGACCCGCAGAATCATCGGCGGGTGGGCATTGTTGGCGGCGCAGATGGCTTCCCACTGCTCTGGCCAGAAGGCTTTCAGCGCCTTCTGCAGCCAGCGCGGGTGCGCGGTACGCACCACCGGGTCGCGCTCCATGCCGGCGAGCAGTTCCTCGCCTTCGCGCTGGGCACGGCGCAGTACGGCATTGAGCAGGCCCTTGGCCCACGGCTTCTTCAGTTTGTCGGCACAGCCCACGGTCTCGCCGATGGCGGCATGGGCTGGAATGCGCGTGTAGAACAGCTGGTACAGGCCGACCAGCAGCAGCGCCTGAACATCGGCATCGGCTGCCTTGAAGGGTTTTTGCAGCAGCTGTGCGGCCAGCAGGTCGAGGCGTGGCTGCCAGCGTGCGGTGCCGAACGCCAGGTCTTGGGTCAGGCCGCGGTCGCGTTCATCTACCTTGTCCAGTTGCGCCGGCAGCGAGCTGTTCAGCGAAGCCTTGCCGCTGAGCACAGCGGCAAGTGCACGAGCGGCGGCGAGGCGTGGGTTCATTGGCCCAGCACCTTGCCGGCGGCGAACTTCTCGCGGCGGCTGTTGAACAGGTCACTGAAGCTCAACGCCTTGCCGCCAGGCAGTTGCAGGCGGGTCAGGCTCAGGGCTTGGTCACCGCAGGCAACCACAAGGCCGTCCTTGCTGGCGGAAAGTATCTCGCCCGGGGCGCCTTGGCCTGTGGACAGGTTGGCGGCCAGCACCTTGACGCTTTCACCGTCCAGAGTGCTGTGGCACACCGGCCATGGGTTGAAGGCGCGGATCAGGCGTTCCAGCTCGACGGCCGGGCGGGTCCAGTCGATACGCGCTTCGTCCTTGTTCAGTTTGTGCGCGTAGGTGGCCAGCGCATCGTCCTGTATTTCGCCCTGCAGCGAACCGTCAGCCAGGCCGGCGATGGCCTGAACGACTGCGGGCGGGCCCATTTCGGCCAGGCGATCGTGCAAGGTACCGCCGGTGTCCTCGGCGCTGATCGGGGTGATTACCTTGAGCAGCATCGGGCCGGTGTCCAGGCCGGCCTCCATCCGCATCACGGTCACGCCGCTCTCGGCGTCGCCGGCTTCCACCGCCCGTTGGATCGGCGCGGCACCGCGCCAGCGTGGCAGCAGTGAAGCGTGGCTGTTGATGCATCCCAGGCGCGGGATATCCAGCACCACCTGCGGCAGGATCAGGCCGTAGGCGACCACCACCATCAGGTCTGGTTTCAGTGCGGCCAGTTCGGCCTGCGCATCGGCATTGCGCAGGGTCTGCGGCTGGAACACCGGGATGTCATGGGCCACGGCCAGTGCCTTGACCGCACTTGGCATCAGCTTTTGGCCACGGCCGGCCGGGCGGTCGGGCTGGGTGTAGACGGCCACGATCTCGTAGGGGCTGTCGAGCAGGGCCTTGAGGTGTTCGGCGGCAAACTCTGGAGTGCCTGCAAAGACGATGCGCATGGAGTTCTCGCTTCAAAAAAGAAAAAGGCTTGCCGGAGCAAGCCTTCAGGAAGGTGGGGATCAGGCTTGCTGGCGGTGCTGCTTTTCCAGCTTCTTCTTGATCCGGTCGCGCTTGAGCTGCGACAGGTAGTCGACGAACAGCTTGCCGTTGAGGTGATCGAATTCGTGCTGTACGCACACCGCCAGCAGGCCTTCGCATTCCAGTTCGAACGGCTTGCCGTCGCGGTCCTGGGCCTTGACCCGGACACGCAGCGGGCGGTCGACGTTCTCGTAGAAGCCCGGTACCGACAGGCAGCCCTCCTGGTACTGGCCCATGTCATGGGTCAGCTCTTCGACCGACGGGTTGATGAAGACGCGTGGTTCGCTGCGGTCTTCGCTGAGGTCCATGACCACAACCTGCTTGTGCACGTTCACCTGGGTAGCGGCCAGGCCGATGCCAGGGGCTTCGTACATGGTTTCAAACATGTCGTCGATCAGCTGACGCAGGGCGTCGTCGAACTCCGTCACCGGTTTGGCGAGGGTGCGCAGGCGCGGGTCCGGGAATTCGAGAATGTTCAAGATGGCCATAAGGTCAGGCAGTCACTGTGCGTTCGGTTGAAAACTGAGCACACATAATAAAGGGAAACGGGGATTTCGGCACCTGGCAAGCTCGTCTAGGGTGACTATGGGCTTGATAGCCCCCATGCAATGGACAGCTTTTCAAAGTGTTACTCACAGAGTTATCCACAGTTTGTACCACGTAAATGGCCCTGTTTCGATCAAGGATGATCTCAATGCCCAGTCACCATTCGTCGCCCTGCCCGCCTGCCGAACTGGAAGCTCGCCTACGCCTGCATCGCCTCCCCGAGGCTGGATTGCGGCGCTTTCGAACGTTGCTCGAAGCCTTCGGAAGTGCCTCCTCCGCGCTCACTGCTCCCGCTTCGGCCTGGCGAGCGTTGGGCATCCCACAAGCTACCATCGATGCCCGGCGCAGTGCCGAGGTACGCGATGGCGCACTGGCCGCAATGGCCTGGTTAGAGCGCCCCGGCCAGCATTTGCTGATGTGGGACGGCCCTGGCTACCCTGCCTTGCTGGCAGAAATCGACGATGCCCCGCCACTGCTCTTCGTTGCCGGTGAACCCGCGTTACTCGACCGCCCTCAGCTGGCCATCGTGGGCAGCAGACGTGCCACACCCCCCGCGCTCGACACTGCCCGGGCATTTTCCCGCTACCTCGCGCAGGCTGGTTTCATCATCACCAGCGGGCTGGCGGTAGGTGTCGACGGTGCCGCTCATCGGGCCGCGTTGCAGGCTGGCGGCGGCACGATTGCCGTGCTCGGTACAGGGTTGCAAAAACTTTATCCACAGCGCCATCGGGACCTTGCGCAGGCGATGATCGACAACGGCAGCGCGCTGGTTTCCGAGTATCCCCTGGATGCCGGGCCGCTGCCGGGCAACTTTCCACGGCGCAACCGCATCATCAGTGGCCTGTCGCTCGGTGTACTGGTGGTCGAGGCGAGCCTCGCCAGCGGCTCGCTGATCACGGCGCGCCTGGCGGCGGAGCAAGGCCGCGAGGTGTACGCCATTCCGGGCTCCATTCATCACCCCGGGGCCAAGGGCTGTCACCAGCTGATTCGTGATGGGGCGCTGCTGGTGGAAACGGTGGAGCAGATCCTGGAAAGCTTGCAGGGTTGGCAGAACCTGCCGCCTGCGGTTGTGGACAGGTTCGACCACCCTCTGCTCGCCCTGCTGCATGCCGCACCCCAGACCAGTGAAAGCCTGGCCCACTGCAGCGAGCAGCCGCTGGCCGACGTGCTGGCGCAGTTGACCGAGCTGGAGCTGGAAGGCCGGGTAAGCAATGAAGCCGGGCGTTGGTTTGCCCGCGCGGGCTAAGTACACTGCGCACAAGCAAGGTATTCAGGCGGAGAAACAGCAATGGTGAGCAGTTTTCGTGTGCAACAAGCCGCACGTGAGATCCGGGCGGGCGCGGTGATCGCCTACCCGACGGAAGCGGTCTGGGGCCTGGGCTGCGACCCATGGAACGAGGACGCGGTGTATCGCCTGCTGGCGCTGAAGTCGCGTCCTGTGGATAAAGGGCTGATTCTGGTCGCTGACAATATCCGTCAGTTCGACTTCCTGTTCGAGGACTTCCCCGAGGACTGGATCGACCGCATGGGCAGCACCTGGCCGGGGCCGAACACCTGGCTGGTGCCGCACCAGGACCTGTTGCCCGAGTGGGTGACCGGGCAGCATGACACGGTGGCGCTGCGCGTCAGTGACCACCCGGTAGTGCGTGAACTGTGCGCGCTGGTGGGGCCGCTGATTTCCACCTCGTGCAACCCCGGCGGGCGCCCGGCGGCGAAGACCCGGTTGCGGGTGGAGCAATACTTCCACGGCCAGTTGGACCTGGTGCTTGGCGGCGCGCTGGGCGGGCGGAAGAACCCGAGTGTGATTCGGAATCTGGCTACTGGCGAGGTCGTTCGGCCGGGCTGATAACTATCCACAGGCCTGGCGGGCGATCTTGTGCCGCCTAGAGGTGCATGCCTCGAGGTCTGAGGCGCCTGTGAGATCGAGCGCCGCCCGCGCGGCGCTCGATTTACGCAACACCACAAAAACCAGGGCAAGCACCTACCAACCCTAACGCGTTGTTCTGCCGATCAAGGCAACAAAACAGTAGACCCGACAGTCCGCCGAGCCGACAGCTCTGCCTGCGCCTTGGCCGCCTCGCTCAGTGGATACCGCTGCTGGATATCCACAACCAGCTTCCCGCTCGCAATCATCGCAAACAGGTCATCGGCCATGGCCTGGGTGTTCTCGGCATTGTTGGCATAGGTGGCCAAGGTCGGCCGGGTGACATACAGCGAGCCCTTCTGCGCCAGGATCCCCAGGTTCACCCCGCTCACCGCACCGGAAGCGTTGCCAAAGCTCACCATCAACCCGCGTGGCTGCAGGCAGTCCAGCGAGGTGAGCCAGGTATCGGCACCCACGCCGTCATACACCACCGGGCATTTCTTGCCGTCGGTCAGTTCCAGTACCCGCTTGGCCACATCTTCGTGGCTGTAGTCGATGGTTTCCCATGCCCCCAGCGCCTTGGCCCGCTCGGCCTTCTCTGCAGAGCTCACGGTGCCGATCAGCTTGGCGCCCAGGGCTTTGGCCCATTGGCAGGCCAGCGACCCTACACCACCGGCGGCGGCATGGAACAGGATCACATCACCCGCCTTCACCTCATAGGTCTGCTTCAGCAGGTACTGTACGGTCAAACCCTTGAGCATCACCGCTGCCGCCTGCTCGAAGCTGATGTTGTCGGGCAGCTTGACCAGGTTGGCCTCCGGCAGCGTATGCACCTCGCTGTACGCGCCCAGCGGGCCACCGGCATGGGCCACGCGGTCACCCACCTTCAGGCGGGTCACTCCCTCGCCCACGGCCTCTACCACCCCTGCCGCCTCGGTACCCAGACCAGAGGGCAGGGACGGCGGCGCATACAGCCCGCTTCGGAAGTAGGTGTCGATGAAGTTCAGGCCGATCGCATGGTTACGCACACGCACCTGCTGTGGCCCGGGCTGGGTGGGTTCGAATTCCACAAACTGCAGCACTTCCGGGCCGCCATGCTGGCTGAACTGGATACGCTTGGCCATCTCGCACTCCTGTAGTCGGGATCGGGAAAGGCCTTCTATCGGACGCCTTTGCTTGGTCCTCGTCAACTGCGGCGCGCGCTGGCGGTGTTATGCTACGCGGCGAATATTCTTCCCTGCCCGCTCCTGGTGACCCGATGACTAGCCGCACCGAGGCCGTGAAAGCCTACCTGCTCGACCTGCAAGACCGCATCTGCTCTGCCCTCGAAACAGAAGACGGCGGTGCCCGCTTCGTCGAGGACGCCTGGGTGCGCGAAGCCGGTGGCGGGGGCCGCACGCGGGTCATCGGTGAAGGCAACGTGATCGAAAAAGGCGGGGTCAATTTCTCCCATGTGTTTGGTGCCGGCCTGCCGCCGTCGGCCAGCGCCCACCGCCCAGAACTGGCAGGCCGTGGCTTCGAAGCCTTGGGCGTGTCGCTGGTGATACACCCGCACAACCCGCATGTGCCCACTTCCCACGCCAACGTTCGCTTCTTCATCGCCGAAAAGGAAGGTGAAGAGGCCGTATGGTGGTTCGGCGGCGGCTTTGACCTGACGCCATACTATGGCAACGAAGAAGACTGCATTCACTGGCACCGAGTGGCCGAGCAGGCGTGCGCGCCGTTTGGCGCCGATGTGTACCCACGCTATAAGGCCTGGTGCGATCGCTACTTCCACCTCAAGCACCGTGGTGAGCCACGCGGTATCGGCGGCTTGTTCTTCGATGACCTGAACGAGTGGGACTTTGACACGTGCTTCGCCTTTATCCGCGCCATTGGCGATGCCTACGTCAACGCCTACCTGCCGATCGTCCAGCGTCGCAAAGACACGCCTTACACACCGCAGCAGCGTGAGTTCCAGGAATACCGCCGTGGCCGGTACGTGGAGTTCAACCTGGTCTACGACCGTGGCACCCTGTTCGGCTTGCAGTCCGGTGGCCGCACCGAATCCATCCTCATGTCGCTGCCACCGCAGGTGCGTTGGGGCTATGACTGGAAGGCCGCGCCCGGCAGTGAAGAAGCGCGCCTGACAGAGTACTTCCTGCAGGACCGCGACTGGCTCGGCCAGTAAGCCTGTGGATAAACAAGGAGCCGTCATGGACCAGTACGTCGTTTTTGGTAACCCCATCGGCCACAGCAAGTCGCCGCTGATCCACCGCCTGTTCGCCGAGCAGACCGGTCAGGACCTGGAATATGCCACGCTGCTGGCGCCGTTGGACGAGTTCAGCGACTGCGCGCGCGGCTTCTTCAAGCAAGGCAGTGGCGGCAACGTCACCGTGCCGTTCAAGGAAGAGGCCTATCGCCTGTGCGACAGCCTGACCCCGCGTGCCCAGCGCGCTGGCGCAGTGAACACGCTGAGCAAGCTGGCTGACGGCACCCTGCAGGGCGACAACACCGACGGTGCTGGCCTGGTGCGCGACCTCACGGTGAATGCCGGGGTCGAGCTGGCTGGCAAGCGCATTCTCATCCTCGGTGCCGGTGGCGCCGTGCGCGGCGTGCTGGAGCCTATTCTGGCGCAAAAGCCGCAGTCGCTGGTGATTGCCAACCGTACCGTGGAAAAGGCCGAGCAGCTGGCGCGCGAGTTCGATGAACTGGGGCCGGTGGTGGCCAGCGGGTTTGCCTGGTTGCAGGAACCTGTGGATGTGATCATCAACGCCACCTCGGCGAGCCTGGCAGGGGAATTGCCACCGATTGCCGACAGCCTGGTCGAGGCGGGCCGTACGGTTTGCTACGACATGATGTATGGCAAGGAGCCGACGCCGTTTTGCCAGTGGGCTACCAAGCTGGGGGCTGCCAAGGTACTGGATGGGTTGGGGATGCTGGCTGAGCAGGCGGCTGAAGCCTTCTTCATCTGGCGTGGCGTGAGGCCGGATACGGCGCCGGTGTTGGCCGAGCTGCGCCGGCAACTCGCTCGGGGCTGAGATTGCCGGGGCCGCTTTGCGGCCCTATCGCGACGCAAGGCCGCTCCCACAAAGGACGTCGCACGCCGATCCTCTGTGTGAGCGGCCTTGTGTCGCAATGGGCTGCAAAGCAGCCCCAGGATCTTATCCTCATTCCTCAAACCGGATCGGGCACAACTCCACCCCTTCCAGCTTCTGCAATTCCTCGATCACTTGGGGTCTGGCCCGGTGCAAGGTCAAACTCCCCCCCAATCGCCGTAACCGCCGCGCCTCACGGTGCAACATATCCACACCCGAGTAATCGATAAAATTCACCTGCCGGGCATCGATCACTACATGTGGCCCTTGGCAGCGCTGCAGGCGCACCTGCAGGTAATGCGCCGCACCAAAGAAAATCGACCCACCTACCCGCAATACATCCGCGTCCCCTTCACGGCTTTGTTGAATCCGTGGTCGTGAGGTGCGCTTCAAATAGAAGAACAGCGAAGCCAGCACGCCGGCATAGATGGCCGTCTGCAGCTCCAGCAGCAATGTCGCTGCAGCCGTCAGCGCCATCACCAGAAACTCCGAGCGGCTGACCCGGAACAATGCACGGATCCCTCGGTGGTCCACCAACCCCCAGCAGATCAGCAGAATGCTGCCGGCCATGGCTGGTATCGGCAGATGCGCGATCAGGCCGGCGCCGGTCACCGCGAACAACGCCACCCACAGCGCTGAAAACACCCCGGCCATGGGTGACCGGGCGCCCGCCTCGTAGCTCAGGCCCGAGCGGGTAAAGGAACCGGCAGACAAGTAGCCAGAGAAAAATGCACCGGCAATATTCGACAGGCCCTGTGCGCGTATTTCCTGGTCTGGGTCAATCAGTTGTTCTGAACGTGCCGACAACGAGCGAGCAATCGACAGGCTGGTGACCAACCCCAGCATGCCTACCGCCACGGCACTGGGCAGCAGATGCAGCATCAGCTCCACGTCCAGCAAAGGCAGCGGGCTGAAAGGCGGGAGTTGCCCGGTGAACGCTGCCACTCGCGGCACATGGCCAAAGAAGCCCGGCAACAGCCAGGCCAGCAAGCTGACCAGGATCAGGCTTATCAACAGGCTCGGCCAGCGTGGGCGCCAGAGCCTGAAGGCCACGCCGATCACTACGGTGGCCAGGCCCAGCAGCAAGGAAGGCAGGTCGACCTCGCCTGCATGGCTGGCCAGGTCCTGCACGGTCTTCAGCGCTGTCGCCTGGCTGGGCAGGGCCATGCCCAGCAGGTTGGGTAGCTGGCCCAAGGCAATGACGATGGCGGCACCCAACGTGAAACCGAGCACTACTGAATGAGAGACGAAGTTGACCAGTGCGCCAAAGCGCAAAAGCCCGAGCAGCAGCTGGAAAATGCCGCCGAGGAAGGTGAGTAGCAACACCAGCGTGATGTAGTCAGCGCTACCGGCCACGGCCAGTGGGCTGATACTGGCGTAGAGCACGATGGAGATGGCGGCGGTCGGGCCGCAGATCAGGTGCCAGGAAGAGCCCCACAGGCAGGCGATCAGTACCGGCACGATGGCGGCGTAAAGCCCGTATTCGGCGGGCAGGCCGGCAATCAGGGCGTAGGCGATAGATTGCGGCAGGGCGAGGATGGCGCCGCTCAGGCCTACCAGCAGGTCCTGGCGCAGGCTGCGGCCCGATTGGCGGGGAAGCCAGTTGAGAAAGGGCAGCAGGTGGATGATGCGATGCATGAGATATTCACATTTCCGAAGGTCCACTGTCCCCTTGTAGGAGTGGGTTTACCCGCGAATACGGCGGTACATTCACTGTAGCATTCGCGGGTAAACCCGCTCCTACAAGCGGCGCGTCGTGTCTGAGATTACAGTTTGGCTTTGACGGCCTCCATGGCATCTTCATCGGCCTTGGTGGTAACCCCGGCCAACCACCCCTCCAACCGTTCAGGATGCGCTTTCACCCAGGCCTTGGCCGCTTCATCGAAGCTGATCTTCTTGTCCACCACCTCTGCCATGATGCTGTTTTCCATGTCCAGTGTGAACTTGAGGTTACCTAGCAGCTTCGCCGCATTTGGGCAGGCTTGTGGATAACCCTTGCGGGTCAGCGTGTATACCTCGCCTTTGCTGCCGAACCATTTTTCCCCACCGGTCAGGTAATGCATTTTCAGTTTCACGTTCATCGGGTGCGGGGTCCAGCCAAGGAAGGTGATGAATTGCTGCTTCTTCACCGCCCGGTCGACCTGGGCCAGCATCGCCTGCTCGCTGGACTCCACCAGCTTCCACTGGCCGAGGTTGAATTCATTCTCTTCGATGATTTTCTTGAGCGACAGGTTGGCCGGGGCGCCGGAGCCGATTCCGTACAGCTTCTTGTCGAACTGCTCGGCGTGTTTTTGCAGGTCAGCGAAGTCCTTCACCCCGGCATTCCACACATAGTCGGGCACTGCGAGGGTGAATTCGGTTCCCTCCAGGTTGCGCGACAGCTGCTGCACATCGCCGTTGGTGATGAACTTGTCATGGAAGCCTTGATGTGCCGGCATCCAGTTACCGAGGAAGGCGTCGACCTGGCCATCCTTGAGGCCGCCGTAGATGATCGGTACGGCCAGGCTGTCGATCTTCACCTGGTAACCCAGGCTTTCCAGTAACAGACGTGCCACGGCATTGGTCGAGGCAATGTCACTCCAGCCGGGGTCGGCCATTTTTACGGTACTGCATTGCGCATCGTTGTCTGCGGCGTGGGCCGTGGTAGCGCCCAGGGCCAGGACGAACACGGCGGCGGAGAACTTGTGCATGGCGGCCTCTCTTCTCAATCCATGGGGGCGGGCTGTGGATAACGTGCCTTGCGCTCGAGGTCATCGAGATCGATGTGGTTGCGCATGTACTGTTGGCTGGCGTCCACCAGTGGTTGGTGATCCCAGCTTTTCAGCTTGCCGGTGGCCAGCGCTTCGGCCACCAGCCGGCGGCGGCGCTGGCTGGCCAGCACCTGCTGGCGCAGGCTGGGGATGTCCCAGCGCTGTTGGGCTTCCTCGACAAATGCCTGCAGCAGCACCTGGTGGTCCGGGCTGCCGGTGAGATTCTCCCGCTCGTGCGGGTCGCGGCTCAGGTCATAGAGTAGGCATGGGTCGTCTTCGCTGTACACGAACTTGTAGGGCCCGCGGCGGATCATCATCAGCGGGCCGACGGTGCCTTCGGCCATATACTCGCCGATCACCTCGTCGTGACCGCCCTGCCCTTGCAGGTGGCCCAGCAGTGAGCGGCCGTCCAGATGCAGGTCTTTATCCACAGCGCCGCCAGCCAATTCGACCAAGGTTGGCAACAGGTCGCAGGTCGACACTGAGGCCGTGACCCGGCCCGCTGTAAAGTGCTTCGGCGCATGGATCAGCAGCGGCACCCGCGCCGACATTTCGAACCAGTGCATTTTGTACCAGAGGCCACGCTCGCCAAGCATGTCGCCGTGGTCGCCGGAAAACACGATCAGTGTGTCATCGGCCAGGTTGCATTCCTCCAGGGTCTGCAGCAATTGGCCGATGTTGTCATCGATATAGCTGCAGGCGCCGAAGTAGGCGCGGCGGGCGTCGCGAATCTTGTCCACAGGCAGTGGCTTGTTCCACAGGTCGTAGACTTTCAGCAGGCGCTGCGAGTGCGGGTCGAGTTCTGCCTGGCTGAACTCGGCGCGGGGCATGGGGATATCCACACCTTCGTAGCGGTCCCAGTAGCGCCTGGGGATGGTGTACGGGTCGTGCGGGTGCGTCATCGAAACGGTAAGGCAAAAGGGCCGGCCATCGTTTTCGCGCACATGGTCGTACAGGTACTGGCGCGCCTTGAACACCACCTCCTCGTCGAAATCCAGCTGATTGGTGCGCACGCACGGACCGGCCTGCAGCACCGAGGACATGTTGTGGTACCAGCTTGGGCGCACATCGGGTTCGTCCCAGTTCACCGCCCAACCGTAGTCGGCCGGGTAGATGTCGCTGGTCAGGCGTTCTTCATAGCCGTGCAACTGGTCCGGACCGCAGAAGTGCATCTTGCCAGACAGCGCGGTGCGGTAGCCCAGGCGACGCAGGTAATGGGCGTAGGTCGGCACATCGGCAGGGAAGTCGGCTGCGTTATCGTAGGCGCCAATGCGGCTGGGCAACTGACCGCTGACCAGGGTGAAGCGTGACGGCGCACACAGCGGGCTGTTGCAGTAGGCTGAGTCGAACACCACGGCTTGCTCGGCCAGGCGGCCAAGGTGGGGCATTTTGATGGGCGAAGGGCCGTAGATCGGCAGCAAGGGCGCGGCCATCTGGTCGGCCATG
Organism: Pseudomonas sp. JR33AA; assembly: GCF_021378985.1. Taxonomy (NCBI): domain Bacteria; kingdom Pseudomonadati; phylum Pseudomonadota; class Gammaproteobacteria; order Pseudomonadales; family Pseudomonadaceae; genus Pseudomonas; species Pseudomonas sp. JR33AA. The sequence continues at coordinate 72,263 of NZ_JAJSAW010000012.1, forward strand.
ATGAACAGGATATTCGGACGCGTCATTGTGGCTTCCATCGTTGAGGGTTATGCGAACCGCTTGCCTACCAAGATGCGACTGTGGATAACATGGGTAAAGCCCACGCCGGGCAATGACTGGGATTAGCCAAGCTTATGTTTGACCACCTTGCCGGGTTGTCGCTGGATACCTTGCGCGTGTTCGAGGCCGCTGCGCGTTTGCGCGGCTTCACTGCGGCGGCGCTGGAGCTGGGCACCACTCAGCCGGCGGTCAGCCAGCAGGTTAAACGGCTGGAGGCGCAGCTGGGGACGCGCCTGTTCGACCGTATTTACCGGGGTATCGAACTGACCGAAGCCGGCCAGCTGTTATTCGAGCAAGTTCATCAGGGCCTGCAGGCCATGGACGATGGTATTGCCCAGGCCAGTGGCGGGGGCCAGCGCGAGGTGTTGCAGGTGGCCACTGATTTTGCCTTTGCGGCGTTCTGGCTGATGCCACGGTTGCAGCGCTTTCACGAGGCTTATCCACAGGTGGACGTAAGCCTGGTGACCGGGGAGCGCAGCCAGGGCATGTTACGCCCGGATATCGATGTGGCGGTGCTGTTTGGTGACGGGCGTTTTCATCAGGGCGAAAGTCGCTGGCTGTTCGATGAAGAGGTTTTTCCGGTATGCAGCCCTCGGCTGATTCATGGCAAACCCACGTCGGCCGTGGCTTTGCAAAGATTGCCGTTGCTGCATCTGAAGGGCGAGCAGGCCAGCCGTTGGTTTGACTGGGCGGGGGTGTTTCGTGGGTTTGGTGTGGACAGCCCACCGCCAGCGGGGCAGTTGCGGTTCGATAACTATACCTTGCTGATTCAGGCAGCGATTGCCGGGCAAGGGGTGGCGATTGGCTGGGGGCACCTGGTGGATGGGCTGGTGGAGCAAGGGTTGCTGTGCCGGCCGCTGGCGGGGAGTTTGCGTTCGCAACGCGGTTATTACGCGGTGTTGCCACCGCGCAAGCGGCGTGGGGCATTGATCGAGCGGTTCGTGAACTGGTTAGAGCAGGAGCGCAGCCTTTGAGATGTTGAGGCCGCTTTGCGGCCCATCGCGACACAAGGCCGCTCCCACAAAGGCACTGCGCACGCCGGCCCATGTGGGAGCGGCCTTGCGTCGCGATGGGCTGTGCAGCAGCCCCGGCGATCTAGTCCACGAAGTTCAGATGTTCGCCCCGGTGCAAGTCCAGCTCCAGCATGTCCACCATCCCCGCTGCGATCCTGGCCAAGCGCCGCAACGGCTCAGCCAGCCCAGACTCCAGCGTCCCTTCGGTATTGCGAAAGTGCTCCATGCCCAACCCGGCCAGTTCCTGCGGTGCATTGATCAACGTCCAGTGCAACGCACTGCGCTGCAACCCATCAACCACCTGGGCCACGCATTCCCGCTCCACATCGCTGTACTTGCTCGGCTCATCCAGCACATCGAAATCGCCCACAAGCAGCAGTCGGCGTATAGTCGTACGCGCAAGCCCTGCCACCAGCGCCTCGCTCAGGCGTGCCTGCCCCGGCAGGTCATCCGGCGCCAGCGCTGGTAACAAGGCGATCACCGCCGAGCCGCCCGCTGCGCCCTGCTCCGCCTGGTCGGCATCACCCAGCCCTCCTATCTTGAAGTGCAGGCCCGGTCGCGGCGAATGGCGGTTGAGGTCGTCGACCACGGCGGTGACTTCGTGTTGGCGCGACAGCAGCTCGACCATCAGGGCATTGCCCAGGCTGCTTTCAGGCCCGAACAGGACCAGTTTGAATACTGGGGTTTCGGCGTTTTTCACTGCATCACTCCCGTAGCAGGTAGTGATGGTTGGACCGCAATCAGGAGTTATCGTGCAGAGGATCAAGGGTTACCACGCTCATGTCTATTACGACGCAGCCACCATGGAGCAGGCCCGGGAACTGTGCGAGGAAGCGGCGCGGCTGTTCCCCGTGACCATGGGGCGCATGCACCAGAAACCGGTTGGGCCGCACCCGGACTGGAGTTGCCAGTTGGCGTTCGGGCCCGAAGTGGTGGGGGTGGTTTTGCCTTGGCTGGCGCTGTACCGCAAGGGCCTGGTGGTATTCATGCACCCGGAAACCGGGGATGAACTGGCGGATCACCGGGATCATGCGATCTGGATGGGGGCCGTGCGGCCATTGAATCTGTCGATTTTTGGGGGCTAGCCTGTGCTGGCCTCTTCGCGGGTGAACCCGCTCCTACAATGATGTCGCAGAGCCAGAGGGTGGCGTTGGCACCGTAGGAGCGGGTTTACCCGCGAAGCAGACAAGGCGATTTAGCGGCGTGCGCCACGCACCCCTTCAGCCAATGCCGAGCACAGGCTCAATACATCGGTCACCGCCTGATCGGCACTCTTGGCCTGGGCGATCTTGTCGACCAGTGCCGAGCCCACCACCACGCCATCGGCCAGGCGGGCAATATTCGCAGCCTGTTCCGGCGTGCGAATGCCGAAGCCAACGCTGATCGGCAGATCGGTATGCCGACGCAGGCGGGCAATGGCTTCGGTCACATGCTCGGTGGTCGCCGAACCGGCACCGGTCACACCAGCCACCGACACGTAGTAGACGAACCCGGAGCTGCGCTCCAGCACGCGCGGCAGGCGCGCGTCGTCGGTGGTCGGGGTGGTCAGGCGGATGAAGTCGATGCCTGCGGCCTGGGCCGGGGTAGCCAGTTCGGCGTCGTGCTCTGGCGGAAGGTCGACGATGATCAGGCCATCGACGCCCGCTGCCTTGGCTTCAGCCACGAACGTGTCCACGCCAAAACGGTGAATAGGGTTGTAGTAACCCATCAGCACGATCGGCGTGGTCTGGTTATCCACACGGAATTCGCGAACCATCTGCAGGGTCTTGGCCAAGGTCTGGCCAGCTTCAAGGGCGCGCAGGGTGGCCAGCTGGATGGCCACGCCATCGGCCATCGGGTCGGTGAACGGCATGCCCAACTCGATCACGTCGGCGCCAGCGGCCGGCAGGCCCTTGAGGATCTGCAACGAGGCGTCGTAGCCCGGGTCGCCAGCTGTGACGAAGGTGACCAGTGCCGAGCGGCCTTCGGCCTTCAGCTCGGCGAAGCGTTGTTCAAGACGGCTCATGCCTGTTTCTCCTGGGCGGCCATGTGGTTCATGACGGTTTGCATGTCTTTGTCGCCGCGGCCCGACAGGCACACGACCATCAGGTGGTCCTTGGGCAGCTTCGGTGCGCGCTTGATCGCTTCGGCCAAGGCGTGGGAGCTTTCCAGGGCTGGAATGATGCCTTCCAGACGGCAGGTTGCGTGGAACGCATCCAATGCTTCGTCGTCGGTGATGCTGACGTACTCGACGCGCTTCACTTCATGCAGATAGGCGTGCTCCGGGCCGATGCCCGGGTAGTCCAGGCCTGCGGAAATCGAGTGGGCATCGGTGATCTGGCCGTCCTGGTCCTGCAACAGGTAGGTGCGGTTGCCGTGCAACACGCCCGGTACGCCGCCGTTCAGGCTGGCGGCGTGCTTGTCGGTGTGTACGCCGTGGCCACCGGCTTCAACGCCGATGATCTGCACGCTTGGCTCTTCGAGGAATTCATGGAACAGGCCCATGGCATTGGAGCCGCCGCCGACGCAGGCAACCAGGCTGTCTGGCAGACGGCCTTCCTTCTCTTGCAACTGGGCACGGGTCTCTTTACCGATGATCGACTGGAAATCGCGGACCATGGCGGGGTACGGGTGTGGGCCAGCCACGGTGCCGATCAGGTAGAAGGTGTCTTCGACGTTGGTAACCCAATCACGCAGGGCTTCGTTCATGGCGTCCTTCAGGGTGCCGGTGCCGGCGGTAACCGGTACGATCTCGGCGCCCAGCAGCTTCATGCGGAACACGTTCGCCTGCTGGCGCTCGATGTCGGTGGCGCCCATGTAGATCACGCAAGGCAGGCCGAAGCGCGCGGCGACAGTGGCGGTGGCGACACCGTGCATGCCGGCGCCGGTTTCGGCGATCAGGCGCTTCTTGCCCATGCGCTTGGCCAGCAGCACCTGGCCGATGCAGTTGTTCACCTTGTGCGCGCCGGTATGGTTGAGCTCTTCACGCTTGAAGAAAATCTTCGCCCCGCCGCAATGCTCGGTCAGGCGCTCGGCGAAGTACAGCGGGTTGGGGCGGCCGATGTAGTCGCGCTGAAAGTAAGCCAGCTCTTCAAGGAACTTGGGGTCTGCCTTGGCCGCTTCGTATTCGCGGGCCAGGTCCAGCACCAGTGGCATCAGGGTTTCGGCCACGTAGCGGCCGCCGAACGAGCCAAACAGGCCATTGGCGTCGGGGCCGGGGCGGTATTGGGACTGGGTCATGGGGCGCTCCAAGGCGTAGTGAATGAGTGATGGGCTTTACTCTAACCACGGCAAGCTCGGCTGAAAACCGATAAGATTGCGTAAACTTGTCAGAAAAACTCACAGGTAAAATGGCCCACGACCTCCCACCCCTCAATGCCCTGCGCGCCTTCGAGGCTACAGCCAGGCTCAACAGCGTCAGCCAGGCGGCGGAAGCGCTGCACGTCACCCACGGTGCTGTCAGCCGGCAGATCAAGGTGCTTGAGGAGCATCTGGGCGTAGCCCTGTTCGTCAAGGACGGGCGTGGCATCAAACTCACAGATGCCGGTGTGCGTCTGCGCGATGCCAGCGGTGAGGCCTTCGACCGGCTGCGCAGCGTTTGTTCCGAGCTCAGCCGTGATGTGAGCGAGGCGCCATTCGTGCTGGGCTGCTCCGGTAGCCTGCTGGCGCGGTGGTTTATCCCACGGCTGGGCCGGTTACAGGCGGATTTGCCTGAGCTGCGCTTGCACTTGTCGGCGGGTGAGGGTGACCTTGACCCGCGGCGGCCGGGGCTGGATGCGTTGCTGGTGTATGCCGAGCCTCCGTGGCCGGCGGACATGCAGGTGCATGTGCTGGCCGAGGAATGCATCGGGCCGGTGCTTAGCCCACATTTCGCGGGTTTCCAGCGCTTGCAGGGGGCGCCCGCCAAGGCACTGTTGGGCGAAGCCTTGCTGCACACCACTTCACGCCCGCAAGCCTGGCCGACCTGGGCGGTGCAACAGGGCCTGGACCCGGCGGCCATTCACTATGGCCAGGCTTTCGAGCACCTGTATTACTTGCTGGAAGCTGCCGTGGCCGGATTGGGCGTGGCGATTGCACCGCAGCCACTGGTCGCCGATGACCTGCGGGCGGGCCGTTTGAGTGCGCCTTGGGGCTTTTCACCTACCCAGGCGGCGCTGGCATTGTGGGTGCCACGGCGCGCCGCAGACGGGCGCGCCGAGCAGTTGGCGCAGTGGTTAAGAGCGGAACTTGCGCGGCAAAGCGCTTAGTTTCGCTTGCATAGCAGGTAGGCCGCCAGCAGGCCCAGCGCACCAATGGCCACACCGGCGGTGGTGTAGGGGTGTTCCTGGGCGTAGTCCCGGGTGGCTAAGCCGGTCTGGCGGGTGCGCTGCTTCACTTCCTCGTACGCATCGCTCAGTAGGCTGCGCGAGTGACGCAGTGCGCTTTCAGCGTTGCTGCGGATTGCCTTCACCGACTTCTGGGACTCTTCCGACGCATCATGCTTGAGGTTTTCCAAGCTTTTCAGAAGGCTCTCGATCTCCGCTTCCATGCTTTCCAGGGACGTTTTACGCAGCGAGTTGCGGTGCATGTTGACTCTCCTTTGCAGTATGGGCTGTAAGACTTGCGACCCTTGGGCTACGTGAAAGTGCGATCGAACTTTCGCTGACAGTGGCCGCTCGCAGGTAAACCAGGCCTGCGCTGCTAGGCTGAATCTCACTGTCACCCATGGAGAGCACTCATGACCGATCATCACACCTACAAGAAAATCGAACTGGTCGGGTCTTCGCCCACCAGTATCGAAGAGGCGATCAACAATGCGTTGGCCGAAGCCGGTAAAAGCATCAAGCACCTGGAATGGTTCGAAGTGATCGATACCCGCGGCCATATCCGCGACAACAAAGCAGCGCACTTCCAGGTCACGCTGAAGGTCGGCTTCCGTATCGCCAATAGCTGAAACAACGTCGGGCTGGATGATCCCGGCGTGATGAGGTATTCAGAAAATGGGCGCCTTGGTGGGGCCCCTTCTGATTTCATCTGCACAAGGAACGCGAGTGATGAACAAACTGATTCTTGCGCTGGGCCTGATGACCTTGGCCGGTGGTGCGCTGGCAGCGGGCAAGCCGTGCGAGGAGCTGAAGGCAGAAATTGCGGCCAAGCTGGATGCAAAAGGGGTTACTGGCTACACGCTGGAGATCGTCGACAAGGGCGAGCCGGCCGGCAAGGTGATTGGTAGCTGCGAGGCGGGTACCAAAGAGATTGTGTACCGCCGCGGTTGATGCGTTTGCTTTTTCGCGAGCTCGCCCGCTCCCACAGTCCTGTGGAAGCGGGCGAGTCCGCGAAGAAGGTCACTCAGTCTTGAGGGCCTGCGCCAGCAGTTCATAGGATCGGATCCGGTCCGCATGCTCATACAGGTCACAGGTAAAGATCAGCTCGTCCGCCCCGGTCTGCTCCAGCAGCACCTCCACCTTGGCCCTTACCTTCTGCGGGCTGCCGATCATGGCCAGCCCCAGGAAGCTGGCCACCGTTTCCCGCTCATGGGGCAACCACAGCCCATCCATGCTTTCCACGGGGGGCTTCTGCATCAGGCTCTGGCCGCGAATCAGCGCCAGAATGCGCTGGTAGACCGAGGTGGCCAGGTATTCGGCCTTCTCGTCGGTCTGCGCCACCACCATGGGGATGCCCAGCATCACATAGGGCTTGTCCAGCGTGGTCGATGGCCTGAAGTGGTTGCGGTACACGCGAATGGCCTCGTGCATGTAGCGTGGCGCGAAATGCGAGGCGAAGGCGTAGGGCATGCCGCGCATGCCCGCCAGCTGGGCACTGAACAAACTGGACCCCAGCAACCACATCGGTACGTCGGTGTCGTGCCCCGGTACGGCGATCACTTTTTGATCATCAGTGCGTGGCCCGAGGTAGCGCGAAAGCTCCTCGACATCGTCCGGGAAGTCGTCCGGGCCGCCAGCGCGGTCGCGTCGCAGGGCATAGGCCGTCATCTGGTCCGACCCCGGCGCACGGCCCAGGCCAAGGTCGATACGCCCCGGATACAGGCTGGCCAAGGTGCCGAACTGCTCGGCGATCACCAGTGGCGCATGGTTGGGCAGCATCACCCCGCCAGAGCCCACGCGAATGCGTGAGGTCCCACCGGCCAGGTAGCCGATCAGCACCGCAGTCGCCGAACTGGCGATGCCGTCCATGTTGTGGTGCTCGGCCACCCAGAAGCGGTTATAGCCAAAGCGCTCGACATGCTGCGCCAGGTCCAGCGAGTTGCGCAGCGATTGCGCGGGGCCAGCGTCGGCGCGTACGGGCACCAGGTCCAGGGTGGAAATCTTCAGGTCACGCAACGGCGTCATGGAGCCTCCGCAAGAGTGATTGGCCAGAGGCCGTTTTGATTCTGTATGGGCGCATTCGTTGGATTCAATGCCTGTAATCATATTGCGCTGAACTTGCGGCAGGTGGCAGGCCTCTGAACCGTAGGTAAGCAACCCAGTGACCAGGAGGCATCATGAAAAAGACAGCATCGGCGATCTGGCAAGGTGGCCTGAAGGATGGAAAAGGCCTGCTTTCTACCGAAAGCGGTGCACTCAAACAGAACCCTTATGGCTTCAACACACGGTTCGAGGGCACGCCCGGTACCAATCCCGAAGAACTGATCGGCGCGGCCCATGCCGGTTGTTTCTCGATGGCGCTATCCATGATGCTCGGCGAGGCGGGGCTTACTGCAGAGCGGATCGACACGGCTGCAGAGGTGACGCTCGACAAGCAGGCTGACGGTTTTGCCATTACCGCTGTACATTTGGTGCTCAGGGCCAAGGTGCCGGGGGCCAGCGAGGCTCAATTCCTGGAGATTGCCAACAAGGCGAAGGAAGGCTGCCCGGTGTCCAAGGTTTTGAATGCGAAGATCAGCCTGGATGCGGCGTTGGTGGGGTGAGACGGTGCAACGGTGGTGGTTTGCTGTAGTCTAAAGAACGTCGGCAGCGCCACTGCCCTTTCCAGGAGCCGTTCCATGATTCGCGTAGCTATCGCTGTGTTGGCTTCCCTTGTCGCCACGTCTGCGCTGGCGGCCGTCAAGCCTTGCGAGGAGCTGAAAACCGAGATCGAGGCCAAGATCCAGGCCCAAGGGGTTTCTTCCTATACGCTGGAGATCGTGCCCAACAGCGAGGTCAAGGACCAGAACATGGTCGTCGGGACCTGCGATGGCGGGACGAAGAAGATCATCTATCAGAAGAATGATCGATAAGCACCAAGGCCCGGGGCTGCAAGACAGCCCCACATTCACGGTATGCAGAACACTTCGCTAGGCTTGTTCACCACCACCTTGCGGTTGGCGTCATACAGCAGCACCTGCGGCTCCATTACCGGTGCCCGCGCTTCCAGGCGATAGCGTTCGCCGGCCTTGAAGTTGTCAAAGCGTACGGTCAGGTAACAGGTTCGGTCCCTGGGCTCTGACATGATGCCGCCCGAGTAGATTTCATAATCGAAGCGCACCACCAGTTCGTGCTTGCCCGGTGTCACCTGAAAATATCGGCCATCGTCCAGGCGCTTGCCGTCGAGGCGGTCGGCCATGATCACCCGGCCGGGCGTCATGGTGTACAGATCGACCCAGGCCTGCTTAGGGTCGACGGGCGGCAAGGGGCTGGCGCAAGCCCCCAGTGCACTGAGGGCGATCAGCATCATGGGCTGGCGCATGGCAAAACTCCCACTTGCGATTTACAAGTAACAAGCATAGCGCCGTTTGTGCCGTTCAGGTGCGCTGGCAACCCGCCGGCAGCCCTTGACCCAGCAGTTTTTGCTGGTGGTCATAGAGTTTGATCCAGGGGCGGAAGCCAATGCTGCCGGCCTGCAGTTGATAACGCTGCCCGGCGCTGAAGTCCTTGAAGGTCAGCTTGACCTGGCAATCGCGCCACAATGGCTCATCGACGGGGCCGATATTGCTGGGGTTAACCGGAAACTGATAACGCACGGTCAGTTCGTGGCTGCCGGGTTGAACCTCGAAATAGCGGCTGTCAGCCCAGTCACGTTCATCTACCTGCACGGCGTCCAGCGACGTATTGTCGTAGCGGGTGAGATCGATCCAGGCCTGGTTCGGGTCTGGGTCTGGCAATGTTGAACAGGCAGAGACCAACAACAATGAGCCGGCGACCAACAATGCACGCATGGCGAAACTCCCCCTTGGCGAGATAGTCTTGGAGCGAAATGGTCTTGAGCGAGTCAGACAGTCCCGGATGCTTCGACTTTTTCTTATGCAGCGCTCAGGCCCTGGGGCACTCGACCGCATTTTCACCCGTTTGGTTCCGCTGCTTGCGGCGCTTCTGCTGAACGGTTGCAGCAATGCCGCCTATTACGGGCAACTGGCGCAGGGCCAGTGGCAGTTGCTGCGGGCGCGGCAGCCTGTAGAGCAGGTATTGGCCGACCCTGCTACCCCTGCACCGTTGCGCGCGCACCTGCAACAGGCCGAACAGGCGCGGCTGTTTGCCAGCCAGCAATTGAAACTGCCAGACAACCGCAGCTACCGGGTTTACGCCGACCTAGGACGCCCCTATGTGGTGTGGAATGTGTTCGCCACGCCCGAGTTGTCGTTGCAACCGGTAACGCACTGCTTCCCGATTGCCGGGTGCGTGGCGTACCGCGGCTACTACCAGCAAGGCGCGGCGCGAGGCGCGGCGGCGTTGATGCGTCAGGATGGCCTGGATGTGTACGTGGGCGGCGTGGAAGCCTATTCGACCCTGGGTTGGTTCGATGACCCGATTTTGTCGTCGATGGTGGGCTGGGGCGATGAGCGCCTGGCTACGTTGATTTTTCATGAACTGGCCCACCAGCGCTTCTATGTGCAGGACGATACCGAGTTCAATGAATCGTTTGCCTCGTTCGTCGAGCAGGAAGGCACGCGGCAATGGCGGGCGGCGCGTGGGCTGGCGGCGGTTGGCGGGGATCCGGGAAAGCAGCGCGACCAGTTTACCCGCCTGGTGTTGGCCAGCCGTGAGCGATTGCAGGCGATTTATGCGGGGCCGTTGGATGATGCGCACAAGCGCCGGGCCAAGCAGGCCGAGTTTGAGCGTTTGAGGCGTGAATACCGGCAGCTGCGTGATGGCCAGTGGGGCGGTGACAAGCGCTATGACGCCTGGATGTATGGGCCGATGAACAATGCAAAGTTGTTGCCGTTCGGGCTATATGACCAGTGGGTGCCGGCGTTTGCCGCGCTATTCCATGAGGTTGATGGTGACTGGGCCCGGTTTTATGAGCGAGTTGAGCAATTGGGGCGTTTGCCGATTGATGAGAGAAAGGCAGCGCTACAGGGGTTGATGGCAGGCCGGTAAGATCCAGGAGGCCGCAAAGCAGAGCCCCCAGGGCCGTCACGCCTTGAGGAATGCCTGATGCATCTCAGCCAAGGTGGCAAAGTGGAAGGCAGGCTCCTCTGCCATCAACTCCTCCCTGCTGCCAAACCCGTACCCCACCGCAACTGCCTGCAACCCGTTGCTGCGCGCGCCGATCAGGTCATGCTTGCGGTCACCGATCATCAGTGTCTGTGCAGGGTCCAGCCCTTCTTCATCCAGTAAATGGCGAATCAGTTCGACCTTGTTGGTGCGCGTGCCGTCCAGTTCACTGCCGTAAATCACCTTGAAGTGATGATCGAAGGCGAAGTGCCTGGCGATTTCGCGGGCGAACTCCCACGGTTTGGAGGTGGCAATGTACAGCGTGCGGCCCTGCCCGTTCAGGGCTTCGAGCAATTCGGGTACGCCGGCGAACACCAGGTTTTCGTATAGACCGGTCACGCGGAAACGCTCCCGGTAGAAGTTCACCGCATCCCAGGCCTTGGCTTCGTCGAAGCGGTAGAACTGCATGAAAGCCTGCAGCAGGGGTGGGCCGATGAAGTGTTCGAGGCGGGCCAGGTCCGGTTCGTCGATGCCCAGCTTGGCTAGGGCGTACTGGATCGAGCGGGTGATGCCCAGACGTGGGTCGGTCAGGGTGCCGTCGAGGTCGAAGAGGATGTTTTGCTGGTGCATGTACAGGGTTCCACTTGAGTGCTGCATGGCCATCTCGCGGGCGTGCCCGCGAATGCGGTCATTCAGGTTGATCGTAGCCTTCGGCCAGGTGCTGGTCCTTGAGCTTCACGTAGTTGCCGGCGCTGTAGGAGAAAAATGCGCGCTCCTTGTCGTTCAGCAGCCGGGCCTGTTTCACCGGGCTGCCCATGTACAGGTAGCCACTGACCAGGCGTTTGCCCGGCGGCACCAGGCTGCCGGCGCCGATGATCACTTCGTCCTCGACGATGGCACCATCCATGATGGTGCTGCCCATACCCACCAGGATGCGGTTGCCCAGGGTGCAGCCATGCAGCATCACCTTGTGCCCGATGGTCACTTCGTCGCCGATGATCAGCGGGAAACCGTCCGGGTTGAAAGGCCCGGCGTGGGTAATGTGCAGCACACTGCCGTCCTGCACGCTGGTGCGCGCGCCAATGCGGATGCGGTGCATGTCGCCGCGCACCACGGTCAACGGCCAGACCGAACTGTCTTCACCGATCTCAACGTCGCCCAGCACCACCGCCGAACGGTCGACGAAGGCCCTGGGCCCAACTATCGGAGTGTGTTGCTGGAAGCTGCGAATGGCCATGATAGCGTCTCTCATCTGTGCCGATAGGCAGGCTGCCTGCTGCGGTCGGCGTCGATTGTAATTAAGATGGGGCAGTGTTTCTTCTGCCAAGGTATCCAAACCGTGACTGCGAACAACCCGCTTCTGCAATCCCACGATCTGCCGCCCTTCTCGCAAATTCGTGCCGAACACGTGTTGCCGGCGATCGAAGCGATCCTGGCCGACAACCGTAAAGCCATTGCCGAGATCCTCGAAAAGCAGGGCAGGAACCCTACCTGGGCCGGCCTGGTGCTGGCCATGGACGAACTGAACGACCGCCTGGGCGCCGCCTGGAGCCCGGTCAGCCACCTCAATGCAGTGTGCAACAGTGCCGAGCTGCGTGAGGCCTACGAGTCATGCCTGCCAGCCCTGAGCGCCTACTCTACCGAACTGGGCCAGAACCGCGCGCTGTTCGAAGCCTACCAGGCGCTGATCAACAGCCCTGAGGCTGCCGGCTTCGACGTGGCGCAGAAGACTATCCTCGAGCACGCCCTGCGTGACTTCCGCCTGTCGGGTATCGACCTGCCGGCGGACAAGCAGCAGCGTTACGCCGAAGTGCAGAGCAAGCTCAGCGAGCTGGGTAGCCGTTTCTCCAATCAGCTGCTCGACGCCACCCAGGCATGGACCAAGCATGTTACCGACGAAGCTGCGCTGGCCGGCCTGACCGATTCGGCCAAGGCGCAGATGGCCGCTGCAGCCCAGGCCAAGGGCCTGGACGGCTGGCTGATCACCCTCGAGTTTCCCAGTTACTACGCGGTGATGACCTACGCCAGCGACCGCGCCCTGCGCGAAGAGCTATACGCCGCCTACTGCACCCGCGCCTCCGACCAGGGCCCGAATGCCGGCCAGTTCGACAATGGCCCGGTGATGCGCGAAATCCTAGACCTGCGCCAGGAACTGGCCGAACTGCTGGGCTACAAGAACTACGCCGAGCTGAGCCTGGCCACCAAGATGGCCGAGTCCAGCGACCAGGTGCTGAGCTTCCTGCGGGACCTGGCCAAACGTTCCAAGCCGTTCGCTGCCCAGGACCTGCAACAGCTCAAGGCCTACGCTGCCGAACAAGGCTGCCCCGAGCTGGCCAGCTGGGATGCCGGCTACTTTGGCGAGAAGCTGCGCGAGCAGCGCTACAGCGTGTCGCAGGAAGCCCTGCGCGCCTACTTCCCGATCGACAAGGTGCTGGGCGGCCTGTTCAGCATCGTGCAGCGCCTGTACGGCATCGAAATCGCCGAACTCAAGGGTTTCGACAGCTGGCACCCGGACGTACGCCTGTTCGAGATCAAGGAAAATGGTCAGCACGTTGGCCGTTTCTTCTTTGACCTGTACGCCCGCGCCAACAAGCGTGGCGGCGCCTGGATGGACGGCGCCCGTGACCGTCGCCGCACTGCCGGCGGCCAGCTGCAGAGCCCGGTGGCCAACCTGGTGTGCAACTTCACCCCGGCCGCGCCCGGCAAGCCCGCGTTGCTGACCCATGATGAAGTCACCACCCTGTTCCACGAATTCGGTCACGGCCTGCACCACATGCTGACCCGCATCGAGCATGCCGGCGTCTCCGGCATCAACGGCGTGGCCTGGGATGCGGTCGAGCTGCCAAGCCAGTTCATGGAAAACTGGTGCTGGGAGCCGGAAGGCCTGGCACTGATTTCCGGCCATTACGAAACCGGCGCCGCCCTGCCCCAGGACCTGCTGGACAAGATGCTGGCCGCGAAAAATTTCCAGTCGGGCATGATGATGGTGCGCCAGCTGGAGTTCTCGCTGTTCGATTTCGAGCTGCACGCCAGCCATGGCGACGGCCGCAGCGTACTGCAAGTGCTCGAAGGTGTGCGTGACGAGGTCTCGGTCATGCGCCCGCCGGCTTACAACCGCTTCCCCAACAGCTTTGCGCACATTTTCGCGGGCGGTTACGCGGCGGGCTACTACAGCTACAAGTGGGCCGAAGTGCTGTCGGCTGACGCCTTCTCGCGCTTTGAGGAAGAAGGTGTGCTGAACGCCGAGACTGGCCGCGCCTTCCGCGAGGCGATCCTGGCCCGTGGTGGTTCACGCGAGCCGATGGAGCTATTCGTCGACTTCCGGGGCCGTGAGCCTTCCATCGATGCATTGCTGCGCCACAGTGGTCTTACCGAGGACGCTGCGGCATGAGTGAGGTAGCTGTGAACAAGACCAAAAAGCGCTTCATTGCCGGAGCCGTGTGCCCGGCGTGCAGCGAGCCCGACAAGCTGATGATGTGGAACGAAGACGGCATGCCGCACCGTGAGTGTGTGGCTTGCGGCTTTACCGACACCCTCAACGAGCAGGGCTTGTCGGTGCCGAAGGAACTGGGCACCCGGGTCAACCATCTGGCGCCGAAAGCCGCGCCGGCCAAGGTGCAGACCGTGCAGTTCTTCCCAAATCCGAAGCTGAAAAAGCCGGCTGAGTAATCCGGTCATGCCGCCCGGGTGCAATGCCCGGGCAGGAATGGACAGGTGTTAGATAGTCAGGCCACCTGGCGCACGTTGGCCATGCAAGCTCTCTTGCTCATTTCTACCAGCAAGGTGTGCGTCATGGCCAACCCTCTCCTGCAAAATAGCCATATCCCCGTCGATTACTCCTCCATCACCCTCGAAAACATGCAGGCGGCATTCGCTCACGTGCTGCTGGCACACGAGAACGGTGTAGAACGCATCATCCGTGATCAACGAACCATGCCCACCTGGGATGACATGGTGCTGGCGGTGGATGGGCTGGATAGCCGGCTGCTGGCAGTGTTGTATGCCGCTTCACCACTGGTCGGCCGGGATACGGCCTGGGCCAACGCCATCATCGATTTCTACGGCAGAGCGACGGCATGCTTCGAGCAGAAGTTCGCCAACACTGGCTTGCATGAGCTGTATGAACGCTTGGCCGGCAGTGACATCGGCAAACAACTGGATGCCGGGAAGCGCGCCACCTTGCGTTGGCATCTGGACAAGTTCGCCGCTGGCGGTGCGTTACTCGACTCCGCAGGCAAAGCGCGTCTGGCAAACCTTCAGGCGCAGATTGGCACCGCACGCGAGGCGTTCCGCAGCAACATCAACCGGCCTGGGTTGAATATCACCGATGAAGCCGAACTGAGCGGCATACCACAGCGAGTACGCGGCGAATTGGCAGCAGGAGCACAACAAGCAGGTAAGCAGGGGTGGTTGATTGCGTGTGACACGGTGACTACTCGTGAGGTGCTCAAACATGCTGGCAACCGCCAGCTCCGTGAGCGTGTGTACCGGGCTTTCCACGCCCGCGGCGTCAGCCATGATCCGCAACAGGACAACGGCACGTATCTGCAGCAGCTGGCGCAGTTGCTTGAGGCGAAGGCCCTCCTGCTCGGTTATTCCGGCCATCTGGAGCAGAGCTTGCAGGTGAAGAGTGCGGGTTCGGTAGCCCAGGTGTGCGGTTTTCTCCACGATTTGGCCGAGCATGTGCGACCTGCCATGTTGCGGTGGCGTTCGCAGGTGGAGCGCGGGGCTGCCGAGCTGGGCCTGGGCAAACCCCTACCCTGGGATTTCGAGTACCTGCGGCATGCTTCGCGCAGTGAGTTTCCGGTCGAAGCGCTGCGCGATCACTTCCCGCTGAATACCGTTGTCAGTGCGTTGCAGCAATTGGCGCAGAAGTTGTTTGGTGTAGTGCTGCAGCCCAAAGCGCTGCCTGCTTGGGATGACAGCGTGCAGCCGTTCGAGGTGTGGCAGGACAGCGCTTTCATTGGCTTTCTGTATCTGGATGCCGTGCAACACGCAGGCAAGCAGCCAGACGCGGTGTTTACCACCTATGCAAGGAATCGCCGGGTCGATGCAGAGGGTATCTACCAGGCAGCCTCGGTGGTGGTGTTCAGTGATGTGCCGCAAGCGCTGTCAGGTTTACAGCCGTTGCTCGATCATTTGTCACTGCGCAAGCTTTTCCATGAATTCGGCCACGCCTTGCACCACCTGCTGGTACGTACGACGAACCACGTCATGTCCAACGTGACCGAGCTGGGCACCGATGGTGTGGAGTTGTTCGGCAAGCTGTTCGAGCGTTGGGTCTGGGACGCGGACTATCTGGTGGCGATCTCGGCGCGCACGCAGGACGGCCGTCAACTATCCCGCAGGCATGCCGATGAGTGCCTGCAGCAGTTACGACAGCAGGGCGTGGAGGAGATCGCGAGTGATCTGTGCCTGGCGTTGTTCGACATGGACCTGCATGGCACACCAAACGATGGCAGGTCCTTGGAACAGCGATTGGGTGATGCCCGCGAACGTTGTGGTTACTGGCCGCTGGCTGATTTCGAACATCCGGCGCATGCCTTCGACCACCTTGTGAACGGCTACGATGCTGGTTACTACGCCTACCTGTGGTCGGACGTGCATGCCTTCGATTTGTTCACCCGCTTCGAAGCCGAGGGCCTTTTGAACGAAGCCACGGGACGGGCACTGCAGGAAGCACTGTTCGCTCCAGGGGCATCGCGCCCGTTACGTGAAGGCATCGAGGCGTTTCTTGGGCGGCCATCGAGCCAGGCAGCGTATCTCAGCTGGCATGGCCTGAAGTAGTCAGACCAGAGGTGCTGGAAACATCCCGGCATGCACGATACTGTATATGAATACAGTATATAGGTGAGCCATGATTCCTCCAGCACCGCAAAAGGGCCGTGGCACGGCGCACAACCCACACAACCGCTTTGCCCCTGGTCATTCGGTGGCGGAAGATGATGGCTGGCACCAGGAAGTGCCGCAAACCCAGGGCACCGAGGTGCGGATCGAGACAGCCAAGTCGGTGATCAGCCGCAACACTTCACCCGACCTCCCTTTCGATCGCTCCATCAACCCATACCGTGGCTGCGAGCATGGCTGCATCTACTGCTATGCCCGCCCCTCGCACGCCTACTGGGACCTTTCTCCCGGCCTGGATTTCGAGACCAAACTGATAGCCAAGACCAACGCAGCCGAGGTGCTGGCACAGCAATTGAGCAAACCGGGCTACGTGTGCGCGCCGATCAATCTGGGCTCCAACACCGACCCGTATCAGCCGATTGAGCGGGAACAGTTACTGACCCGGCGCTTGCTCGAAGTGCTACTGCGTTTTCGTCACCCGGTGACCATTGTCACCAAGGGTTCACTGGTGCTGCGCGACCTTGACCTGCTGGCAGAGATGGCCCGCCAGCGCCTGGCACGGGTGATGATCAGCCTGACCACGCTGGACGACAGCCTCAAGCGCGTGCTCGAACCCCGAGCGGCCTCACCCGGTGCGAGGTTGAGGGCCATCCGGGTATTGCGTGAAGCGGGCGTACCGGTGGGTGTTTTGTGTTCGCCGATGATTCCAATGATCAACGACAGTGAGCTGGAGCGCCTGCTGGAGGCGGCCAGGGAGGCTGGCGCACAGAGTGCGGCCTACATGATGCTGCGCCTGCCGCTGGAAGTGGCGCCGTTGTTCGAGCAGTGGTTACAGGACCATTACCCGCAGCGGGCGGCGCATGTGTTGAGCCTGATCCGCCAGAGCCGCAGTGGGGCGTTGTATGACAGCCGGTTCGGCGTACGCATGCGTGGTGAAGGGGTGTTTGCCGAGTTGCTGGCGCAGCGATTTGCCAAGGCAATGAAACGGCTGGATTTCGAAGGCCGCGAGGCGCAGGCGCTGGATTGCTCGGCGTTCTGCCCGCCGGGTGGGCAGATGGCGCTGTTCTGACATGAACCCACCCCCACAGGGGCTGCGCATTGCTCCCAACGCAACTAATAACAACCAATAATTGCGCTAATACATATTGGCAGCTGATGTTTTTTTGCTATTATCCAGTTCCCGCCTTTTTCATCTGGAACGCCCGTTCTAGAGCCTTCGAATTAAGTTTCAGTTAAGTTTTCCCCGCTAGCGTAGGTAATAAGTCCACACCGACTGTGATCTATGGCCCGTGCGTGTCATCTAAAACCCTGCATAGCCTGAATCTTTCACCGGTAAAATGGATTTACCTACACACCGTCAAGAGGATGAATCATGCCCGTCAAGGACCCATCCAAGGTCGTACCGCAGGTCCCCGCGGAAAGCGCCGATGCTGCCCTTAAGCACATCGTCGACGGCTTCCTGCGCTTTCACCATGATGTTTTCCCCGATCAGCAAGAGCTATTCAAGAAGCTCGCCACCGCGCAAACACCACGCGCCATGTTCATCACCTGTGC
This sequence comes from Pseudomonas sp. JR33AA, assembly GCF_021378985.1. Classification (NCBI taxonomy): domain Bacteria; kingdom Pseudomonadati; phylum Pseudomonadota; class Gammaproteobacteria; order Pseudomonadales; family Pseudomonadaceae; genus Pseudomonas; species Pseudomonas sp. JR33AA. The sequence goes on from NZ_JAJSAW010000012.1 coordinate 90,066, forward strand.
CGATTCGCGCATCGTTCCCGAGCTGATCACCCAGAGCTCGCCAGGCGACCTGTTCGTGACCCGTAACGTGGGTAACGTGGTACCGCCTTATGGCCAGATGAACGGGGGCGTTTCCAGCGCCATCGAGTACGCCGTAATGGCGCTTAAAGTTCACCACATCATCATCTGCGGCCACTCCGACTGTGGCGCCATGCGTGCGGTACTCAACCCGCAGTCGCTGACCAAGATGCCTACCGTTGGCGCCTGGTTGCGCCACGCTGAAGTGGCCCGCACCGTGGTCGAGAACAACTGCTCCTGCGGTAGCGAACACGAGACGATGCAAGTGCTGACCAAAGAGAACGTCATCGCCCAGCTGCATCACTTGCGCACCCATCCTTCGGTGGCTTCGCGCCTGGCGGCCGGTGAGCTGTTCATTCATGGTTGGGTGTACGACATCGAGACCAGCAAGATCGAAGCCTACGACGCTGCCAGCGATAGCTTCATGCCCTTGGCCGCAGGTGAACCCGTTCCCTGCGCCACTCCGAGAGGCCGCTACTAAGCGACCCGTCCGCCGCTAGAACCTTGATAGCCGGCTGCACCCTGCAGGGGTGTGGCACGGCCTTCGGCTGCCTTGAATTCCCTGACTGCCCTGTCGGCGTGCTCGCTGGCGGCCCGCGCCTGCGCGCTTGTCAGGGGCAAACGTGCCCACGGCCAGGGGAATGGCCGTGCGACTAGAGAAAGGAGAAACACGGTGAACATTACACAGTTGAAAGCGGCCCTGCCGCGTGAGTTGCTGGCGTCGGTGGTGGTCTTCCTGGTGGCCTTGCCGTTGTGCATGGGCATTGCGATCGCTTCTGGCATGCCGCCGGCAAAAGGCCTGATTACTGGGATTATCGGCGGTATTGTGGTCGGTTTCCTTGCCGGATCACCGCTACAGGTCAGCGGCCCTGCTGCCGGCCTGGCGGTACTGGTGTTCGAGTTGGTACGCCAGCATGGCATGGCCATGCTCGGGCCCATCCTGTTGCTGGCCGGCCTGTTGCAGTTACTGGCCGGTCGCTTGCGCCTGGGCTGCTGGTTCCGGGTGACCGCGCCGGCGGTGGTTTACGGCATGCTCGCCGGGATTGGCGTGTTGATCGTGCTTTCGCAGGTACATGTGATGTTCGACACCGCACCACAACCGTCGGGCCTGCAGAACCTGCTGGAGTTCCCGGCAACTGTGTCGGCTGCCCTGCCACAGGAGAACACCGGCTCCGGCTGGATGGCCGGTGCGCTGGGCCTGGGGACCATCGCCATCATGTGGGGCTGGGAGCGCTTGCGGCCGCAGCGGCTGCGTTTCGTGCCGGGTGCATTACTCGGCGTGGCCAGCATGACTGCCATCAGCCTGTGGCTGGCCTTGCCGGTGAACCGCGTGCAGGTACCGGCCGACCTGTCCGAGGCCATCGACTGGCTTAGTCCGGGGGACCTGATGCAGCTGGCCGACCCTACCCTGCTGGTCGCCGCCTTTGCCCTGGCGTTCATTGCCAGCGCCGAAACCTTACTGTCGGCCGCAGCAGTAGACCGTATGCACAGCGGCCAGCGTTCGGACTTCGACCGCGAACTGTCGGCCCAGGGCATCGGCAACATGCTGTGCGGGGTGCTGGGTGCGCTGCCGATGACCGGAGTAATCGTGCGCAGCTCGGCCAACGTCCAGGCCGGGGCGCGAACCCGGGCCTCGGCAATCTTCCACGGTTTGTGGTTGCTGGCCTTCGTGGTGGCGCTGAGCAGCGTGCTGCAGCAGATCCCGGTGGCGAGCTTGGCGGGGGTGTTGGTGTTTACCGGGGTCAAACTGGTCGACTTCAAGGCGTTTCGCGGGCTGGGCCGTTATGGGCGCATGCCGATGTTCACCTACGCGGCGACTGCGCTGGCGATCATCTTTACCGACCTGCTGACCGGTGTGCTGCTGGGCTTTGCCCTGACCATGCTGAAGCTGGCGTTCAAGGCGGCGCGGCTGAAGATCAACCTGGTGCGCCTGGCCAAGGATGGGCACATGGAACTGCGCCTCACTGGCGCGGCGACCTTCCTGAAGGTGCCGGCGCTGACCCAGGTGCTGGATACCGTACCGGCGGGCACCACGCTGCATGTGCCGCTTGGGAATTTGAGCTATATCGACCACTCGTGCCTTGAGTTGCTGGAGGACTGGAGCCGCAGCAATTCGGCCAATGGTTCGCGCTTGTTGATCGAGCAGCGGCGGCTGAAGCGGCGGATCGAGGGGCGGTTGCGGACCACAGCGGGAGTTGGGGTGTAGGAGCGGGTTTACCCGCGAATACGGTAGCGGCGGCCACGGTGAACCGCGGGTGGGAATTGGCCGGCAGGCCCGGCCCATTCGCGGGTGAACCCGCTCCTACAGCGGCCTGTGCCGAACCCTCGATGGATGTGTGTGTAGGAGCGGGTTTACCCGCGAATACCGTAGCGGCGGCCACGGTGACCGGCGGGTGGGAATTGGCCGGCAGGCCCGGCCCATTCGCGGGTGAACCCGCTCCTACGACGGCCTCTAGGCCGTGACAGGTATATCAGGCCGGCTGACCCAGCTCGACACCCAGTTGCCGCGACAGGCACGGCCAGCGCTTCCACGCCGCGCCGGTTGCCGGGCTGCTCAGCTTCTCTCGATAAGCCTCCACCGATTCAACCGCAAAGCTCTCGTCATTGAGCATTTCGTCAACCGAGTGGTGCACCACTTCATCCAGCTGGTTGGCAAAGCTTTCACCAATCAACTGGTGGGCAATCAGGTTGGCGACCGTGGTGTCGACCGGGATCAACGGCTGCTGGAAGTGGCGAATGTACAAGTCATTCACCTCTTCCACCAGGCGGTGCGCCAGGTAGGCCTCATCCAGCAGGCAGTCCAGGCCTACATGCCCTTGCATCAGGCTGGGCGGCTGCAGGAAGTAGGCTTCGGCAATTTTCAGTACAGGCTTGATCTGCGATTCGATCCCGGCTTCGCGAGCGACCTCGTGGGCGGCCTCCAGCAGTTCCGGAACCTGATCGATATAGGCGCTGACGAAGCGCGCCAAAGTACCCTGGGCGTCCTGCTCAGGCAGTTGGATCGAGGGGTGCAGGTGGGGCAGTTGCAGCTCGAGACGCTGTTTCAATTGGCCGGTCTGGCCTTCATGTTGATGGGCTTGGCTTACCTGCTCGCGTACAGCAGCGATGTTCATGACAACTCCAGGGACATTACGTTTCAAACGGAAGACACTAAATTAGCTCGGTATACAGAATACCTAAGACGCATTTGTTATAAGCCACGCAAACGTGTGCCGTGTCTGGCATAACCAGATGCCATTATTTCGCTATGACCTCTCAAGCGCGCGGTTTTTCAGGCTATCTGCCCATTTCGTGAAGTTCATTTCACAGGCTTCATTGCGTGCCATTGGTCGCTGTCTATACTCCCGGTGAACGTGATTCGTTGATGAGGCCCGACTGCTTTTAGCAGGGGCTCGGTCGTCGAAGCCATGCAGTCTTGACCGCCGTTCCCTCTTGCCGCAGGCCACGCCTCCGGGACAACAAGAATTAGAAGGGGAACCCGCAATGATGCGACATCCACATGTCTGGATGGGCCTCCTGTTGTGGTCGGTTTTTGGCCAAGCAAACGCCGCCTGGACCGTGAACATGCACCCAGGGGCGACGGAAGTCTCCAACGCCGTCTTCGACCTGCACATGACCATTTTCTGGATCTGCGTGATCATTGGCATCGTGGTGTTTGGCGCGATGTTCTGGTCAATGGTCATCCACCGCCGCTCCGTCGGCCAGCAGGCTGCGCATTTCCACGAGCACACCTGGGTGGAAATCCTCTGGACCGTAGTCCCCTTCCTGATCCTGGTGGCCATGGCCATCCCGGCCACCAAGACGCTGATCGACATCTACGATGCCAGCGATTCGGACATCGACATCCAGGTCACTGGGTACCAGTGGAAATGGCACTACAAGTACCTGGGCCAGGACGTGGAGTTCTTCAGCAACCTGGCCACCCCCACCGACCAGATCCACAACAAGGCGCCCAAGGATGAGCATTACCTGCTGGAAGTCGACCAGCCGCTGGTGCTGCCGGTGGGCGCCAAAGTGCGCTTCCTGGTCACTGCTGCCGACGTGATCCACTCGTGGTGGGTGCCGGCCTTCGCGGTCAAGCGCGACGCCATCCCAGGCTTTGTCAACGAAGCCTGGACCCGTATCGAAAAGCCAGGCATCTACCGCGGCCAATGCACCGAGCTGTGCGGCAAGGATCACGGCTTCATGCCGGTGGTGGTCGAGGTCAAGTCCAAGGCCGATTACGACACCTGGCTTGGCGAGCGCAAGGCTGAAGCCGCCAAGCTCAAGGAGCTGACCAGCAAGGAATGGACCCTGGAAGAGCTGGTGGAACGCGGCGACAAGGTCTACCACACCACTTGCGTGGCCTGTCACCAGGCCGAAGGCCAGGGCCTGCCGCCAATGTTCCCAGCGCTCAAAGGCTCGAAGATTGCCACCGGGCCGAAGGAAGCTCACCTGAGCATTGTCTTCCATGGCAAGCCCGGCACGGCTATGGCCGCTTTCGGCAAGCAGCTGTCGGAAGTCGACATCGCTGCTGTGATTACCTACGAACGCAATGCCTGGGGCAACAACAAAGGCGACATGGTGACGCCGAAGGACGTGCTGGCGCTGAAGCAGGCAGAAGCCAAGTGAACCGGGTTACTCGCGGCAATCAATGGATTGCAGGAGACAGGACATGAGTGCAGTGATCGACGACCACGCCCACGGCCACGACCATGCGCACGGCCCGGCCAAGGGCCTGATGCGCTGGGTGCTGACCACCAACCATAAAGACATCGGCACGATGTACCTGTGGTTCAGTTTCATCATGTTCCTGCTCGGTGGCTCGTTTGCCATGGTGATTCGCGCCGAGCTGTTCCAGCCGGGTTTGCAGATCGTGGAGCCGGCGTTTTTCAACCAGATGACCACCATGCATGGCCTGATCATGGTGTTTGGCGCGGTGATGCCGGCCTTCGTCGGCCTGGCCAACTGGATGATTCCGCTGATGATCGGCGCGCCTGACATGGCACTGCCGCGGATGAACAACTTCAGCTTCTGGCTGCTGCCGGCGGCCTTCCTGCTGCTGGTATCGACGCTGTTCAGCCCGGGCGGAGGGCCGAACTTTGGCTGGACGTTCTACGCACCGCTTTCCACTACCTACGCGCCAGCCAGCGTCACCTTTTTCATCTTCGCCATCCACCTGATGGGTATCAGTTCGATCATGGGGGCGATCAACGTGATTGCCACCATCCTCAACCTGCGTGCCCCTGGTATGACGCTGATGAAAATGCCGCTGTTCGTCTGGACCTGGCTGATTACCGCGTTCCTGCTGATTGCGGTAATGCCTGTACTGGCCGGCGTGGTAACCATGATGCTGATGGATATCCACTTCGGGACCAGCTTTTTCAGTGCCGCAGGTGGCGGTGACCCGGTGCTGTTCCAGCACGTGTTCTGGTTCTTCGGTCACCCTGAGGTGTACATCATGATCCTGCCCGCCTTCGGTGCGGTCAGCTCGATCATCCCGGCGTTCTCGCGCAAGCCGCTGTTCGGTTATACCTCGATGGTGTATGCCACCGGCGCCATTGCCTTCCTGTCATTCATCGTCTGGGCCCACCATATGTTCGTGGTCGGCATCCCGGTGGTCGGCGAATTGTTCTTCATGTACGCCACCATGCTGATTGCCGTGCCCACCGGGGTGAAGGTATTCAACTGGGTCAGCACCATGTGGGAAGGCTCGCTCACCTTCGAAACGCCGATGCTGTTCGCCATCGCCTTTGTCATCCTGTTCACCATTGGCGGTTTCTCCGGGCTGATGCTGGCGATTGCCCCGGCGGACTTCCAGTACCACGACACGTACTTCGTGGTGGCGCATTTCCATTACGTACTGGTGCCTGGTGCCATTTTCGGCATCTTCGCCTCGGCGTACTACTGGCTGCCGAAATGGACCGGCCACATGTACGACGAAACCCTCGGCAAACTGCACTTCTGGCTGTCGTTCATCGGCATGAACATGGCCTTCTTCCCCATGCACTTCGTAGGCTTGGCCGGCATGCCACGGCGCATCCCCGACTACAACCTGCAGTTCGCCGATTTCAACATGGTGTCGTCGATCGGCGCGTTCATGTTCGGCGCCACGCAGATCTTCTTCCTGTTCATTGTCATCAAGTGCATCCGCGGTGGCGCGCCGGCACCGGCCAAACCCTGGGATGGCGCCGAGGGCCTTGAGTGGTCGGTACCCTCGCCTGCGCCCTACCACACATTCCAGACACCCCCGGAAGTGAAATAGGAACCCGCCATGAACGGCCTGTCGGTGAAACGCCTGGTAACGCGCCTGTTGATGCTGACGGTGGTGATGTTCGCCTTCGGTTTCGCGCTGGTGCCGATCTACGACGTCATGTGCAAAGCGTTCGGTATCAACGGCAAGACCGGCGGCCAATACGAAGGCAGCCAGGTCAGTGACCCGACGCGTGCTGTGCGGGTGCAGTTCATGTCGACCAATGCCAGCGACATGGTCTGGGACTTCTACTCCACGGCCGACCAGCTGGAGGTCAACCCGGGGGCGGTGAACCAGATGATTTTCATTGCCCACAACCCGACCGACCGGCCGATGAGTGCGCAGGCAATACCCAGCATTACCCCAGCCGAGGCCGCGGCCTACTTCCACAAGACCGAGTGCTTCTGCTTTACCCAGCAGGTGCTGCAGCCCGGCGAACGCATCGAGATGCCGGTGCGTTTCATCGTCGACCGCGACCTGCCGGCCAGCGTGAAGCACCTGACACTGGCCTACACCTTGTTCGACATCACCGCTCGCCACCCGCCGGTCGCGCACGTTGCGGCGCAGGACGTCCAGGGCGCCCGTTAAGGGAAGGAGAACAGCAATGGCAAGTCATGAGCACTACTACGTTCCGGCGCAGAGCAAATGGCCGATCATCGCCACCATCGGCATGTTCATCACGGTATTCGGCCTGGGCACCTGGTTCAACGATATGAAGGCGGGCCATCCGGATTCGCACGGGCCGCTGATTTTCTTCGTGGGGGCGTTGTTTCTGGCCTACATGCTGTTCGGCTGGTTTGGGTCAGTGGTCAGGGAGAGCCGAGCCGGGTTGTACAGCCCGCAGCTGGATCGCTCGTTCCGCTGGGGCATGAGCTGGTTCATCTTCTCCGAAGTGATGTTCTTCCTGGCGTTCTTCGGTGCGCTGTTCTATGTGCGCGTACTGGCGGGGCCGTGGCTGGGTGGCGAAGGGGCCAAAGGTGTTGCACACATGCTGTGGCCAACGTTCGAATTCACCTGGCCCCTGCTGCACACACCCGACCCCAAGCTGTTCCCTCCCCCCAAGGAAGTGATCGACCCGTGGCACCTGCCGCTGATCAACACCATCCTGCTGGTCAGCTCCAGTGTGACAATCACCATTGCCCACCACGCCTTGCGCCGTGATCACCGCGGCCCGCTGAAATTCTGGATGGCGCTGACCATCGTCCTGGGCATCAGCTTTATCGCGCTGCAGGCCTTCGAGTACCACGAGGCCTATACCAAGCTGGGGCTGACACTGGGTTCAGGGATCTACGGTGCGACGTTCTTCATGCTTACCGGATTCCACGGTGCTCACGTGACATTGGGCACGATCATTCTGATTGTGATGTTCGTGCGCATTCTGCGCGGGCATTTCAACCCGGAAAAACACTTCGGCTTCGAGGCGGCCAGTTGGTACTGGCACTTCGTCGATGTGGTGTGGGTGGGCTTGTTCATCTTTGTCTATGTGTTGTGAATTCGGAACCCTGTAGGGGCGGGTTAGAACGTCAGAAAGGGGCGTGAGAGACCAGCTGACCGCTGATCAAGCCCCAGGCGACCAGGCCTATGGTCAGGGCTGCCAGGGTCACTCGTACAGTGAGGGCCTTGAGCAGGCGGGTCGAGTTTTCATCGTCCTTGACCAGAAACACCAGGCCACTGAACAGACTGGCAACCGTGGCCAACAGCATCAGGACAATCGCGGCCTTGAGCATGGCGTTACTCCGGGGGGATGCGGTGATGTGGATAAGTATAGCGAGGCGCCCGTGAGGCCGTTTCGCCCTGGCTGGGTACCGACGCTGGTGGCGCTTGTACTGCTGCCGGGGCTGATTGCGCTTGGTTGCTGGCAACTCGGTCGTGCCGAGGAAAAGCGCGTGCTGCTGGCCACCTATGCAGAACGGCGGATTGAAGCGCCGATCGCCACCGCCCAGCTTCTCTCGAAAGAAGACAACGCCTTCCGCCGTGTGCACCTGTATGGCCGCTTCGACGCCAAGCACAGTGTGCTGCTGGACAACCGCATGCGCGATGGCAAGGCCGGTGTCGAGCTGCTGCAGCCCTTCCACGACCAAGCCAGCGGCCTGTGGATGCTGGTCAATCGTGGCTGGCTGCCATGGCTGGACCGCCGGGTGCCGGTGCACTACGAAACCCCTGCCCAGGCCTTGGCGCTGGATGCCTCTGTGTATGTCGCGCCCGGTAGCACCTTCCAGCTGCACCCGGACCCTATCGGCGGGCAATGGCCGCATCTGTTGACCGCTATCGATGCCGCGCTGCTATGGCAACAGCTTGATCGCGAAGGCTTCGCCCAGGAATTGCGCCTGGAGCCGGGCCCTGCGAGCTATCGCCTGGACTGGCCGGTCGTGGCCATGAGCCCCGAAAAACACGTGGGCTACGCCGTGCAGTGGTTTGCCCTGGCTACCGCTCTGGTTCTGCTCTACCTCTACTTCGGCTGGCACCAAAAAAAGGAGAAACGCCATGGCCACCGCCACTCCACTGGACGTGCCTGAACGTAGCAAGCCAAGAGCCCGTGGGCGTTTGCAGCTGTTGCTGATCTTGCTGGTGGTGCTTGGGCCGATGGTTCTGGCCACCAGCATGTACAAGCTCAAATTCTGGGTGCCGGAAGGCCGCAGCTACCATGGCGCCATGATTGGCAATGGGGAAAGCCTTGCCGATCTCGGCGTGGCGGGCCAGGACGCGCGCTGGCAGTTGCTGGTCAGCGCGCCCCAGGCCTGCACCGAAGACTGTCAGCGCCTGGTGTACCTGGCTCGGCAGATTCAGGTCGGGCTGGGGCGTGATGCCAGCCGCGCCAGCCATGCGCTGGCCGCCGCCCAGCCGCTGAGTGCCGACTATCAGGCATTGCTTGGCCGCGAGTACCCGCAGTTGCAGCGCTACCCGCTGGATGCGCAACGTTACCAGCAGAAGGTTGTCGAGCCCGGCCCGCAGCTGTGGATCGTCGACCCGCACGGCAACCTCGTGCTGCGCTATGACGGCAAGGTCAACGGCAAGCATGTGCTGGATGACCTGCGCCACCTGCTCAAGCTGTCCAACATCGGCTAGGAGCCTGCCATGGCCAGACCTGGATTTCGCCTTGCTGTGTTTGCCACCCTGCTGGCACTGCTGGTCGTCCTGCTTGGTGCCTATACCCGCCTGACCCACGCAGGCCTCGGTTGCCCCGATTGGCCGGGGTGCTATGGCTTTATCAGCGTGCCTAAGAGTGAAGCGCAGTTGGCCCATGCCGAGCTGCACTTTCCTGAGCACCCGGTGGAAGCTGCCAAGGGCTGGGCCGAGATGGTCCACCGCTACTTTGCCGGTAGCCTGGCCGTGGTGATCGCCCTGCTCGCGTTCCAGGCAATGCGCCGGCATGCCCGCGACGGGCAGCCTTATCGCCTGCCGATGCTGCTACTGGGTGTGGTGCTGGCCCAGGCAGCCTTCGGTATGTGGACGGTCACCCTGAAGCTGTGGCCGCAGGTGGTCACGGCGCACTTGCTGGGTGGCTTTACCACGTTGAGCTTGCTGTTCCTGTTGTCTCTGCGTCTGTCCCGGGCCTTTGCGCCCTTGCCAAAACTGCCGCTGAGCCTGCGCCGGATCGCTGCGCTGGCGCTGCTGGTGGTAATCGGCCAGATCGCCCTGGGCGGTTGGGTCAGCGCCAACTACGCAGCCGTGGCCTGCATCGACCTGCCGACCTGTCATGGCCAGTGGTGGCCAGCGGCTGACTTCAGCAACGGCTTCCACCTGACCCAGCACGTCGGCCCCAATTACCTTGGCGGACAGCTGGACAGTGATGCGCGCACGGCCATCCACATCAGCCATAGGCTGGGCGCGCTGCTGGTGACCTGTGTGCTGCTGATGCTCAGCTGGAAGCTGCACCGCTGTGGTCTGCCCGGCCTGGCGCGGCTGGTGCTGCTGGCGCTGGCCTTGCAAGTGGGCCTGGGCATCAGCAACGTGGTGTTCCACCTGCCGCTGGCGGTGGCAGTTGCGCACAATGCCGGCGGGGCGATGCTGCTGCTGAGCATGGTGCTGGTGAACTACCGCATTCGAGTGGTCGACAAGGTTCGTATGGGTGTCGGCCATGGCTGGCGTCTGCGGCCGGTGGTCGGGGTGGGCATTTCCCATCACATGAGGAACGACTCGTGGCGACGCTTCTAAGCGTACGACGGGCGCGCTGGCGCGATTACCTCGAGCTGACCAAGCCCAAGGTGGTGGTGCTGATGCTGATCACCTCGCTGGCGGGCATGTTCCTGGCCAGCCGGGCGGGCGTCAGCTGGAGCGTGCTGTTGTTCGGCAACCTGGGCATCGGCCTGTGTGCGGGTGGCGCAGCGGTGGTCAATCATGTGGTGGATCGGCGCATTGATGCGCTGATGGCGCGCACCCACAAACGGCCTTTGGCCCAAGGCCGAGTCGAGCCCCTGCCGGCGCTGTTGTTCGCCTTGGCCCTGGCGCTGCTGGGCATGGTCCTGCTGCTGGTGTTCACCAACGCCCTCACCGCCTGGCTGACCCTGGCCTCATTACTCGGTTATGCGGTGCTCTACACCGGGTTTCTCAAGCGCGCCACGCCACAGAACATCGTTATCGGTGGCCTGGCCGGTGCCGCTCCGCCGTTGCTCGGCTGGGTGGCGGTAAGCGGCCATGTCAGCGCCGAACCCTTGCTGCTTGTGCTGATCATTTTCGCCTGGACCCCGCCGCATTTCTGGGCGCTGGCCATCCACCGCAAGGAGGAATACGCCAAGGCCGATATCCCGATGTTGCCGGTGACCCACGGCGAGCGCTACACCACACTGCATATCCTGCTGTACACCCTGATTCTGCTGGCGGTAAGCCTGCTCCCGTATGCCATCCACATGAGTGGCCCGCTGTACCTGGCCTGCGCCCTGGGCCTGGGCCTGCGCTTCCTGCATTGGGCCTGGGTGTTGTACCGTAGCAGCCGGCCGCACGCGGCGATCGGCACCTTCAAGTACTCTATCGGCTACCTGTTCGCGCTGTTCATTGCGTTGCTCCTTGACCACTACCTGTTGCTGAGCCTATGACCCGAACCCAGAAAACCGTTTTCATCCTAGTTGCCCTGGTCGCGTTGATCCTGGGCCTTACCGTCAACAAGGTGCTTAGCGGTCGAGGCCAACCCAACCCTGCCGAGCTGATCGATGCGGGCATCATCCTGCTGCCGCAGAGCCGCGCCGTGGCCGACGTCACCATGACCAATCAGGACGGCCAGCCGGTACAGATGGATGACCTCAAGGGCAAATGGTCGCTGCTGTTCTTTGGCTACACCTACTGCCCGGACATCTGCCCGACCACCCTGGCCCAGCTGCGCCAGGTGAAGAGCGAACTGCCCAAGGATGCCGTTGACCGGCTGCAGGTGGTGTTGGTGAGCGTGGACCCTAACCGCGACACGCCGAACCAGTTGAAGCAGTATCTGGGCTATTTCGACAAGGACTTTGTCGGTGTGGCGGGGTCGATCGAGGATACCCAGAAACTGGCCAATGCCTTGAGCATTCCATTCATTCCGGCGGATACCAGCAAGCCGGGGTATACCGTGGATCACAGCGGTAACCTGGCGATTGTCGGGCCCGATGGGAGACAGCGTGGGTTCATACGGGCGCCGTTCAGCAACCAGAAGCTGGGGGCGCAGTTGCCGGGGCTGGTCAAGCGGGATTGAGTCAGCCCCAAAAGCTTCGCGGGTAAACCCGCTCCTACAATGATGTGTGTAGGAGCGGGTTTACCCGCGAAGAGTCCAGCGCGATTTGTTGGATCAGAACGCCGGAACCACGGCGCCTTTGTACTTCTCGATGATGAACTGCTTCACCTCAGGCGAGTGCAGTGCAGCCGCGAGTTTCTTCATGTCGTCCGAGTCCTTGTTGTCCGGGCGGGCAACCAGGATGTTCACGTAAGGCGAGTCGCTGCCCTCGATGGCCAGTGCGTCCTTTTCCGGGTTCAGCTTGGCTTCCAGCGCGTAATTGGTGTTGATCAGGGCGGCGTCTACCTGGGTCAGCACGCGCGGGATGGTGGCTGCTTCCAGCTCACGGAACTTCACGCTTTTCGGGTTCTCGGCAACATCCTTCACGGTCGACAGGATGTTCTTGTTGTCCTTTAGCTTGATCACGCCAGCCTTGTCCAGCAGCAGCAAGGCGCGGCCGCCGTTGGTGGCGTCGTTGGGGATGACCACGGTGGCGCCGGAGGACAGCTCGTCCAGCTTCTTGATCTTGGTCGAATACACGCCCAGTGGCTCGATGTGCACGCCGGCCACGCTCACCAGATTGGTACCCTTGGCCTTGTTGAACTCATCCAGGTAAGGCTGGTGCTGGAAGAAGTTGGCGTCCAGGCGCTTTTCGGCCACCTGCACGTTCGGCTGGATGTAATCGGTGAATTCCTTGACCTTCAGCTCTACGCCTTCTTTCGCCAATTGTGGTTTGACGAAGTTGAGGATCTCGGCGTGCGGCACCGGGGTGGCGGCGACGGTAAGGGTATCGGCCTGGGCCGAGAAGGCCGCGACAGCGGCAGCGACAGCAAGCAGCTTCTTCATTGATCACTCCTTGTGAGGGCCGCGACGGCCCCCGAACGGGTCGGCCTGGCCGACCCCATTGGGGTTATTTACGGGAAAAATGCACGACCAGTTTGTCGCCCACGCTCTGCAGTACTTGAACCAGTACCAGCAGCAGTACCACGGTCACTACCATTACATCTGTCTGGAAACGCTGGTAACCGAAGCGGATAGCCAGGTCACCCAGGCCACCGGCACCCACCACACCGGCCATGGCGGTGTAAGAAACCAGGGTAATGGCGGTTACGGTAATGGCCGCGAAGATGCCCGGTCGAGCCTCCGGCAGCAGCGCACTGGTGATGATCTGGCGGGTTGTGGCGCCCATCGACTGGGTGGCTTCGATGATGCCGCGGTCCACTTCACGCAGGGCGGTTTCAACCAGGCGTGCAAAGAACGGCGTGGCACCCACCACCAGCGGCGGGATGGCACCTGCAACGCCCAGCGAGGTACCGGTGATCAGCACGGTGAACGGGATCATCACGATCAGCAAAATGATGAATGGCAGCGAGCGCAGGATGTTGACCACCAGCGACAGCAGCGCATAGACGCCTTTCTGTTCGAACATCTGCTTTGGCCCGCAGAGGAACAGCAGCACACCCAGCGGCAGGCCCAGCAGCACGGTGAAGAACAGCGAGCCGAACAGCATGATCATGGTATCGACGGTGGCCAGCCAGATTTCGGCCCAGTCGACGTTGGCAAAGAAATTCAGGGCGTCCATCAACGCAGTACCTCCATATGTACGTCAGCTGCCTTGAAGCGGGCGAACGCCGCTTCCATGTCTCCGCCGATCAGGGCGAGAGTGAGCTGGCCATAGGGGACATCCTTGATGCGGTCGATACGCCCGGCGAGGATGCTGTAGTCGACACCGGTTTCGCGGGCCACGGTGCCCAGCAGCGGCGCGTAGGTGGCGTCGCCCTGGAAGGTCAGGCGTACGATGCGGCCTGGCACGTGGGCAAAGTCGTCGCGCTGCTCGCCTTCGTCGACCTGCTCGTCTTCCTGGACGAAGCGCTTGGTGGTGGGGTGCTGCGGGTGCAGGAACACCTCGGCCACCGAGCCTTGCTCGACGATCCGACCGGCGTCCATCACTGCCACGCGGTCGCAGACACGGCGGATCACGTCCATCTCGTGGGTGATCAGCACGATGGTCAGCTTCAGTTCACGGTTGATCTCGGCCAGCAGTTGCAGGACCGAGGCCGTGGTTTGCGGGTCGAGGGCACTGGTGGCCTCGTCGCATAGCAGAATCTTCGGGTTGGTGGACAGGGCGCGGGCGATGCCGACGCGCTGCTTCTGGCCGCCGGACAGCTGCGCCGGGTACTTCTTGGCGTGGTCCGACAGGCCAACGCGAGCCAGCAGCTCGGTGACGCGCTTGTCGATTTCGCTGCGCGACAGCTCGCCGGCCAGGGCCAGTGGCAGGGCGACGTTATCGGCGACGGTCTTGGAGGCCAGCAGGTTGAAGTGCTGGAAAATCATCCCGACCTGCTGGCGGAAGCCGCGCAGCTGGCTGGCATTGAAGGCGGTGACGTCTTCGCCGTCGACGATGATCGTGCCGCCGGAGGGCTCCTCCAGGCGGTTGATCAGGCGCAGCATGGTGCTTTTGCCGGCGCCGGAATGGCCGATCAGGCCGAACACCTGCCCATCTTCGATGGTCAGGCTGGTCGGATTCAGTGCGGGGATTTCCCTACCGGCAACGCGGTAGGTTTTATGTACCTGTTGGAACTCGATCACGTAGCGAACCTTGTGGGGCGCATTGAAATTTGGGTCAGCGGTTAGCTGGGGTCGCGCATTTTAGCCTTTTCCTATAGCTGTTCTTAGCATTTATTTCGTCATGCACCAATCCAACGGGCATATCGCGACAACCGGTAATCCTGATTGAACGCTCGGCAACGCCCTCCAGTCACTACTTGCACAAGCCCTGAACGGGCACGCCTTAAGACTGATGAGGAGAGCCGATCATGCCCAGCAAGAAAACGGATGCGCCCAAGCACAGCGAGGCCGCCGGCACCCAGACCCCCGACAGGGCCAACACCAACGCCAAGCTGCAAAGCCTGGAGGTCGACCGCAGTGATGCGACCGGGCATGCGCTGCGCACCAACCAGGGTGTGCGCATTGCTGACAACCAGAACTCCCTCAAGGCGGGCGATCGCGGGCCTTCGCTGCTTGAAGACTTCATCATGCGCGAGAAAATCACCCACTTCGACCATGAGCGTATTCCCGAACGCATCGTGCACGCCCGCGGGACCGGCGCACACGGGTTCTTCCAGAGCTACGGCAACCACGCTGAGCTGACCAAGGCAGGCTTCCTGCAAGATCCGCAAAAGATCACCCCTGTTTTTGTACGGTTCTCGACGGTTCAAGGCCCACGCGGTTCTGGCGACACGGTGCGGGATGTGCGGGGCTTTGCCGTCAAGTTCTATACAGATGAAGGCAATTTCGACTTGGTCGGCAACAACATGCCGGTGTTCTTCATCCAGGATGCCATCAAGTTCCCCGATTTTGTCCACGCGGTGAAGCCAGAGCCACACAACGAGATACCGACCGGCGGCTCGGCTCATGACACCTTCTGGGATTTCGTTTCGCTGGTGCCGGAATCGGCTCATATGGTCATGTGGGCCATGTCTGACCGCGCCATCCCGCGCAGCCTTCGAATGATGGAAGGCTTTGGCGTGCATACCTTCCGCCTGATCAATGCCGAGGGCGTGGCCAGCTTCGTCAAGTTTCATTGGAAACCACGCCAGGGCGTGCATTCGCTGCTATGGGACGAAGCCCAGAAACTGGCGGGCAAGGACACCGACTTCCAGCGCCGTGACCTATGGGAGGCCATCGAAACCGGTGACTACCCGGAATGGGAGCTGGGCGTGCAGATTGTGCCTGAGGCTGACGAACACAAATTCGACTTCGACCTGTTGGACCCGACCAAGATCATCCCGGAGGAACTGGTACCCGTCACGCCGCTGGGTAAAATGGTGCTCAACCGCAACCCGGACAATTTCTTTGCCGAGGTCGAACAGGTGGCGTTCTGCCCGGGCCATATCGTGCCGGGTATCGACTTTACCAACGACCCGCTGCTGCAGGGCCGGCTGTTCTCGTACACCGATACCCAGATCAGCCGCCTGGGTGGGCCGAACTTCCACCAGATCCCGATCAACCGGCCGGTAACGCCGAACCACAACAACCAGCGTGATGCGCTGCACCAGCACGTCGTGCACAAGGGCCGGGCTTCCTACGAGCCCAACTCGATTGACGGCGGCTGGCCAAAGGAAACCCCACCTGCGGCGCAAGATGGCGGCTTCGAGAGCTATCAGGAGCGTGTCGATGCGCACAAGATTCGCCAGCGCAGTGAGTCGTTCGGCGATCACTTCTCGCAGGCTCGGCTGTTCTTCCAGAGCATGAGCCCGACCGAGCAACACCACATCATCAAGGCTTACAGCTTCGAGTTGGGCAAAGTGGAGCGTGAACATATTCGCGCCCGGGAAGTGAATGAAATTCTCGCCAACATCGACCTGAAGCTGGCGGCGGCGGTTGCGGCCAACCTGGGCCTCCCTGCGCCGAAAGCGGGTACGGTGCAGGTGAAGGGTAGCCAGCTGGCGCAATCGCCTGCGTTGAGCCAGATGAACCATCCAGGTTCGGTGGGTATCAAGGGGCGCAAGATTGCCGTGCTGCTGGCAGATGGCGTGGACGCTGGCAGTGTGGACAAACTGGTCAAGGCCCTGGAAGCGCACAGTGCCCGGCCGATGCTGCTGGGGCCGACCTCGGCGCCGGTGAAGGCGGCGGATGGCAAACAACTGCCGGTAGCGGCGTCGATGGAGGGGATGCCTTCGATCATGTTCGACGGGATTGTCGTGCCTGCGGGCAGGGCCTCTACGGATGCGCTGGCGGCTAGCGGATTGGCCAAGCACTTTGTACTGGAGGGCTACAAGCACCTGAAGGCGCTGGTGCTGACCGAGGAATTGGCGAAAGCCTTGGGGCTCAAGGAAGACAAGGGGCTGTTGCTTGGGGATGAGCAGAAGGCAGTGGATGCCTTTGTCAAAGCCGTTGAAGGCCACCGGGTGTGGGAGCGGGAGGCGGCGGCTGAAGCTGTTCCTGCCTGATTAGGCCGCTTCGCGGGTAAACCCGCTCCTGCATCGGCTGTGTAGGAGCGGGCTTATCCGCGAAGCTTTTACTGCTGATGCGGGACCAGCACTACCTGTGCCGGCAGCGAGCGCTGGATCTGATGCTTCTGCTTCAGCTCAAACCCACTGTCAAGCTTGCGCACGCGCTTTTCCAGCAAGGTCTTCAGCCAAGGTGCATCCTCGGTGCGCGGTACCTGGAATACCACCTCACACTGGTAACTCACCACATCGGCGGCAATGTCGTCCAGTTGGCGGCGCAGCGCGCGGCTGTCCGTGGTCTTCAAGGCCACCACGGTATTTGGTGCAGTCGGGTCGATGATGCGCGCCTTGGGCTTGGCTTCGGCGGCTTTGAGTGCAGCTTCAGCCTTTTCCAGCTCGGCCTTGCGGGCCTGGCTCACGGCATCCCCGCCGGTCACTGCTGGCGCCTGCGGCATCAGTGCCCGGGCACGGGCCAGCGCGGTAGCTGCCGCGTTCACATCGCCCTTCTGCAGTACGATCTGGCTACGTTGCAGGTAAGCTTCGGCCAATTGGCGCTGGTATTGCTCCAGACGTGCATCATCCGGCGACTGGGCCTGCAATGCTGCAAGCTGGTCTTCGGCGGTAGCCAGCTCGTTGCTGGTGATGTTCTGTTGCAACTGCTGCCATGCATCTGCTTGAGCAGGTGCGGTGGCCTGTTCGACCGGCGCATTGGAACAGGCAGCCAGGATCAGGGAAAACGCGGCAACAAGCAGATAACGGGAGGCGAACGGCTTCATTCCTGCGACTCTCTATTTGCGCAAAAAGCGAGCAAGTCTACACCCAGGTGCGCACGCTCGAAAATAGGCCTTACAGACCCTTTACCGGGCAAAGGTTGCAAGGCGTGCCTGCACACGCCTAACTTTTCAGCGTTTTGGCAGGGCCAGGCTCAGCAAGAATAGCACTGCGGCGCAGACCACGATCGAGGGCCCGGCGGGGGTGTCCTTGAACCAGGACATGGCCAGGCCGCCGCACACTGCGGTGACACCCAGCAGGCTGGCACCCAGGGCCATTTGCTCTGGTGAGCGGGCGTGGCGCTGTGCCGCAGCCGCAGGAATGATCAGCAGTGAGGTGATCAGCAACACGCCAACGATTTTCATGGCAACCGCAATCACCACGGCGATCAGCAGCATCAACGCCAAGCGCAGGCCGGCCACCGGCAGGCCTTCGACCATGGCCAGTTCTTCATGCACGGTAACCGCCAGCAGCGGCCGCCACAGCACAGCGAGCAGCAGCAGGACCAGTGCACTGCCGCCGAGGATCCAGGCCAGGTCGGTGGTGCTGATGGCCAGCAGATCGCCAAACAGGTAAGCCATCAGGTCGATGCGCACATCGTGCATGAAGCTCAGCACCACCAGGCCCAGCGACAAGGTGCTGGGGGCCAGGATACCCAGGAGGGTGTCGGAGGCCAGCGGCTGGCGTTGCTGCAATGTCACCAGCAGAATCGCCAGCAACAGGCAGCCCACGGTTACCG
This sequence comes from Pseudomonas sp. JR33AA, assembly GCF_021378985.1. Classification (NCBI taxonomy): domain Bacteria; kingdom Pseudomonadati; phylum Pseudomonadota; class Gammaproteobacteria; order Pseudomonadales; family Pseudomonadaceae; genus Pseudomonas; species Pseudomonas sp. JR33AA. The sequence continues at coordinate 108,497 of NZ_JAJSAW010000012.1, forward strand.
CCAGTGACGGGCTGACATCCAAGGCGAAGCCCAGGGCCACACCGAGCAGCGCAGCGTGAGACAGAGTGTCGCCAAAATAGGCCATGCGCCGCCATACCACGAAGGAGCCCAGTGGGCCTGCAACCAATGCCAGGGACAAGCCGGCGAGCAAGGCGTAGAGAAGAAAATCAGCCATGCTTGCAGTGCTCTCCGTGAACATGGGTGCCAGGGGCGACCACCGAGCCATGTAGGTCGTGGCTGTGGTCGTGATGGTGGTGGTAGATGGCCAGGCTCGGTGCGGTCTTGCCGAACAGCTCGACGAACGCCGGATCACCGCTGACTTGCTCAGGGTGGCCCGAGCAGCACACGTGGCGGTTCAGGCACACCACCTGGTCGGTGGCGCTCATGACCAGGTGCAGGTCGTGGGACACCATCAGTACGCCACAGCCGTGGCGATCGCGCAGGCGGGTGATGAGGTTGTAAAGCTCGGTCTGGCCGACCACGTCTACACCTTGTACCGGTTCGTCGAGCACCAGCAACTGGGGTTCGCGCAGCAAGGCGCGGGCCAGCAGCACGCGTTGCATTTCGCCGCCGGAAATAGTCTGGATCGGGCTGTCGATGACGTGCTCGGCGCCCACTTCCTGCAGCGCCGACAAGGCTGCCGCGCGGTCTACGCCGGGCACCAGGCGCAGGAAGCGTAGCACCGACAGCGGCAGTGTGGCATCAACCTGAATCTTTTGCGGCATGTAGCCAATGCGCAGCCTGGGTTTGCGCCATACCTTGCCACGATGTGGCTTGAGCAGGCCAAGTACGGCGCGTACCAGGGTCGTCTTGCCCGCCCCGTTGGGGCCAATCAGGGTGACGATTTGGCCTGGCGAGACCGACAGGTCGATGCTGTCGAGCACCGCCTCGCCGCCAAAGGTGACGCCGACCTGCTCCAGGCGAATCAGGGCGTCGCTCATGCCGCGCTCCGGCAGCTACCGCATAGGCCGACCACTTCCACGGTCTGGGTTTCGACCGTGAAACCCACGCCTTTGGCGCTGTTGATGATGGCCTCGCTGATACTGCTCTGCTCGAGCTCGATGGCCACATGGCAGGCCCGACAGATCAGAAACTGGCCTTGGTGCACGTGCTCGGGGTGGCTGCAGCCGATGAAGGCGTTGAGCGATGCGATGCGATGCACCAGGCCGTTTTCCAGCAGGAAGTCCAGCGCACGGTACACCGTGGGCGGCGCGGCGCGGCGGCCGTCCTGCTCACTGAGCACAGCGAGGATGTCGTAGGCGCCCAGTGGCTTGTGGCTTTGCCACACCAGCTCCAGCACACGGCGGCGCAGCGCGGTCAGGCGCAGGCCCTGGCGGGTGCACAAGGCGTCGGCTTCAGCCAGTGCGCTGTGTACGCAATGGGAGTGGTCGTGAGGACGGTTGGCCAGCGGTGTGATGGACATGGGCAGCGACGGTTCTGGATAGAGACGTTATTATGTTACCTGTTTCTGACGACTCGAGTATCCACCGTGTCCCGATTCCTAGCTCTGTTTGTCGCATTCATCGCATTCTCCGCGCAGGCCGACGTGCGTGTGCTCGCCAGTATCAAGCCCCTGCAGCAGATTGCCGCTGCCGTGCAGGAGGGTGTTGGCAGCCCTGACGTATTGCTGCCGCCCGGCGCTTCACCCCACCACTATGCGCTGCGCCCCTCCGACGTGCGGCGGGTAAGCGATGCCGACCTGCTGTACTGGATCGGCCCGGACATGGAGAACTTCCTTGCGCGTGTGCTGGCAAGCCGTAGCAAGACCACGGTGGCTGTGCAGTCGCTGCCGGGCATGAAGCTGCGCCACTTTGGCGAGGGCAGCCATTCCCATGAGGAAGAGGACCATGACGATCATGACCACGATCACCGCCCAGGCAGCCTGGATGCGCATTTGTGGCTATCGTCGGTGAATGCGCGAGTAATCGCGGCAAAAATGGCAGCTGACCTGGCCCAGGTCGACCCGGCCAATGCGTCTCGCTATCAGAGCAACCTGAAGGCCTTCGATGAGCGCCTGGATGCCTTGGATGGGCGTATCAAGGCGCGCGTGGCCGGTATTGCCGGCAAGCCGTACTTCGTCTTCCACGAAGCCTTCGACTATTTTGAAGCTGAATATGGCTTGAAGCACGCGGGCGTGTTCAGCGTGGCATCCGAGGTACAGCCAGGGGCGCAACATGTGGCGGCCATGCGCAAGCGTCTTCAGGAAGTGGGCAAGACCTGCGTGTTCAGCGAGCCGCCACTGCGGCCGCGATTGGCCGAGACGCTGACTGCCGGGTTGCCGGTGCGCCTGGCCGAGCTGGATGCCTTGGGTGGCACCGATCCGGTGGATGGCAAAGGATATGAGCGCTTGCTTGAGAAGCTGGGCGGTGACCTGGCTGGGTGCCTGGAACAGTTGTAAACCTGCCCCGGCTTCGTCGCGGGCAAGCCCACTCCCACAGGTACTGCACAGGCCTCAAGGCTGTCGCTAATTCTGTAGGAGCGGGTTCACCCGCGAAGAAGCAGACGCGGTCTACAGAGCGAACGGCAAGTGCAAAGCCACCTGCTGGCGCTGCGCCAGACGCACTTCGAACTCGCTCGGATCGTGGATCATCACATCCATCCCGGCAAACGATTCGGCCGCAATCAGGCGCGAGAGCCAGAAACGCACGCAGCCCACCCTCAACATTTCCGGCCACAGCTCGGCTTCGGCTGCCGTGAACGGCCGCAGCGCCGCGTAGGCTGCCAGCAGCGCCTGGGCGCGTGGTACATCCACCGCGCCTTGCTCATCCAGGCACCAGTCGTTCACGGTGATGGCGATGTCATACAGCATCGGCCCGGAGCAGGCATTGTAGAAGTCGATCACACCGGTCAGGTGGGTGCCTTCGAACATCACGTTGTCGCGGAACAGGTCGGCATGCAGGTTGGCCCGCGGCAAGGCCAGGATCTGCGCCTTGTGCGCGCTGATTTCGTCCAGCGCCGGCTGCAGCAATGCGGCTTGCTCCGCAGTCAGGCGTGGCAGCAGCTCGGCACCCGAGGCCAGCATCCAGTCCAGGCCGCGGTCGGTGCGGCGCTCGATGATGTGCTCTCGGGTGGCCAGGTGAATGTGTGCCAGTAGCTCGCCGACCTGGGCGCAGTGCTGGTTGTTGGGTGCCTTGATGTGCTTGCCCGACAGCCTGGGCTGCAGCAATGCCGGCTTGCCGCACAGCTCGCGCAGGCCGTTGCCGTCGCGATCACGAATGGCATAGGGCACCGGCATGTCGGCACCGTGCAGGGTATCGAGCAGCTCGATGAAGAACGGCATGTCCTCGCTGGGCCCGCGCTCGATCAGCGTCAGGACGAACTCCCCCTGTTCGAGGCTGACGAAGAAATTGCTGTTTTCGGTACCGGCGGCAATGCCCTGGAAGTCGAGCAGACGGCCCAGCTCGTACGGTGCCAGAAAGGTTTCCAGCTCAGGCCGGGTCACGGGGGTGAAGACTGACATGATGAAAAAATGCCCATACGGGCACTTCCGCCGGGAAGTGCCGGGTTGATGTGAACGGTGCGCGTCAGCTTACCACTCGAAGATCTTCCAGGCCGGAATCAGCATGTCCGGCTGGTCGGATCGAATGAAATTGGCATCAGTGCCATCAGCGCGTACCAGAAAGTAAGGCTTGCCGTTTTTCGGCGTGATCTTGATCGCATACAGGAAGCCGTTTTGCCGGTATTCCTGGATGGTTTTATCGCCTTCCGTGCGAATGGTCACCTCGGGATCGGCCGAGGGGGCGTCGTCCGCCGCCAGGGTGACGACAGGCGTGGTTGCCAACAGGCCGAGCAGTAACAGGCGATTGAGTGTGCGCATGATAACCTAGTCCCTTTGTCGTCAATGATTCTGGCTATTCTAGCGCCGGACCCGTCGAAAAGGTTGATTCTGCTCATGAGCCAAGCGCCCCTCGTCCTGGTGGACGGTTCCTCCTACCTTTATCGCGCTTTCCACGCGCTGCCACCGCTGACCACGTCCAAGGGCATGCCGACCGGTGCGGTGAAGGGTGTGCTGAACATGCTCAAGAGCCTGCGCAAACAATATCCCGACAGCCTGTTCGCCGTGGTGTTCGACGCCAAGGGCGGCACTTTCCGCGATGCCATGTTCGCCGAGTACAAGGCCAACCGCCCCAGCATGCCGGATGACCTGCGGGTACAGATCGAGCCGCTGCACGCCAGCGTCAAGGCGCTGGGCTACCCGCTGCTGTGCGTTGAGGGTGTCGAGGCCGACGACGTGATCGGCACCCTGGCGCGCAGCAGCGCCGCCCTGGGGCGCCCGGTGATCATCTCGACCGGCGACAAGGACATGGCGCAACTGGTGGACGGGCACATTACCTTGGTCAACACCATGACCGGAAGCGTGCTGGACGTGGCTGGCGTGCACGAGAAATTCGGCGTCGGCCCGGAACACATCATCGACTTCCTGGCCCTGATGGGTGACAAGGTCGACAACATCCCGGGCGTGCCGGGCGTGGGCGAAAAAACGGCGGTGGGGCTGCTGACCGGCATCGGCGGCGGTCTCAGCGACCTTTACGCCAACCTGGACAAGGTACCAGCGCTGGCCATTCGCGGTGCCAAGACCTTGCCGGCCAAACTGGAGGAGCACCGCGACGCGGCATTCCTGTCCTACGAGCTGGCCACCATCAAGGTTGACGTGCCGCTGGATGTCGAGGTCGAGGCACTGGTGTGCGGTGAACCTGACCGCGAGGCGCTGCTGGCGTTGTACACCGAGATGGAATTCAAGAGCTGGGTCGCCGAAGTGCAGCGCGATGCGGCCAGGGCTGGTGACGATGTTGCCCCGGCCGCGGAGCCGGCAGCCAAGGTCGAGCCCAAGTACGAGACCATTCTCGACCAGGCCCGTTTCGACGCCTGGTTGGAGAAGCTGCGCCAGGCGCCGCTGTTCGCCTTCGACACCGAGACTACCAGCCTGGACGCCCAGCAGGCGCAGTTGGTCGGCCTGTCCTTCGCTGTCGAGCCGCATGAAGCGGCCTATGTGCCGCTGGCCCACGATTATGAAGGCGCGCCGGTCCAGCTGGACCGCGAGGCCGTGCTGTTGGCGCTGAAACCATTGCTGGAGGACCCGGCCAAGGCCAAGGTCGGGCAGAACGCCAAGTACGACATCAACATCCTCGCCAACGGCTCCCCCGCCATCGAGATGCGCGGCGTGGCCTACGACACCATGCTCGAGTCGTACGTGCTGAACTCCACCGCCACCCGCCATGACATGGACAGCCTGGCGCAGAAGTACCTAGACCACACCACGATCGCCTTCGAGGACATCGCCGGCAAGGGTGCCAAGCAGCTTACCTTCAACCAGATCACCCTGGACAAGGCCGGCCCCTACGCCGCCGAAGATGCCGACATTACGCTGCGCCTGCACCACGCATTGCAGGCCCGCCTGGCACAGACGCCGAGCGTGCAACCGGTGCTGATGGATATCGAGATGCCGCTGGTGCCGGTGCTGGCCAGGATCGAGCGTCAGGGTGCGCTGGTGGATGCCGAGCTGTTGAAAGTACAGAGCGGTGAGCTGGGTGTGAAGATGGCTGAGCTGGAGCTGCGTGCCTACGAGCTGGCCGGTGAGGAGTTCAACCTTGGCTCGCCCAAGCAGTTGGGCGCGATCCTTTACGACAAGCTGGGCATGCCGGTGCTGAGCAAGACCGCCAAGGGCCAGCCGTCTACCGCCGAAGCGGTGCTTGATGAGTTGGCCCTGCTCGGTTATCCACTGCCTGAGGTGCTGATGCAGTACCGCAGCCTGAGCAAGCTCAAGAGCACCTACACCGACAAGTTGCCGGGGCAGATCAACCCGCGCACCGGGCGTATCCACACGTCCTACCAGCAGGCCGTGGCGGCCACCGGCCGGCTGTCGTCGAGCGACCCGAACCTGCAGAACATCCCTATCCGCACCGCTGAAGGGCGGCGTATCCGCCAGGCGTTCGTCGCCAGTCCGGGTTACAAGCTTCTGGCGGCGGACTATTCACAGATCGAGCTGCGCATCATGGCCCATCTGGCCAAGGACGAAGGCTTGCTGCATGCCTTCCGCAATGACCTGGACGTGCACCGCGCCACGGCAGCGGAAGTGTTCGGCGTGGACCTGAAAGACGTGACCACCGACCAGCGCCGCAGCGCCAAGGCCATCAACTTCGGCCTGATCTACGGCATGAGCGCCTTTGGCCTGGCCAAGCAGATCGGCGTCGACCGCAAGCAGTCACAGGACTACATCGACCGTTATTTTGCCCGCTACCCGGGCGTGCTGGCCTATATGGAGCGCACCCGAGCCCAGGCGGCCGAGCAAGGCTTTGTCGAAACTCTGTTTGGCCGCCGGCTGTACTTGCCAGACATCAATGCCAAGAACCCTGCCCTGCGCAAGGGTGCCGAGCGCACGGCGATCAACGCCCCGATGCAGGGTACTGCCGCCGACATCATCAAGCGGGCCATGGTCAAAGTAGATAACTGGTTGAGCGAGAGCGGGCTGGATGCCCGGGTGATCCTGCAGGTGCACGACGAACTGGTGCTTGAAGTGCGCGAGGACCTGGTGCCGCGGGTGAAAGATGAAATTCGCCAGCACATGAGCCAGGCCGCGCAGCTGGATGTGCCCCTGCTTGTTGAAGCAGGCGTAGGTGCGAATTGGGACGAAGCTCACTGATTGAGCAGGGAAAACTGTGTAGGATCTGCGGCGTAGTGACGCAGATCCGAGCACCGCTCAGTGCTGTGGGTGCTTAAGGTTCATGAAACTATCGCAAATAGTTTTGTGGGCTTCGGAACTAAACAGGTGAAGCGGAACTCAGAGTAACTGAATGGCTGGTGAAGCCCTTCGATGCTCCTATGTTGTGTTAAGTGTTGGCAGATATCTGGATCCCGCCCTAGCGGTCCGGACTTGGACCCCGAACTTCCCCCTCCCCATACGAAGTCCGGGGTTTTTTTTGCCCGGAATTTGCCGGGAGAGCCTGCGCCCAATCACCAATGTGTGTCCAACCCCGATCAGGTGTAGGAGCGGGTTTACCCGCGAATACGGTCGCGGCGGCAACGGTGAACGGCGGGTGGAGATTGGCCGGCGGCCCGTCCCATTCGCGGGTAAACCCGCTCCTGCGGGGCGGGCACAAAGCGTTAAATGACCGGCTTGTCTTCCAGTTCCATCCAGTCCGCCAGCACTCGGTAGGCGTCTTCCACACCCAGGCGCTTGGGTGCCGAGAACAGCTGGATGGTCACGCCATCCCCCCAGCCCTTGCGGATTTCCGACTGTACTTTCAGCAGGGTGTTCTTGCCCGCGCCGTGGGTCAGCTTGTCGGCCTTGGTCAGCAGGATGTGCATCGGCATGCTGCTGGCCTTGGCCCAGTCGAGCATCATCTTGTCGAAATCGGTCATCGGGTGACGCACGTCCATCATCAGGATCACGCCACGCAGGCACTCACGGCTGCCCAGGTAGGCTTCCAGGTGTTTCTGCCAATGCTGCTTGAGCGGAATCGGGACTTTTGCATAACCATAGCCCGGCAGGTCGACCAAACGCCGTTCATCGTCCAGACTGAAGAAATTCAACAGCTGGGTGCGTCCGGGCGTTTTCGAGGTACGCGCCAGGCTGGCATGAGTCAGGGTATTGAGGGCGCTGGATTTGCCGGCGTTGGAACGGCCGGCAAAAGCCACCTCGTAACCCTGGTCGTCCGGGCATTGTTCGACCTTGGCTGCGCTGAGGGCGAATTTGGCTTTCTGGCAGAGGCCGAGGATGGGGTTCTTGACTTGCATGGGATATCCGATGTGGGTGTTGCCTGACTTTGTAGAGCCAAGCCTGGCAAGCGGTGTCGTTTCCGTTTGGATGGCGGAAGTATATAATGCCCCAGTTTTTGTGTGCTCATTCTCCCAGCGAAGGAGAACGGGCATGGGGTGTCGAACAATAGCTCGCGCAACAGAACGCAGCGCGGCCCCCAACCCTGAAGGTCGTTCCGCATGGCGAAATGGCTGCTTGCTGTCGGTATGTTCCTGCCGTTTTTCAGCGCACAGGCTACACAGGATCCCGAGGTGTTGTACAACCGCACGTGTGCGGCCTGCCACACCGGGCAGTTGCCACAGGCACCCAGACAGGGTGACCGGGCAGCATGGGAGCCAAGGCTGGCGCAAGGCATGGATGTACTGGTGAAGCACGTGACCCAGGGTTTCAAGGCTATGCCGCCGCGTGGATTGTGCATGGACTGCAGTGCCGAGGACTACCGTTTGGTCATCCTTTGGATGAGCGGCAGTCCCGATACATAACATTTCACCCTTAGCCGTGTTGGATTAGCTGATGAACAAACTAGTCGTGAGTCTGCTGTTGACCTTGGGTGTCGCTGGTGCGGCCACTGCTGCGCAACCTATCAAAGGCGATGCCGCCGCTGGCCAGGCCAAGACCGCCGTCTGTGGCGCCTGCCACAATCCCGACGGCAACAGCCTGGCACCGAACTTCCCGAAACTGGCCGGCCAAGGCCAGCGCTATCTCGAAAAACAACTGCACGATATCAAGTCGGGCAAGCGTACCGTGCTGGAAATGACCGGCATGCTGGCCGCATTCAGCGACCAGGATCTGGCCGATATCGCCGCCTACTTCTCCAGCCAGAAAGGCAGCGTGGGTGCCGCCGATCCCAAGCTGGTCGAGCGCGGCCGTGCGCTGTTCAATGGTGGCGACCTGGAAAAGGGCATGCCGGCCTGCACGGGCTGCCACTCGCCCAACGGCGCGGGTATTGCCCTGGCCGGCTTCCCGCACCTGGGCGGGCAGCACTCGCAGTACGTGGCCAAGCAGCTCACTGACTTCCGCGAAGGCAACCGCACCAACGATGGCGATGCCATGACCATGCGCACCATCGCTGGCAAGCTGAGCAACCACGACATCGAAGCGTTGGCCAGCTACATCCAGGGCCTGCATTAACTTTCGGTTAATGTTGTAGGTCAATGATGAAAGGGCGGCCGGGCTGCCCTTTTTTCCGGCCGCAGCCGTTACACTACAGAACTCGAGCCCTTCCCGGCCTGTCTCAGTGCAGGTCGCGTCGTGGCGACCCATGAATGCTCAGGAGTAAAGCATGCGTAAACTGATTCTCAGCGCTGCGCTGGTCGCCGCCAGCGTATTCGGTATGACTGCCGTTCAGGCCGCCGAGCCTGTTGCCGGCAAGGAATACATCGAGCTGAGCAACCCTGTTCCGGTTTCCGTGCCTGGCAAGATCGAAGTCGTCGAGCTGTTCTGGTATGGCTGCCCACACTGCTACCACTTCGAGCCGACCATCAACCCTTGGGCTGAAAAGCTGCCCAAGGACGTCAACTTCAAGCGCGTACCGGCCATGTTCGGTGGCCCGTGGGATGCACACGGCCAGATGTTCCTGACCCTCGAAGCCATGGGCGTCGAGCAAAAGGTTCACGCTGCGGTGTTCGATGCCATTCAGAACCAGCACAAGCGTCTGACCGACAAGAACGACATGGCCGACTTCCTCGCCACTCAAGGTGTGGACAAGGACAAGTTCCTCGCCACCTTCGACTCGTTCGCCATCAAGGGCCAGGTCAACCAGGCCAAGGAATTGGCGAAGAAGTATGAAATCACCGGCGTACCGAGCATGGTCGTCAACGGCAAGTACCGCTTCGACCTGGGTACTGCCGGCGGGCCGGAAGGCGTGCTGAATGTCGCCGACCAGCTGATCGACAAGGAGCGCGCTGCCAAGTAGGCGGCGTCACCCATGCCCCGCTTCAGAGCTACGCGTGGCATTGGCCTGCACGAGCCGCAGGTCAACGAGCATCACCTGCAGGCCCCGGGCCTGCCCGAGGATGGTCGTCTGCGGCTGCTCAGTTTCAATATCCAAGTGGGCATAAGCACCGAGCGCTACCGCCATTACCTGACGCGTAGCTGGCAGCACCTGCTGCCGCATAACGGGCGTGCCGGTAACCTGCAGAAGATCGGCAGGCTGCTGGGCGACTTCGACCTGGTGGCCCTGCAGGAAGCCGATGGTGGCAGCCTGCGCTCGGGCTACGTCAACCAGGTCGAGCACTTGGCTCACTTGGGGGCCTTTCCCTATTGGTACCAGCAGCTCAACCGCAACCTTGGGCGCTTTGCCCAGCACAGCAACGGTGTGCTCAGCCGCCTGAAGCCGCAACTGCTCGAAGACCATCCGTTGCCTGGCCCGGCCGGGCGAGGTGCGATTCTGGTGCGGTTTGGCGAAGGCGACGATGCGCTGATAGTGGTGATGATGCACCTGGCATTGGGGGCCAAGACGCGCGCCCTGCAGCTGGGTTATATCCGCGAGCTGATAGGCGGTTACCGCCACCAGGTGCTGATGGGTGACATGAACACCCATGCCACCGACCTGCTGGAGCATTCGCCACTGCGCGACCTGGGCCTGGTCGCCCCGCAAGTCGAAGCCACCTTCCCCAGTTGGCGACCGCAGCGTTGTCTTGATCATATTCTGCTCAGTTCAAGCCTCACGCTGGAGCGTGTCGAGGTGCTGGCGCAGCCAATTTCGGACCACCTTCCCGTTGCTGTCGAGATTCGATTGCCTGATGCATTGACTGTGGATACGCTGCCGGTCCTGAGCTAATTGCCATCACCGTTTGCGGACCCGGGCATGACTGAAGACGCTGAGCGCTGGAAAGAAAAATACCTTAAAAGCATCGAGCGGCAGGAAAAGCTCGAACGTCGTTGGGAAGCCCGTCTTGACCTGCTGCGTCGAGGCCTGGTGCGCAGCACCCTGGCTGCTGAAGGCAGTGACAAGGTGGTAGACGAGTGCATGAAGGAAATGCGCGATGTCATTCGCAGCGACAACATGGACGCCGGCCTTGCCGGCTTGATTCCGCGCCTTGAGAAAGCGGTACTGGATTCCGAGCAGCGTCGCGAAACCCGCATGAACCAGGTCAGCGATGCGCTGACCGCTCTGGTTGGCCAACTGCAAGGCCTGCCCCTGCCCAGTGATATCTCGCGGCCCTTGAAAAAACTGGCGAAGAAGCTCGACGGCGGGGTTGCCCAGTCACGCGAGCTGCCGCCGCTGTTGGGTGAGTTGAGCGGCTTGCAGGGGCGCGCGCTTTCGGCCCTTGGCAAACCAGGTGAAGAAGCGCGACCCGGTTTTCTGCAGCGGTTGTTCGGAAGCCGCGAGGACGATGCGCAGGCAGGAGCAGAGCTTGCGCCGGTGGCGTTGCCTGCTGCCGAGGTTGTGCCCCAGGCACCCGGCAATGCCGGGCCCTCGCGGCCCGATGACGTCGATGCGCTACAACCATTGCCGGACCCTGCTGCACCGAATGCCGAGGTGGCCGAGGCGCCCGAGCTTGAGCTGGAGGCATTTGGCCCGGCGCTGATCGAAACAGTCGAAATGCCGCCAGCCCCGTTGCCAAAGGACAAGGCGCCATTGCCGAAAGCTGCAGTTTCCGCCAGCGAGCCGTTGGCTGAGGCAGAACCCTTGCAAGCCCTTGAAGAAACCTTTGGTGAAGACGGCCCCTATGCCCTGCCCTACGCAGTGGAGCCGCCTTACAGCCAGGTTGCCGCGCACATCGAGCAGACCCTGATCGGTCTGCTCGATGACCTCAGCCTGCCCGAGCGACACAAGGCTCAGGCGCTGGAAATGCGCGAGCGGGTGGCTCGCGGCTTGAACTGGTATGAGCTGATCCCGGTGCTGGATGACTTGGCAGTACTCATGCTGGCGATCACCGACAGCGGTCAGCACGAATTCGAAACCTACCTGCAGCAGCTCAATGAACGCCTGGAAGGTTTCCAGAGCCACCTGCACGAGGCCAGCGCCGGGCATGCGGACAACAGCACCGCTGCCCGTGAACTGGATAGCCAACTGCGTGAGCACGTCGACGGCCTGCAAAGCAGCGTACAGGGTGCCGCCGATGTCGACAGCCTCAAGCACATTCTGGAAAGCCGCCTGGAAGGCTTGCTGGTGACCATGGACGAGCACAAGCACGAGCGTGATCGCCGCGAGCAGGAACTGGCCGGTCGCCTGCAGGGCTTGTCGGAACGAGTGGCGAGCATGGAGCATGAGGCGCTTGGCTATCGCGAGCACCTGGAAGAACAGCGCCAGAAAGCGCTGCTGGACCCGCTCACCGGCCTGCCCAACCGTGCGGCCTGGAGCGAGCAAGTCGAACGCGAAATGCTTGACTGGCAGGAAAACGGCGGCCATCTGGCGATGGCAATTCTTGACCTGGACCATTTCAAACGCATTAACGACAACTATGGTCATCTGGCTGGGGACAAGGTCCTCAAGATCGTTGCCGACCAGTTGCGCAAGCGTCTGCGGGGGCGGGATTTCATCGCCCGTTTTGGTGGCGAAGAATTCGTCCTGCTGCTGCCGCAGACCACGCCGGCAGTTGCCGCGCAAATGGCCGAGGTGCTGCGCGCCACCGTCGAAGCCTGCCCATTCCACTTCAAGGGTGAACGGGTGGTGATCACCACCTCCATCGGCCTGGGCGCATTCCGTTCTGGCGAACGCGGCGACCAGGTGCTCAAACGAGCCGATGCAGCGCTGTACCGGGCAAAGGAGCAGGGGCGCAATCGGGTCGAGCAAGGCTAGCCAGCCGCCGTTTCCTCGGCAGGCACGGCGCAGGTGAGCACGTTATACTGTAGCGCTCATACGCTGAGGCCACTGACGTGCTTTCCACGCTTAAAAAAACCCTGATTTCCTTTTTGCTGTTGTCTGTCGCCGGTTGCTCGACGGGCCTGCGCATTGACCGCAGTCACCCGTCGGTCAATCAGGACAACCGCATCCAGTTCATTGTCCTGCATTACACCAATGCTTCGCTGGAGCGCTCCCTGGCGCTGCTTACCCATGGTGAAGTCAGCAGCCATTACCTGATCGGCGATGGCCCGGCCACGGTGTATCAGCTGGTGGATGAAAACCGTCGTGCCTGGCATGCCGGCGATAGCCAGTGGCAGGGGCGCACCTGGCTGAACTCCTCGTCCATTGGTATCGAGATCGTCAACCCGGGCTTTACCGACACCCCGAACGGCCGGGTCTGGCACCCTTATAGCGAGGCGCAGATCCAGTCGCTGATCGCGCTGCTCAAGGACATTGTCAAACGCAACAACATCGAACCACGCCATATCATCGGCCACAGTGACATCGCCCCGCTGCGCAAGCTGGACCCAGGACCATTGTTCCCGTGGAAGCGCCTGGCCGATGCCGGGCTGGGTGTCTGGCCGGATGCCAATGCCGTGGCACGGCAGCAAGCCTACTTCAGCGTCAACCCGCCAAGCGTTGGCTGGTACCAGCAGGAACTGGCACGGTTTGGCTATCAGATCGAGCAGACCGGCGTGCTGGATGTAGCCACGCGTCATGTGATCGGCGCGTTCCAGATGCGCTTCCGCCCGCAGCGCTTCGACGGCATGCCGGATGCGCAGACAGCAGCAATGCTGCAGGTACTTAACCGCATGCGTTGAGTTATGGCGGGCGAGGTACTGGTTGCAGCAGCCTTGCGCTACGAAGCGGCGGGTTTGGTCGACGCGGTTCTTTGAAGCAGCCACAAAGCTGCTTCTACAAAGAGCGTGGGAGGATTGCAGCGAAGCGCCAAACGGTGAGGGTGATTATTGATTCCGTTGCTATACCTTGGTTATCAACTGGATGCCTTCGATGTCAGCTTTCATTGCCTTGCTGCGCCAAATTTTTTACCGTCCCTGGATGCTGGCCACTTTGGCAGCGCTGGCCAGCGCCGCGGTGTTGCTCTCTGCCAGCATTGGCATTGCCTTGCATCAAATGAAGCAAAGCGAAAGCGAACAGATGAATGCCCAGGGCGAGCGTTTTCTGGATCGGCTCGAACAGGTGTTCGGCCAGTTGCGCGAAGGGGTAGACCTGCTGCAGGCCCAACCCTTGCGCGGCTGCAGCCCGGCGATGCTGGCAGCCTTGCAACAGGTTGGCCTGAGCTCGCGGTTCATCTATGAAGCGGCTTATGTAGATGGCAATGTTGCCTGCTCCAACCGCGGTGATGAGCGAGCGTTCGTTCCCTTGCGGGCACCAGATATCCAAGGGCCGACGTACAGCTACTGGCTTAACACCACCACCGAGCCGAACGAGAACCTGGCAGCACTGATGCTGGGCCGGGGCAAGTTTCTGGTGTCCACCTCCCGTGGGCATTTGACCGATGTGGTGGACCTGCCCCCGGGCGGCAGCCTGGTCGTGGTGCTGGACAACGGCGCCCGGGCCATTCCGGTGCTCGGCCCGCCACAGGTATGGCCACCGCCGTCGGCCTGGTCGACCAGCCACAAGTCGCTGTTGGAACTCAGTGATCGGCTGATCTACCGAATGCCGACCAAGTCGCCGGATTATCAGTTGGTGCTGATTGCTCCGAGGGCCAGTCTGCCGCTCAGGATGAACGGCATGCTCTGGTTGCTGTTCCCCGGCAGCGTGCTGGCGGCCTGCTGCATCGGTTGGTTGGTACTTCAGTTGATTCTGCAACGGCGGTCGATGAGCTCAGAGTTGCAGAATGCCTTGCGTCGCGGAGAGCTGCAGGTGCTCTACCAGCCAATCATCGAGCTCGACAGCCGGCGCTGTGTGGGCGCCGAGGCCTTGGTGCGCTGGCGCCGCCCGGACGGCACCCTGACCAGCCCGGACCTTTTCATTCCGCTGGCGGAGAATACCGGGCAGATTCGCCAGATCACCGACTTTGTCCTGCAGCGTGTGCTTGAACAGCTAGGGCAGCTATTGCGCTCGCACCCCAAGCTCTACATATCGATAAACCTGGCGGCCTGCGATGTGATGGTGCCACGCATTGGCCGGGTGGCGGCGCGCTTGTTGGCCTTGCATCGAGTGGCGCCCAGCCAGATTGCCTTCGAGGTGACCGAGCGCGGCCTGATCGACGTGGTGGTCGCCCGTGACAATCTGCAGGCGCTACGCGCCGTGGGGCACCAGGTGCTGATCGACGACTTTGGTACCGGTTATTGCAGCCTGGCTTATCTGCAAACCCTGCCTGTGGACTGCCTGAAGATCGATAAGGCATTCATCGACGCTCTGGGCCACGATGCCGCCAGTAGCGGCGTGGCCCCGCATATCATCCGCATGGCCCACGACTTGCACTTGCGGGTAATTGCCGAAGGTATCGAGTTCGAGGACCAGGCGGTGCTGCTGAACAGCGAGGGGGTCAATTATGGCCAGGGCTGGTTGTTTGCCCGGCCGCTGAACGCCCGGCAGTTTGCCGAGTTGGTGACTCGCGGGCACCTGCCGCGGCGGATGTAGGCGCGTTAAGGCAGTCACACCGGCAACGCCATGTAGAACTGTGTCCCCTGCCCCGGCCGGGAAAACACGCCCATACGCCCTCCGTGCAGCTGCACAATTTCCTTGCACAGCGCGAGCCCCAGCCCAGCACCGCCTTTCTTGCGGCCTACCTGCACGAAAGGCTCGAAGATGCGCGCTTGCTGGCCATAGGAAATGCCCTCTCCGTTGTCCTCGACGCTGATGATCACCCGTTCCGCATGCCGTCGGGCATGCAGGCGAATGCGCCCGCCGTTGGCGGTATGGCGAATGGCGTTGTGCAGCAGGTTGTCCAGCACCCGGTCCAACTGGGTGACGTCCGCCTGGATGCGCGGTAGCGGCGGGTCCAGTTCCTTTATCAACTCGATCTGCTTGTGCGCAGCCTGTTCGGCAAAGCGCAATTGCGCATGTTCCAGCAGGTCGTCGATGGCACAGGGGGCCAGCTCAAGCTTTTGCAAACCGCTCTGATAACGGGAGAAGTTGAGCAGGTCGTTGATCAGTTGGGTCAGACGCTGCATTTCTTCGCCGATGGTTTCCAGCAGGTCGTTCTCGCGGGCTTCGGGCGGGAACTTGACCCGCTCGCGCAGCAGGCCGAAGGCCATGTGCATGCCGGTCACCGGGGTACGCAGTTCGTGGGAGGCGCGCAGCACGAATTCGCTGCGCACCCGCTCGAAGGCCCTTTGCTCGGTCACATCGTGCAACACCATCACTGCGCCGAGGATAGGCCCCTGCGGGTGGCTGACCGGGGTCAGGCTGTAGGTGAGCAAACGTGATTCTTCATCGACCTCCATGTTCAGGTCGTCCGGTGGGCGGTCGAGGCTGCCCCCGCGCAGAACCTGGCGCAGTTGTAGCTCAAGCTCGGGTCGCTGCAGGGCTTCGGCCAGGCTGCTGCCCACGCGGCTATCGTTCCAGCCCAGCTGGCGCTGCGCCACCGGGTTGAGGTGCTCGAGGCGGCCCTGGCGGTCGATGATCAGCAGGCCGTCGTCAATGCTGTCGAGTACGGCCTGTAAACGCTGCTGGCCGGCCAGCAGCTCGTCAACGTTGGTAGCCTGGTGCTTGCGCAGGGCATCGGCCATCAGCCCAAAACGGCGGGTCAGCTGGTTAAGCTCGGCGGCCTGGGTAACCGGCAAGGTAACGTCGAAATTGCCATTGCCCAGTTGGTCGGCCGCCTTGGCCAACGCTTCGATCGGCTGGCCGAAACGCCGGGCGATGTTGTGCGCGGTGACAAAGCCCAGTACCAACACCACCAACCCCATCAGGCCCAGTACACCGCTGACCAGCAAGGCGCGGTTACGGGTGCGTTCTTCGCTACGGGTAATCAGGTCTACTGCCTGCTTGTGGGCATCGATCAGGTCGGTGCGCACTTGATTGAACGCGGCCCCAAGCGGCTGATCGACGCCCATGCTGCGAGCGGGTGTGGCGCTGTCGCGATAAGTCTGGAGGAAGGCCTGGTAATTGCTGCTGGCCTTGCTGAAACCGGTGCGCTCACCGCCTTGCTCCAGCCCTTGGTTTAGCAGCTCCTGGAAGTTTTCCTGCAGCAGCCGCAGGCTTTCCGGGGCGGTTTTTTCATCGAGAATCAGCATCATCTGTTCGCCCAGGTTCTGGCGCAACTTCAGCCCCACTTCCAAGGCATGGGTGGTATCGCGCACCAGTTGCTGTTGCACTGTAGCCATTTGCAGCATGCTGACCAGGCCCAGCAGCAGCCCCAGCAACGCCACAGTGATGAGCGCCGAGATGCTGAGGAAAAGCCGCGTGCGCAGCTTCATGGGCGGCCACTTCATAAGTTGTACTGCTTGCGTTTGCGGTACAGGGTAGAAGCATCGATGCCCAAGGTCTTGGCGGCTTGGTCGAGGGTATCGCTGGCGGCCAGTACGGCACCGATATGCGCCCGTTCCAGCTCATCCAGGCTGAGCGCGGCACCTACGCGCGGGGTGTTGCCGGCGGGTTGTTCGCCCATGCCCAGGTGGCTGACTTCCACTCTTTCCTGCGGGCAGATGATGCTGGCCCGTTCCACTACGTTGCGCAGTTCGCGGATGTTGCCAGGCCAGCGGTAGTTGAGCAGTGCGGTGCGCGCCTGGTCACTGAAACCGCGGGCGGGGCGGGAGTATTCCTTGACGAAGCGGGCGAGGAAACGGTCGGCCAGGATGAGGATGTCCTCACTGCGCTCGCGCAGCGGGGGCAGGTGCAGGGTGATCACGTTCAAGCGATACAGCAGGTCTTCGCGAAAGCGGCTTTCGCGCACCATCTCCTCGAGGTTGAGGTTGGTGGCAGCCAGGATACGTACATCGGCACGTCGGGTAACCGGGTCGCCGACGCGCTCATATTCCTTGTCCTGGATGAAACGCAGCAGTTTGGGCTGCAAGGTCAGCGGAAAATCGCCGATCTCGTCGAGGAACAATGTGCCCCCGTCAGCCTGGCTGACCCGTCCCAGGGTGCTTTCGCTGGCGCCGGTGAAGGCGCCGCGGGTATGGCCGAACAGTTCGCTTTCCATCAGTTCGGCGTTAAGCGACGGGCAGTTGATGGTCACGCAGGCTTTGCGTGCACGCTTGCTCCAGCCATGGATGGCCCGTGCCAGCTCGCCCTTGCCGGTACCCGATTCGCCGAGGATGAGGATGTTGGCATCAGTAATGGCCACCTGGCGGGCGGTTTCCAGCACCGCCATCATGGCCGGGCTATGGGAATCGAGGCCGTCCTTTGGTTTGCGTACTTCACCTTCCAGGGCTTCCAGGCGCGCAGAAAGCTGGCGCACCTCCAGTTGCTTGGCAGTGGCCAGGCGCAACTGGTCGGGGCTGCAGGGCTTGACCAGGTAGTCGGCAGCGCCGGCCTGGATGGCATCTACTGCGGTGTCGATCGCCGAGTGCGCGGTGACGATCACCACCCGCATCCACGGGGCCTGGATACGCATTTGCGCGAGCACGTCGAGGCCGTTGTCTTCACCCAAGCGTAAATCGAGGAAGCATAGGTCAAACACCTGGCGCTGCAGTAGGGTCTCTGCCTGGGCGGCGCTGTTGGCCGTGGCCACGCTGTAGCCCTCGTCTTCCAGGCAGTAACGGAACGTGCGCAGGATCGCGGACTCGTCATCCACCAGCAGAATGCGGCCTTGGTTGTCCTGGGCTGATTCCATTTCCTGTGCTCCTTAGGGAAAGATCTTTATTTAGTGTGGGAAAAATCGGGCAAGTTGCATGGTCAATTCTGAAGGATTCTGTCCTTTGCATGCTAGCCAGTGGCCTAACGATGTCTACAAGCCGTGATTCTTCAATGATTTGCTTAGAGACACGCGCTGGCACATTGGTTGCGATGATTTTCAGATTTTGCCCACGAAGGAGGCACAGCCATGCCCTTTTCCCTGCGTACAGCTGTTTTGGCCGCCACCCTGCTACCCCTATTAACCCCGGCATTCGCCGACCCTGTGCAGGACGCGCGCCTGGAGGGCGCCCTGCAAACCGCTTTGTCAATGAACCGCATGCTTGATTCGTTTCGTATCAAGGTTGAAGTGGACGGCAAACAGGCGCGGCTTTCCGGTGAGGTGGAGAATGAGGTTGAGCGGCGGCTGGCCGAGGACGTGGCCCGGGCTACCCGGGGCATCGAACAGGTGGAGAACCTGCTGCAGCTCAATACCCAACTGGTGGAGCGTCCGCTGGAGCTGCGTGCCTACGCCCAGCGCCTGGAGGACGTGACCCTGGCGGCAGTGATCCGTGCTCGGCTGTTGTGGAGCCGTACCACCGAAAAGGCCCCTATAGAAGTACAGAGCAGTGAAGGCGTGGTGACGTTGCGTGGCAAGGTCGACAGTGCCGAAGCCAAGGAGCTGGCGGGTGTGGTAGCGCGTACCACCGACGGCGTGTACCTGGTCAACAACCTGGTCAGCCTTGATACCGCTGCCATGGCCAAAGCGCGGGAAACGCCGGCGGGCGCGCCAACCGGGCCGCAGCCAAGCGACAGCTGGATCGTCGACAAGATCCAAAGCAGCTATCGCTTCAGTCGCAACCTCGATGGCCTGAACCTGAAGGTGGCAAGCGAAGCAGGCATGGTGCGGCTGTCGGGCGAAGTGGTTAGCGCGGAGCAGAAAACAATCGCGGTGGAGATTGCCCGGCAGATCATCGGCGTACGCGGTGTGGATGCTGACCTGCTGAAGGTGGCAACCAAGGTTGAAGGCTGATCGTGCAATTCGCACGACCGTACAGGCGCCATCGTGCAGGATACGTCCTAGAGGTGCATTTGAATATAAATTAACTTATTGATTTATAAGGATTTTAATTAAATCAAAAGGCTGGCATGCAGGCTGCAATTACCTGTTCAGGTTGGAACAAAAATTACAGCAGGAGGAGCCAGCATGAACCGCCAATCCGTCGACCGCTTGCAGAGCGCCGCACTGCCTTTGCGCCAGATGCTGACACTCGGCATGGCGATGCTGCTGACCTTGGCCGCTGGCCTCTTCTATTACAGCCTGCAGACGGCCCGTCTGGCTGAGCAGGTGGCAGCTCAGACTGCCCTGCTGACGCAGATTCAAGCAACCCGTGCCAACACCTTGGTCAAGGCCGCTGACTGGCAGCCAGCTGACCAGGCCATTGCCTCACCGGCCACCCTGGAAAAAATTGTTCCCCAGGAACGTTGGGTTTTCTGACCTGACGGCCGGTTCGATTCCGCAAAAAGAAAGGAGAACTACCATGCTGAGTTGGGCTATCACTTTCCTCATCATCGCCATTGTCGCCGCCGTACTGGGCTTCGGTGGTATCGCGGGCGCTGCAACAGGTATTGCCAAGATCCTGTTCATTGTCTTCCTGGTGCTGTTTGTAGCCTCCTTCTTCTTTGGGCGCGGACGAGGTTGAAGATGAGCAGGAAGCTTCGTTCAGCCGTGGTCGCCGCCCTGTTGCTGGGCGGCAGCGCGGCGGCCATGGCGGCCAATGACGGCCAGGTTCGGGTCGACCAGCTGCTCGGCTCGGACCCGGAGTACCGGGAAACCTGGCAAGACACCATTGAAGGCGAGGAACGCCTGCCCGATTGGGTGGTCAATCTGACCGGCAGTGCCCAGCAGCAAATGTCTGCCGTTACTGAAGACGGCGACAAGTACCTGGTCGGCCCGCTGTGCGAAAAACAGGACAATTGCACTTACAAGCGGCTGATCGTGGCGTTCAGCTGGGACAAGGATGATGCCTACGGGATGCTCGTCGAGGTGCCCGAAGGGTTGCCGAGCGACAAGTCGCCCACCCGTCATGCGCAGTATCGCTGGCTGGGCAAACCTGACGACGGCATGAAGGCAATGCTGCAGGAGCAGCTCAAACGTGACCCGAACTGGTACTGAGCATGTGTTGCCAGGTACGGATGAAAGGTCACTCACTGTTACGTAATAGAAGCTGAACCTTTCTATAGTTCAGCCTTCTATGATGCGCCGCCCCGAGGAGGGGTAGCACATGACCAAGGGGTCGGGCTGCTCTGATTGTTACAGGATCGGAGTGGCCTAGGGGTACAGGGAGTGCCTCCAGTAATGGGCCGGGTCAGGAAAGGCGGAATCGGAAGTCTCAGGTCGGCGGTGTCACAGGGATGCCTTGCCAGACCTGACTTCCGAGGAGCCATGTAGGAAACGTCGCTTCCCTTGCGCGTTTTTCCCCTTGGGACACATTTTGTCTCGACCGTACGTCAAATTTTTTCGACCGTCTTGGTTCTGCTACAAGTGGCATTTCCGCCATTCGGATTGTCGAACAGGCCATCTTTCATGTTCTCTCTGTCCAGCCAAATCTGCCGAAATATGGCGGCTTGGTCTTGTTCGGGATTCCGAATGTTATAAATCAAGCACTTACGAAGCTGCCGGCTAGGTCGAAAACAGTATGCATAAACGGCATGGGTCATGCGTTTCAGGCATTAGCTTTCGCCCCTTGCCGTCGCAATAGTTGCCGCCTTTTCGCTGGCCTGAGCGCCCTGTCGCTCGCCTGCGGTGTCCTTACATGACGTCGCCTGACGTAAGCGCTTATTGCCCGTGACCTTGCCTATGGCTCTGTTACGGGTGTTTCCGCCAGGTGCCATGACCACTAAAACAAAGGGTAAAGACATGAAGAAGGCAAAACTGAGCCTCGCCTGGCAGATCGTCATCGGTCTGGTCCTGGGTGTTGCAATCGGCGCGCTACTGAATCATTTCAGTGCAGAAAAGGCATGGTGGATCAGCAACGTCCTTCAGCCCGCTGGTGACATCTTCATCCGCCTGATCAAGATGATCGTCGTCCCGATCGTGATTTCGTCGCTGATCGTGGGTATCGCCGGTGTTGGCGACGCGAAGAAGCTGGGCAGCATCGGCCTGAAGACCATCATCTACTTCGAAGTGGTAACCACGATCGCCATCGTCGTAGGCCTGGTGCTGGCCAACCTGTTCCATCCGGGTGCCGGCATCGACATGAGCACCCTGGGCACTGTGGACATCTCCAAGTACCAGGCGACAGCGGCCGAAGTGCAGCATGAGCACGCATTCATCGAGACCCTGCTCAACCTGATACCGTCGAACATCTTCGCAGCGCTGATGCGTGGCGAAATGCTGCCGATCATCTTCTTCTCGGTGATGTTCGGCCTGGGTCTGTCGAGCCTGCAGGCAGAGCTGCGTGACCCGCTGGTACGTACCTTCCAGGCTGTTTCGGAGACCATGTTCAAGGTCACCCACATGATCATGAACTACGCCCCGATCGGCGTGTTCGCCCTGATTGCGGTGACCGTGGCCAACTTCGGTTTCAGCTCGCTGCTGCCGCTGGCCAAGCTGGTGCTGCTGGTGTACTTCGCCATCGCCTTCTTCGCCTTCATGGTACTGGGCCTGGTTGCCCGCCTGTTCGGCTTCTCGGTGATCAAGATCATGCGCATCATGAAAGATGAGCTGATCCTGGCCTACTCCACCTCCAGTTCGGAAACCGTGCTGCCGCGGGTGATCGAGAAGATGGAGAAGTACGGTGCGCCAAAGTCGATCTGCTCGTTCGTGGTACCGACCGGCTACTCGTTCAACCTCGACGGTTCGACCCTGTACCAGAGCATCGCGGCGATCTTCATTGCCCAGTTGTACGGTATCGACCTGTCGTGGAGCCAGCAGCTGCTGCTGGTGCTGACCCTGATGGTCACTTCCAAAGGTATCGCGGGTGTGCCGGGCGTATCGTTCGTGGTACTGCTGGCCACCTTGGGCAGCGTGGGCATTCCGCTGGAAGGCCTGGCCTTCATCGCCGGCGTGGACCGCATCATGGACATGGCCCGGACTGCGCTGAACGTTGTGGGCAACGCCCTGGCTGCATTGGTCATTGCTCGCTGGGAAGGCATGTACGACGCGGTCAAGGGCGAGCAGTACTACGCCTCGCTGATGGCCGAGAAGCAGGAAGCTGTGGTGGTTGGCGAAACCGCCAAGCGCTGAGCCTGATGATTGTTTGACCAAAAGCCCCGACTTGTCGGGGCTTTTTGTTATCTGCGAGATCTTGAGCCGCGCCTACAAAGGCTCGCGATCGCCAGTCACAGGCTGCGATACGCTATTATTCGGGCACTTTTCAGGGGGAACATACGGATGCTCAACGGCCTTTGGCTCGGCTTTTTCCTGGTGGCGGCGGTGTCCGCCCTGGCCCAATGGCTGGTGGGTGGCAACGCAGGCATCTTTGCGGCAATGGTCGAAAGCATCTTCGCCATGGCCAAGCTGTCGGTCGAGGTAATGGTGCTGCTGTTCGGCACGCTGACCCTGTGGCTGGGCTTTCTCAAAATCGCCGAAAAGGCCGGTATCGTTGAATGGCTGGCCAAGGTGCTGGGCCCGCTGTTCGCCCGCCTGATGCCGGAGGTGCCGCCCGGCCACCCGGCCCTGGGCCTGATTACCATGAACTTCGCCGCAAACGGCCTGGGCCTGGACAACGCCGCTACGCCGATCGGCCTGAAGGCCATGCGCGCGCTGCAGGAGCTGAACCCCAGCAGCACCACCGCGAGCAACGCGCAGATCCTGTTCCTGGTGCTCAATGCCTCGTCGCTGACCCTGCTGCCGGTAACCATCTTCATGTACCGGGCCCAGCAAGGCGCGCCGGACCCAACCATGGTGTTTCTGCCAATCCTGCTGGCGACCAGCGTCTCGACCCTGGTTGGTCTACTGTCGGTGGCAGTGATGCAGCGTTTGCGTCTGTGGGACCCGGTGGTGCTTGCCTACTTCATCCCCGGCGCTTTGCTGCTGGGAGGCTTCATGGCTTTTCTTGGCACCTTGTCGGCCGCCGCGCTGGCCAGCCTGTCATCGCTCCTGGGCAACCTCACCCTGTTTGGCGTGATCATGCTGTTCCTCGTGATCGGTGCCCTGAGACGCGTGCAGGTATATGAAGCCTTTGTCGAAGGTGCCAAGGAAGGTTTTGATGTAGCCAAGAACCTGTTGCCCTACCTGGTGGCGATGTTGGTGGCGGTGGGTGTGCTGCGTGCGTCAGGTGCCCTGGAGCTGGCCCTGGACGGTATCCGCCATGCGGTGAACTGGATGGGCTTGGACACGCGCTTCGTCGAGGGTTTGCCCACCGCGCTGGTCAAGCCGTTCTCTGGCAGCGCAGCGCGGGCAATGCTGATCGAGACCATGCAGACCCAAGGCGTGGACAGTTTTCCGGCGCTGGTGGCGGCGACGATTCAGGGCAGCACCGAAACCACCTTCTATGTACTGGCCGTGTACTTTGGTGCCGTGGGCATCCAGCGTGTGCGCCATGCGGTCGGTTGCGCACTGCTGGCCGAGTTTTCAGGGGTGGTCGCGGCGATCTTCGTCTGCTACTGGTTCTTCGCCTGAACCTTCAGCTGTGCCTGGTTGGCCTGGGCAATGGTCCAGCTCACTACCTGCCCTACCAACTGGTCGCTGGCCTGACCAAAGGCGGCGACCACCGCTGACACTTGCTTGTCGGCAAGCGGCTGGCGAATCTCGAAGCGCTTGCTAGCCTGTATGCGCTGGTCACGCCCCTTGACCAGACGCGCATCGTAGCGGATCACCACCTCCACCGCCCCGCCCGGGCGGTACTCACTCTGAAACGCCTGCAGCTCGCCAGCCAGCTCGTAGTCGGCTTGCAGGTTGCTGTCGTCAGCACTCAGGCGCTGTACCTGGCCGTCACGCTGGAAACCATCAAGCAGGCGGTTGCGCAGCAGCACCGGAGCCGCATCGCTCCAGCGCGCGCCCTTGTAGCTGCTTATCACATCGCCTTGGGGAATGACGGCGATGCGCGGCCCGGCCAACACTTCACTGGCCAGCGGCTTGTTCAGGCGCAATGACCACTCCAGCGGCGGCGCTGTGCGGCTGGGCTGGTTCACCGGCAGGCGATAAAGGTCCACAGGTTCGCTCTTCGGCAGGATCGAGCAGGCACTGGCCAGGCTCAGCGAGGCCGCCAGGGTCAGCAGGCGCAGCGACGGATTCATGGCTGGAACTCCTTGTTGTTGTCGCGGCCAAGCAGGTAGCCGCTCGGGTCGGCCTCCAGTTGCCGGGAAATGCCTTTGAGTGCGTTAAGGGTTTCGCGCAGTTCACGAATGGCCGGGGTGAGCTGGTTCAGGCTTTGGGCGCCGTCACCGATAGCCTCGCTGTTATTCATGAGCAGGTTGTTGATGGTTGCCGTGCTTTGGGCCAGTGACTGCATGGCCTGTTCGGCGCTGCCGATCGCCTGTTTGCCTTCGCTTCCCAGCAGGCCGTTGGCATTGCGCATCAGCGCCTGGGTTTCGGCCAGGGTGGCGCTGGCCTGCTTGCCCACCTGCACCAGCTGTTCGATGGCCTCGGCGATGCTGCCGTGCTGGCCGGCAAAGGCGCCGGTGGTCTTGTCGAGGTTGGCCAGCGTGTTGCTGAGGTGGCCTATGTTGTCCTCGGAGAACATCTGGTTGGCGTTATGGAGCAGCATGTTGATGTTGGTCACAAGGTCGCTGCTGTCGTTGAGCAGGCGCGAGATTGGCGATGGCGAGGCGATGATCACCGGCAGCTTGCCATCCTTGCCTTTGAGCTCGGGGCTTTGCGGGGTGCCGCCGCTAAGCTGGATGAATGAGTTGCCGGTGACGCCGGCCAGGGTCAGCTTGGCCTGGGTGTCTTCCTTTACCGGGGTATCGGCGCTCAGGCGCACCCGTGCCAATACCCGGCGCGGGTCCTTCGGGTCCAGACGCAGGGTGGACACGTCGCCCACTTTGATGCCGTTGTACTGCACCGTGCTGCCACGGGAAAGGCCAGACACGGCTTCGTTGAACACGACCTCGTAATCCTTGAAGGCGTCGTCGACACTGGACTTGGCCAGCCACAGGCCGAACAGCATGGCACCGGCCACCACCAGAACGGTGACCAGGCCGATGAGGACGTGATGGGCTCGGGTTTCCATTGCTCAGCGCTCCTGCCCGGCACGGGTGGCAGCCTGTTCGGCGGCGCGCCCGCGTGGGCCGTGAAAGTATTCTTGGATCCAGGTGTCGTTGGTCTTCTCGACCTCGGCCAGCGGGCCGGCCACCAGGACTTTCTTTTGCGACAGCACCGCGATGCGGTCGGTGATGGTGTACAGGGTGTCCAGGTCGTGGGTGATCAGGAACACCGACAGCCCCAGAGCATCGCGCAGGGTAAGGATCAACTGGTCAAAGGCCGCGGCACCGATCGGGTCCAGGCCAGCCGTGGGTTCGTCGAGGAACAGGATGTCCGGGTCCAGGGCCAAGGCGCGGGCCAGCGCTGCGCGCTTGATCATGCCCCCCGACAACGAGGCCGGGTATTTGTCGGCAGCCGAGATCGGCAACCCGGCAAGGGCCAATTTCACCCCGGCCAGGTGCTCGGCATCGTTGCGCGACAGCCCGGCGTGCTCGATCAGCGGCAAGGCAACGTTTTCGGTCACCGTCAGCGAAGAGAACAGCGCCCCCTTCTGGAACAGCACGCCAAAGCGCCGCTCGACCAGTGAACGCTGTTCTTCGCGCAGGCCCGTCAGGTCCTGGCCGAACACCTTGATCTGCCCTTCATTGGGCCGGCGCAGGCCAATGATGCTGCGCAGAAGTACCGACTTGCCGCTGCCTGAACCGCCTACCACGGCGAGGATTTCGCCGCGGTACAGGTCCAGGTCAAGGTTTTCATGTACCACCTGGCGGCCGAAGCGGTTGCAGATGCCGCGGGCTTCGATTACGCAATCCTGGCCATTCACCAGCCCATCTCCATGAAGAACAGCGCTGCCACCGCATCCAGCACGATGACCACAAAAATCGACTGCACCACTGCCGAAGTGGTGTGTGCCCCCACCGACTCGGCGCTGCCGCTGACCTTGAAGCCTTCCAGGCAGCCGATGGCGGCGATCAGGAAAGCGAAGAACGGTGCCTTGGCCAGACCTACCAGGAAGTGCTGCACGCCAATGTCGCTTTGCAGCAGCGACAGGAACATGGCCGGTGAAATATCCAGCGTCAGGGCGCATACCACCGCACCGCCAACGATGCCGCAGATCATCGCGACAAAGGTGAGCAACGGTAGCGAAATCAGCAGGGCCAGTACCCGCGGCACCACCAGCAGTTCCATGGGGTTGAGGCCCAGCGTGCGGATGGCGTCAATTTCTTCGTTGGCCTTCATCGAGCCGATCTGCGCGGTGAACGCGCTGGCAGTGCGGCCGGCCATGAGAATGGCTGTCAGCAGCACGGCGAACTCGCGCAGGAACGAGAACGCAACCAGGTCGACGGTGAAAATGGTCGCGCCGAAGTCGGCCAGCACCGTGGCACCGAGAAAAGCGACTACGGCGCCCACCAGAAAGGTCAGCAACGCAACGATAGGCGCGGCATCCAGCCCGGTCTGTTCAATGTGTGCCACCACAGGCGTGAAGCGCCAGCGATGTGGCTGGAGGGCGCGGCGCAGCAAGGTTTCCAGAATCACACCGATAAAACCAAGCAGTTGCATGCTGTCCTGCCACAGCGTGCCGACGGCGCAGCCGATGCGCTCCAGCAGCAGCAACAGCACATTGCGCTCGGGCTCCTTGACCGGGATGCAGTAATCCTGGACTGAGCAGTAGACGTTCTTTAGCAGCGCCTGGCTCGCTTCAGGCAGCGCGTGGGTGCAGCGCGACAGGCGCTCGGAACCTAGCAGTTCGGCCAGCAGCGAAGCGCCGGCGGTGTCCAGGCGGCCCAGCTGGCTGAGGTCGGCGACGGTGTCGGCAGGGCACTGCGAGCGCAGGCGCTCGCTGTCGCGCTTGAGGTTGGCGTAGTGTGCCAGGGTCCAGTCACCGGTAATCCGCAGGCAGGCCGGTTGGCCGCTGGTGTCCAGGGTGGCGCTGGGGGTGGTCATAGGCTCCATGCAATTGACTCGGCGCTAAGGCTTAGGGGCTGATCATAGCGCAGGGGGCATGGGCTGTTTGGTGATTATGTGCTGTGTGTAGGGCAACAGTGACCTGGAGCCGCCTTGTGCTGCGCAAGGCAGGGGTCAACTACCCGCTGGAGCATCATTGACCACTTTGAAGCGCAGCACGCCGATCACTTGCCCATCCTCGGTCAGCACCCTCACCTGCCACTTGCCTACCGGGTTGGGCGGAAAGTTCTGCTTGTGGGTCCAGGCCCGATAGCCTTCCTTGCGCCCGCCGTGAATGTCCAGGGCAATGCGGTCGACCTCTTGGCCGTCCTTCTGCCACACGTGGTAGATCCGCTCGTTCAGGCCGCGTGGCGCGTTGATGGCGGTATAGGCATACAGACCACTGCTGCGGATGCGGCTGGCGGCAATTTCGTGCAGCGAGTCGCCCGGTTGGCGATTCATTACTTCGGTGCTCACCGCCACCTCGGTCATCCACAGGGTTGCTGGCGGTACCCAGGAGCGCAGCAGCCAGCCCCCGGCACCGACCGACAGGGTAACCAGTACCAGTGCCACGGCGCGGCGCCAGTTGTTGATCGGGAAGCTGCTGGCCAGGCTGGGGAATGACAAGGCCATGGCCGCGATCAGGGCCAGCTTGAAACTTTGTGCGGTGGTCAGGTGCAGGATGATCGGTAGCGCGGTCAGCAGGGCGGCGAACAACGTCAGGGTATGCAGCGCCAGGAACAGCCAGCGCCGTGGTGCCAGCCACTTGTAGTACAGCGGGTCGGTGATCGAAATCAGGCCGGCGGCGCCGAGCAAGCCGGTGAAAACCAGCTGACCGCTGTTCCAGGTGGTGGTGATGAAAAAGAACGGCAGCACGAAGAACAGCGTTTCCTGGTGGATCATCTGCGTTGCATAGCGCAGCAGCGGCTGAGGGATCTCGCGGTTGAAAGTGCGCGCAAACAGCCCGGTGAGGGTGTTTTCCAGCATCAGCCAGACCCAGCTGACCAGCATGAGCACGGCGACCCAGCTGGCCAGGCCAGCCTGGCGGTCGACCAGGATGAAGCTGCCGATACCGGAGAGGAAACCGCCAAGCGCAATGATGCCGGGGTAGCGTTTGAGGAGGTCGATGATGCGCTGGACGATATGGGGGATTTGGGGCATTGGGGGCTACAACAGAAAAGTAAGGTGGCTGTGCCAGGCTATTCGCGGGCAAGCCCGCGAATAGGTCGGTACTGGCAAAAGGATACCGCCGATTCACCGCTGCCGTGTAGCACCACTGGGCCGTTCAGGCCCATGCCGGCGCCAGCGCAACAGCCCCGCCGCCAGGCCCAGCCCCACAAGCAAGGCCATCAGCCCGTAAAGCTCGTCATAGCCTAGCAACGGCTTTTCGATGCGCACATAGCCATCGTCCTTGAGCAAATCCTTCAGTGCCTCGTTGGCCTGTTCCAGGCTGACTTGGCGCAGCTTGCGCACCGGGCTGGCAAAGCGCCCGTCGGTATAGTCGTTCAGTGCTCCCCAGTAGTAGTCGGCCACGGCGCTGTTGCCCTGGGTGCTCCAGCTTTCCTTGGCGATGCTGGCTTCCTTGATGCGGGCGAAGGTGTCCGGGTCCAGGCCTTCCTTGCGCAGGTGGTCGAACAGGGCCTGCATCACCTTGACAGCCTTGTCGATGTCATCGCGCTCGAGGTCGGCATTGAGGCTGAGCAGGCCGGTGTCGCCAAAGCTTTCACGCTGCACGGAGGGGCCGTAGGATAGCCCGTTGCGCAGGCGCAGCTGGTCGTAGAGCGCCCAGTCCAGGTAGCGCGAAAGCAGGTCAAGGGTGGCTTGGTGGTCGTTGTCCAGCACCGGCTCGATGAACAGCCAGTGCAATTTGACGCTATCACCCAGCCAGCCGCGGGTCAGGTTGCGACGCTGTTCGGCCTGTTGGCTGATGCTCTCAAGGTTGCGGCGCTCTTCGGGTTCAGTGGCGGGCAGTTCGCCGAACGACCGCTCCAGATAGGCCGGAAGCAGGCGATCTAGGCCACCGACCATGATCAGGGTCATGTTGTTGGCCGCGTACCAGCGGTCACGCAACGCCTGAACCTGCCCCAAGGTCATGTCGTCGAGGTTGGAGCGCTCCGGGCATTTCAGCCCCAGCTCGGTGGCCAGCTGGTCGCTTGCGGGGTGGCCGATATCCTGGCGGTCGAGCCAGCGCTGCAGGTGGCCATAGTGGCCGCCATCCTCGCGCTCTATGATGCGCTTGGCGGTGGCCAAGGCCTTGGCGTCGATGGGGGTATCGCGGATGACTGCCAACAGCAGGTCGAGGACCTTGCGCTGGTTGCGCGCCGGGGCCTCGATGACAAAGGTGGTGTCGGCACTGCTGGTATAGGCGTTCCACTCGCCGCCGAGCGCTTGCAGGCGCTCTTCCAGCCCGCCTTCGCCTGTTTCGTCGATGCCACTGAACAACAGGTGCTCAAGCAGGTGTGGCAGCTCTTTCTGCTCGCAGTCGAAATCATCCAGGCCCACGCCGACCACTAGACGAATCGCCACATGGTCACGTTCGTAGCCGTTTTTCAGGATGACCTGCAGACCATTAGGCAACAGGTAGCCTTCAACCCGCGAGCGGTCG
This sequence comes from Pseudomonas sp. JR33AA, assembly GCF_021378985.1. Taxonomy (NCBI): domain Bacteria; kingdom Pseudomonadati; phylum Pseudomonadota; class Gammaproteobacteria; order Pseudomonadales; family Pseudomonadaceae; genus Pseudomonas; species Pseudomonas sp. JR33AA. The sequence continues at coordinate 138,492 of NZ_JAJSAW010000012.1, forward strand.
AGGGCGAACGAGGGCAGGCTGCAGATCAGCAGGCAGACGAACATCAGGCAACGCATGGGCGAGCGAGGGTCCTCAACTAGGCGAAATCACGGCTGGCGGGCTTCATCGGGCACAGTGTCGAGCATCAGCCCTCCGGTGTCAGAGCCGCCCAGTACCACATAGGCACTGCTACAGAACAAAGAGTTCAACCGCTTCATGTCGGCGATCAGCTCCAAGTGTAGCGAACTGGTCTCGATACTTTGCACGACCTTGCGCTGCAGGCGGCTGACATGGGCGTGTGCGAGGCGCCGTTCCTGGGCACGGAACCGGCGTTTTTCCCGCAGCAGCAAGCGGGCGCTTTCCGGGTCGGCACTGAGGAACACCGACAGGCCCAGGCGCAGATTGGCCAGCAATTGCTCCTGCAGGCCGGTCAGCTCTTCCAGGCCTACCTGGGAAAATTCTCGACGCTGGCTGGTTTTCTGCTGCTGGACCTTGCGCAGCATGCGTTCGATCAGGTCACAGGCGAGTTTGAGGTTGATTGCCAGCTCGATGATCTCGGCCCAGCGGCGGTTGTCCTGTTCGCTGAGGTCTTCCCGTGACATCTGCGCCAGGTACAGCTTGATTGCGCTGTACAGGGCTTCGGCGTCTTCGCCCAGGGCGCGAACTTGCTGTGGCAAGGCGGTCTGGGTGCCACGCAGGGCTCCCAGCATCGCTTCGAGCAGGCTGTCGACGATATCCCCCAGACGCAGCGTTTCGCGGGCGGCGTTGGCCAGTGCCAGGCTGGGCGTTTCCAGGGCCGAGGCATCAAGGTGGCGCGGGCGCACCTGACCATTGCCGGTTTCCCGTTCAGGCAGCAGGACGTTGCACAGCCGACCCATCGGTTTGACCGTGGGCAGCATGATCAGGCAGCGCAGTGTGTTGTAGAGCAGGTGGAAGCCGATGACCAGCTCCTGAGGGCTGAAACTCAGCGAGTCCATCCATGCCACCAGCGGGTGCAGCACAGGGATGATCAGCACCAGGCCGATTAGCTTGTACAGCAGGCTGCCCAAGGCCACCCGACGCCCGGCGGCGTTCTGCATGCTGGTACTGATGAAGGCCAGCAGCCCGCTGCCGATGTTGGCGCCGACCACCAGCCCGATGGCTACCGGCAAGCTGATCAGTTCGGCGCCGGCCAGTGTCGCTGTGAGCAGAACGGCGGCCAGGCTGGAATAGGAAATCATGGCGAACATTGCCCCGACCAGCGCGTCGAGCATGATGTCGCCGGTCAGGGAGGCAAACAGCACTTTAACGCCCTGGGCATGGGTGATCGGCGCAGCTGCCTGCACGATAAGCTCAAGTGCCAGAATGATCAGGCCAAGCCCGATGCCGACTCGGCCCAGTTGGCCGGCCCGTGTCTGTTTGCGCGAAAGGAAGAAGATCACGCCAAGGAAGATCAGCAGCGGCGACAGCCAGGACAGGTCGAAAGTCAGAACCCGGGCCATCAGTGCGGTACCCACGTCGGCACCCAGCATGATCGCCAAGGCCGGCGTCATGGCCATCAGGCCTTGGCCGACGAAAGAGGTGACCAGCATGGCCGTGGCGTTACTGCTTTGAACCATGGCCGTGACCAGAATACCGGCGATGAATGCCAGCGGGCGCTTGTCCATGTTCTGGCTGATGATGCGTCGCAGGTTCGAGCCGAATACCCGAAGGATGCCGGTACGCACAATGTGGGTACCCCAGACCAGAAGCGTCACGGCCGAGAGCAGGTTGAGCAGGGTCAGCATGGCGAAGGCCCCCTGTTGCATAGGCCCATCGGGCCAAGAAAAGAAAAACGTGAGCGTTTGAAGAATTTTCGGTGCTCACTCAAAGCTTTAGCTGTTTTGCCCAGCTGTCGCCAGCTTCGCATGGCAGTCATCAATTTGAAACAGATCTTGAAGCGAATGATTGCCTGTGGGGCCTGCTTCGCGGGCAAGCCGCCACAGTGACAACACGCAGGAAAAACGCACAGAAAAAAAGGCATGAAAAAGGGCCCAGCGAAGGGCCCTTGTTGTGCTGCACTTCCTTGGCCTTATTGACCCGGAATGTCCTTGCGCAGTTTCACCGGCTCATGATCTTTGCCTTCCTTGCGGGCCATGGCGGTGCGCATGCGGATGTTGATGGCTTCCACACCCAGCGAGAAGGCCATGGCGAAGTAGACATAGCCTTTCGGCACATGCACATCGAACGCTTCAGCGATCAGTACAGTACCGACCACGATCAGGAACGACAGCGCGAGCATCTTCAGCGACGGGTGCTTGTCGATGAAATTGCTGATGGCGCCGGCGCACAGCATCATCACCAGCACCGCCACGACGATAGCGGCGATCATCACCGGTACGTGGGAAACCATGCCCACAGCGGTGATCACCGAGTCCAGCGAGAACACGATGTCGATAATGGCGATCTGGATGATGGTGTAGAAGAACTTGCCACCTGCGCCTTTGGGCTCCTCTGCGTTCTCGTCCTCGCCTTCCAGGCCGTGGTAGATCTCTTGCGAGCTCTTCCATAGCAGGAACAGGCCACCGAAGAACAGGATCAGGTCACGGCCGGAGATGCCTTGGCCAAGCACCACGAACAGGTCGGCGGTAAGGCGCATCACCCAGGTAATCGACAGCAGCAGCATGATACGGGTGACCATGGCCAGGGCCAGGCCGAAGATCCGGGTGCGTGGCTGCATGTGCTTGGGCATGCGGCTGACCAGAATCGAGATCATGATGATGTTGTCGATACCGAGGACGATCTCAAGCGCGGTAAGGGTGAAAAAGGCAACCCAGATTTCCGGGCTGGTCAGCCATTCCATGTATTTTCCTTCGAGCGGTAATGGCAACGCGCCCCGGTCAGGGCGCGTCGCGTACGTGATACGGATGTATTAAAGACTACTGAACAGCGGGAAAATCCCCATCAGCAGTGCGCCGAGCATTATGCACAGGCATACCAGCACTGCCCACTTGAGCGTGAAACGCTGATGATCGCCGAACTCGATACCGGCCAGGGCCACCAGCAGGTAAGTGGAGGGTACCAGCGGGCTGAGCAGGTGTACCGGCTGCCCGACGATCGACGCACGGGCCATTTCCACCGGGGTGATGCCATAGTGGCTAGCGGCCTCGGCCAGCACCGGCAGCACGCCGTAGTAGAACGCGTCGTTGGACATGAAGAAGGTGAACGGCATGCTCACGATCGCGGTGATTACGGCCAGGTATGGGCCCAGCGCCTCGGGGATGACCGCCAGCAGGCTCTTGGACATGGCGTCGACCATGCCGGTGCCGGACAGGATGCCGGTGAAGATGCCGGCGGCGAAGATCAGCCCGGTCACGGCCAGTACGCTGCCAGCGTGGGCGGCGATGCGGTCCTTCTGCTGTTGCAGGCACGGGTAGTTGACGATCATGGCGATACTGAAGGCAATCATGAACAGCACGGGCAGCGGTAGCACGCCGGCGATCAGCGCGACCATCAGGGCGGCGGTCAGGGCACCGTTGAAGTACAGCAGCTTGGGCCGGCGTGCGTCCGGGTACTGCGAGACGGTGATTTCGCTGTGGTCGATGTCGTCGGTAGGCAGGTGCAGTTCGCCCAGACGGGCACGTTCACGCTTGCCGTACATGTAGGCAATGGCCAGGATCGCCAGCACACCGAACAGCATGGCCGGGATCATCGGCACGAAGATGTCTGACGGGTCTACGTGCAGGGCGCTGGCAGCACGGGCGGTCGGCCCACCCCACGGGGTCATGTTCATTACGCCGCCGGCGAGGATGATCAGGCCGGCCATGATCCGCGGGCTCATGCCCAGGCGGCTGTACATCGGCAGCATGGCGGCGCAGCAGATCATGTAGGTGGTGGCACCGTCACCGTCGAGCGAGACCACCAGGGCCAGTACAGCGGTGCCGACCGAGACTTTCAGCGGATCGCCCTTGACCAGCTTGAGGATCTTGCGAACGGCCGGGTCGAACAGGCCGGAATCGATCATCAGGGCGAAATAGAGGATGGCGAACATCAGCATCACGCCGGTAGGTGCGAGCTTGCTGATGCCCTCTAGCATCATGGGGCCGATCTTGGCGGAAAAACCACCGAACAGGGCGAACAGGATCGGTACCAGAATCAGCGCGATCAAGGCCGACAGGCGCTTGGTCATGATCAGGTACATGAACGTGATGACCATGGCAAAGCCGAGGAAGGTCAGCATGGCAATACTCCAGGCGTGGCGCGGCGAAAGGACAGACGATTCGGGCGTATCAGCGCGTAGGGCGCTGTGCGGGGAGCATGCGGAGGGGGACTACGAGAAGGCGGGCACAGGAATACATCAGAATCACCATTGTTGTTGTTGATTGGGCCGGGCGCGGTATTGACCGGGTGCCCTGGCTGACCGGTCTTGTGCCGGTAGTGGGCGCTATCCTAAAAGGGCAAGCTTTCAGCCAGCTTTCGCTGAAGCAAAGACGACGAGAGGTAGGTGATGCAGCATGTAACCGAAGGTGGCTGCCATTGTGGTGCCCTGCGTTATCGGCTGGAAGGTGACCTGACGGACATTGCCCACTGTCATTGCTCGATCTGCAGGCGGGTCAGCGGTGGACTGGTGATGACTTGGCTCACCCTGCCCCGTTCGGGGTTCCGGTGGCTAACGGGCGAGCCGAACTGTTATGTGGCGCCGGCCAGTTGCAGCCGCTACTTCTGTGGGCAGTGTGGGGCCCATGTGGCGCTGGTGACCACGCATAGCCCGCAGACGATCGATGTGACTGTGGCGACGTTGGATCACCCTGAGTGTGTGCGAGCCAACCGGCATATCTGGGTGGGCAGCCGGTTGCCCTGGCTGCACCTGGATGAGGATTTGCCCTCGGAAGATGAGGAGAGCCTGTAGGCGCGGGCTTGCCTGCGAAAGGGCCAGCCCGTCATACATCACAACTGCAGGCCACCAGCAGCCTTGTGCAACGCCCGCAAGTGCTCGCCGATCTGCTTCACGTTGGCCTCGACCGCTGCAATTTCCTTGGCTCGCGACGGCTCCAACAGCGCTCTCACCTCTTTGTCCAGGTTTGTGCTCAAGCGCAACAACTGTGCCTGCCGCTCTCTGCTCACCTGCTCCAGGTGCTTGCGCTCTTCTGGCTGCGGCAGCCCGTAGCCCTTGGCATCGAGCAGCTCTGCCGGGCGGCTGAGAAAACCGCTGTTGGCAAGCATTTGCTTGAGCGTGGCATCGGCTTTGTTGATGCTGCCATCTTTCAATGCTGCGGCATTCAGGTAACGCTGCTTGACCTCGTCCTGGGCCAGTAGAAGCTGGCGGCGCAGGCTGGCCTGCTCAAGCAGAAGCAGCGCCGCGCTGGTGCGCAGGTCAGCCTTGGCGAACCAGCTACGGCGCTGCTCGGCATCGAGGGCCAGCCAGTCTTCAACGAGGGCTTGCTTGATTGGTAACTGTTTTCTCAGCACTTCGAACATGGCCTGGTACCGGTCGCGGTAAGAATCGAAGCGGTAGCCCAGGCGTAACGCTTCGCGCGGGTTATCAAGCACGCTGGTGTCTGCCAGCCCCCTGCCCTTGAGCACAGCCAGCAAACCGTTGGGCATGATGCTGTCCAGGTCGTTGAGGCGCGGATTGGCGGTGCCACTGCGCAGCAGCTTCAACGACTCTACTGCACAGTTGTTGGACAGGAACCAGTAGTTGCCGTCATAGCTCCAGTGCATCTCGGCGGCCTGGCGCACAAGGTTCTCGATTTCTTCGCGGTTGAGCTTCAAGGGCACCGAGGCCAGGCTGCGCAGCTCGGTCTTGGTGTATTCGTCGATCACCTGGCCCAGCGGAAGCACGAATAGCCTCGATGGGTAGTTGCCGACCAGGCCGTCCCAGCTGGACAGTTGCACGTCGTTGACGAAGGCGCGGTACGACAGCACCAGGCTTTGATCGAGGTCCAGGCGGCAGTCTGGCCCACGTGGGCGGCCCGGCTTGCAGATCACCAGGCGGAGCATGCTGTGCCCCCAGCGGCTGACCAGGTTCTGATTGGCTTCAGCCAGCAGATAGTCCACTTCGTAGACCCTTTCCGGGTCGATTTCACCTAGCGGCTGGCGGGCGAAGTCGCTGCCGGCATTGATGAATGGCAAGCCCTTGGCGCAGGTGTCCTGTTGGGGTGCCCAGCCGAAGTGTTCGCGAAGGTACTGATACAGCGCCGGGCGACGGCAGCTGTAGCTCGGGTCGAGGAGGAAATACTCCATGTTGACCGCAATGTATTCCTTGGGGCTGCTCAACTCATAGCTGTCGGGGCTGCGCACGAATTGGCCATTGTGCTGCTCGCGCTCGCCGCGTCGGCCCACGTACTGCTGCCACCCGGCCAGGTCGAGCAGGCGTGGGTCGTCGCTCAGGGTGAAGCGACGGTCGGCCTGCCCGCGGCATTCTTCCGGCAGGCCGACCTTGCCCAGCGTGCTTTGCTGGCGCTTGCAGCGTGCAATCAGCGAATTTTCGACGCTGGGCCACAAGCGGGCACGGTCGTAGAGATGGGTGAGCTCGTGCAGCACGGTGGCCAGCAACTCTTCACGCACCGTGCCATGTGGGCGGTCGGTGCGCTCAGTGGCGGCGCTGCCATCGGTGAGGCTGGGCAGCAAGCGGCGGTTGAGCTCGAGGGTGGATATCAGTGAAGCCTGCCCGTAGGCGTCAGCAGGCATGTTGTTGCTCCAGCTGACCCGCACGCGACGGTCCAGCTGTTGCTTGAAGCGCGGTGGCAGCTTGCCCATGGCCTCGTCGAGCAGGTCTTGGGAGGCTTGAGTTTGTTGTGGGTCGAGGCCGGACGCCTGCAGCTCAAGCTGCAGGTCGGCCAAGGCGGGCGTGCCGAGCAGCGTCAGGGCGCAGCCGAGCAGCCAGGCGCGCACGCGCGTCACAGTGCGAGTATGGCTTCAGCCAACACCTGGTCGCTGGCGCCGCGCGCTTCCGGTACGCGCTCGCGCAGGGTATTGAAGGCTGCCTCGAGTTGGACGCCGCGGATGTCACCGTTGCTGGCGACGAAGCTAGCAGCATCATCGTGTGCTTCGCGCACCACTTTGGAGTCGCGGATCGATGTGGTGGTGTCTGAGGTGAAGTCGATCGAACGGCCAAAGGCACGCACGATGATGTTGCTGGTGGCCACCAGGGTCTGTGCCTGGGCCAGGTCGGCCAGCAGCAGCATGCCGAGGGAAGCGGCAATCAGCGGTTTACGCATGGAGCATCTCCGAAAAATACAGGGAGTCAGATGTAGTTATTGGACGAGAATTGCCTGCGCCAGTTCCAGATCGCCGACGGCGTGCCGTGCGCAATTGTGGCGTAATGATTCCAGGGCGGCTTCCAGGCGCGCACCACGGATCAGTCCGTCGCTGGCAACGAATGCGGCGGCATCGTCGCGGGCCTGTATGACCAGTTTGCGATCGAATGGTGCGGTTGTGACCTGGCTGGTGACGTAGCCAGTGATGACCAGGCTTTGCGTGGTGGTATCCATGGCATGGGCGCTGGCCATGCCTGCGGCGGCGAACAGCAACGGCAACAGATAACGCATGAGCTTTCTTGAAGACTGGAAAAATGAACGGTGAAGCCTACCTCAGGTGCGAGGGCCGAAGCCAACGCACCTGTTATGCGCGGCGTGTATCAGAGTGCCAGGATGGCCTGGGCAAGCTGTGTATCGCTGGCTTGCAGGGCAGGCATGCTCGAACGGATGTGTACAAAGGCGCTTTCCAGTCGGGCGCCGCGGATAGCGCCCTGAGTGCCGACGAAGCTGGCTGCGTCATCGCGGGCTGCCTGGACGATCTTGTCGTCGCGGAACGAAGAACTCACGTCGGATGTGGCGTCGGTGGAGGCAGCAACGGCGCCCACTACCGCGTCGGTGGTGACAACGAAACTGGTGGCATTGGCAGTGCCAGCCAGGCCAAGCAGCAGGGCGGCGCCAAGCAGGTGTTTACGGGACATGATTGTGGACTCCTGGGGTAGGGTCAGGTTGGTTCTGCTTTATCGGACGTTTGCAGGGATCGTCACGGTACGTTTCAACAACGGGTTCCAGCAGACGGTTATGCCAAGCGTATCACGCAGTGTTGGGTAGAGATGATAACGAGTGCTGCGCCAGGCAACTGTTAAGGTGTTTTGTTGTGTTTGTGAAACTGTACTGGTCGTGACCAAAGTGCTCTACAGTGCATTTCGCGGGCAATAAAAAACCCGCTGCAGTCACCTGCAACGGGTTTGGGAATTCACGGTGCCGGCCGAAGCCGGCAAGCCGGGAGCTTAGCGCCAGAAAGGCTTGCTCAGCTCTTCGTAACGCTGCGACTCGCTGATACCGGCGTCTGCCAGCAGGCGGGAGTCCAGGCGAGCCAGTTGACGACGGCTGGTCATACGGCGCTGCCACAGCAGCAAGGTCGACAATGCGCGCAGAGGCAGCGAGGCGTTGGATTGCTGGGCGTTGCTTTCAAAAACCAGACCGGAACTGAGGGTACGTTCCATGATGCTTCATCCTTCCGCTTATGGCGGCATTAGGTAGTGATTTAACTGATGCCAATGATCCTCCTCTGTCGTCCATAACAGTAGATACAGTTCAGTTGAAAGACGATGGCTCAGTTAACTGTGTAACCCTACTGTTGCACTCGAAATAGGCGTAACTGTACTGGTCTGCACTTATTTGGTGCGTTTCTATTTGAGGAAGAGGGTTTATCACCCGGAGAGGCTTGAAAACACCAGTACAGTAGCACAGATTATTCTGATGAAAGCGGAGAGGTGTATTGATAGAAGGGTTTGACTGTTAGTCCTATTCGCGGGCAAGCCCGCGAATAGGACAGAACAGCGGAAGCAGGGCCGCCGTTCCATGCCATATCTGGATCAGCTAGCTAGCATGCGCCCGGTTTCTTCCAGGTTTTCGTGCCAGCTCAGGGCTTCACGCAGGATATGCGGGGTATGGCCGCCACGCTGGCAGGCGCGGTCGAAGTAGTCGTTCAGCGCAGCGCGGTAGTCTGGGTGCACGCAATTGTCGATGATCGCTCGCGCCCGTTCGCGCGGCGCTAGGCCACGCAGGTCCGCCAAGCCTTGCTCGGTGACCAGGATGTCTACGTCGTGCTCGGTGTGGTCCACATGGCTGACCATTGGCACCACGCTGGAAATCGCCCCGCCTTTGGCAATCGACTTGGTGACGAACACAGCCAGGTGGGCGTTACGGGCGAAGTCGCCGGAGCCACCGATGCCGTTCATCATCCTCGTGCCGCAGACGTGGGTGGAGTTGACGTTGCCGTAGATATCGAACTCCAGTGCAGTGTTGATACCGATGATGCCCAGGCGACGTACCACTTCCGGGTGGTTGGAGATTTCTTGCGGGCGTAGCACCAGCTTGTCCTTGTAGCGCTCCAGGTTGCCGAACACATCGGCATTGCGGCGCGTCGACAGGGTGATCGAACTGCCCGAGGCGAAGCTCAGCTTGCCGGCGTCGATCAGGTCGAAGGTGGAGTCCTGCAGCACTTCGGAGTACATGGTCAGGTCTTCGAACGGCGACTCGATCAGGCCGCACATCACCGCATTGGCAATGCTGCCAATGCCGGCTTGCAGCGGGCCGAGCTTGTTGGTCATGCGGCCTGCTTCCACTTCCTTCTTGAGGAAGTTGATCAGGTGGTCGGCGATGCCCTGTGTTTCATCATCTGGCGGCAGCACAGTGGACGGCGAGTCTGGCTGGTCGCTGATGACGATACCGACGATCTTGGCCGGGTCGATAGGGATCGCGGTGCTGCCGATACGGTCGTCGACCTTGACCAGCGGGATTGGCGTGCGAGTCGGGCGGTAGGTGGGGATATAGATGTCGTGCAGGCCTTCGAGGTTGGTGTTGTGCGAGAGGTTGATCTCCACAATCACCTGCTTGGCGAAGATCGCGAAGCTGGCCGAGTTGCCCACTGAAGTGGTTGGTACGATGTGGCCTTGCTCGGTGATGGCCACGGCTTCGATGACCGCGATGTCCGGCAGCTTCAGCTGCTGGTTGCGCAGTTGTTCGACGGTTTCCGACAGGTGCTGGTCAATGAACATCACCTGCCCGTCATTGATAGCTTTGCGCAGGGTGCTGTCGACCTGGAATGGCATGCGGCGGGCCAACACACCGGCCTCGGTCAGTTGTTTGTCCAGGTCATTGCCCAGGCTGGCGCCGGTCATCAGGCTGATTTTCAGTGGCGATTGCTTGGCACGTTCGGCCAGTGCATGCGGTACGGCCTTGGCTTCGCCGGCGCGGGTGAAGCCGCTCATGCCGACAGTCATGCCGTCCTCGATCAGACCAGCGGCATCAGCCGCACTCATTACCTTGCTGTGCAGGGAGGACAAGCGGATACGATCACGGTACATGGATTGTTATCTCGGGCTACTGAAACTACTGCAGCGCAGTCTAGAGATTTCGCCCATTGCCGTCCCACGACCATGGTCGTATGAGAAGCCTTGTATTTGAGCCGTTGATCCGGATCAATAAAAGAAAAGCCCCGGCAGATCTGACCGGGGCTTCCTTTATATCAGCTGGTTTGCAGCGGCTGTTTTCACTCCACTGCCTTGACCATGTCCTCGATGACCTTCTTGGCGTCACCGAACACCATCATGGTCTTGTCCAGATAGAACAGTTCGTTGTCCAGGCCGGCATAGCCGCTGGCCATGGAGCGTTTGTTGACGATGATGGTCTTGGCCTTGAATGCTTCGAGGATCGGCATGCCGGCGATTGGAGATTTGGGATCGTTCTTCGCCGCCGGGTTGACCACGTCGTTGGCGCCCAGTACCAGCACCACGTCGGCCTGGCCGAACTCGGCATTGATGTCTTCCATCTCGAAAACCTGATCGTACGGCACTTCAGCCTCGGCCAGCAGTACGTTCATGTGCCCGGGCATGCGGCCGGCCACCGGGTGAATCGCATACTTCACGGTCACGCCGTTGTGGGTCAGCTTCTCGGTCAGCTCTTTAAGCGCGTGTTGTGCGCGGGCCACCGCCAGGCCGTAGCCCGGCACGATGATCACGCTGTCGGCGTTGCTGAGCAGGAAGGTGGCATCGTCAGCCGAACCGGACTTCACCGGCCGCTGTTCTTGCGAACCTTGCGCCGCGCCAGTGTCGGTATCGCCGCCGAAGCCGCCAAGGATGACGTTGAAGAACGAACGGTTCATCGCCTTGCACATGATGTACGAGAGGATGGCACCGGACGAACCTACCAGGGACCCGGCGATGATCAGCATCGAGTTGTTCAGCGAGAAGCCGATGCCGGCCGCTGCCCACCCCGAGTAGCTGTTGAGCATCGACACCACCACTGGCATGTCGGCGCCGCCGATCGGAATAATGATCAGTACACCCATGATGAAGGCCAGGACCAGCATCAGAGTGAAGGCACTGTAGTGGCCAGTGAAAGTGAACAGCAGGCCCAGGACGATAGTGGTCAGGCCAAGGATCAGGTTCAGTTTGTGCTGGCCAGCGAACTGTACCGGTGCGCCTTGGAACAGGCGGAACTTGTACTTGCCCGACAGCTTGCCAAAGGCGATCACCGAACCGGAGAAGGTGATGGCACCGATGGCGGCACCGAGGAACAGCTCCAGGCGGTTGCCGGTGGGGATCGGGTCGCTGATGGCAGCTACGATGCCCATCGACTGTGGCTCCAGCACGGCGGCGATGGCAATGAACACCGCCGCCAGGCCGATCATGCTGTGCATGAATGCGACCAGTTCGGGCATCTTGGTCATTTCGACGCGCTTGGCCATGATCGAACCGGCGGTGCCGCCGACCAGCAGGCCGACGATGACATAGCCGATACCGGCAGTGGCAAGTTCAGCCCCAAGCTTATAAATGAGGCCAACCGTAGTGAGGATGGCGAGCCCCATGCCGATCATGCCGAACAGATTGCCGCGCCGCGAGGTAGTTGGGTGCGACAGGCCCTTGAGCGCCTGGATGAAGCACACCGAGGCGACGAGGTAGAGGAGCGTTACCAGATTCATGCTCATGCTTACTTCTTCGCCTCGTTCTTGGTTTTCTTCTTGAACATTTCAAGCATGCGGCGGGTGACCAGGAAGCCACCGAACACGTTGACTGCGGCAAGGGCCACGGCCAGGGTGCCCATCAGCTTGCCGGCCGGGGTCACGGTCAGGGCCGCGGCCAGCATGGCGCCGACGATAACGATTGCCGAGATGGCATTGGTGACCGCCATCAGTGGGGTGTGCAGCGCCGGGGTGACGTTCCACACCACGTGGTAGCCCACATAGATGGCCAGCACGAAAATGATCAGGTTATAGATGCCGTGGGAAATCAGCATGTCTTCCATTGTCGTGCTCCTTAGCCGTTTTTGCGGACGACCTGACCATCACGGCACATCAGGCAGGCCGCGACGATGTCGTCTTCGAGGTTGATGATCAGCGCGCCATCCTTGTCGAACAGCAGCTTCATGAAGTCCAGCAGGTTGCGTGCATACAGTGCCGAGGCATCGGCACTCACCTGAGCCGGCAGGTTGGTCGGGCCGACGATGGTCACGCCGTTCTCCTGCACCACTTGGTCTGCGACGGTCAGTGGGCAGTTGCCGCCTTGGGCTGCAGCCAGGTCGATGACCACCGAGCCAGGCTTCATCTGCGCCACGGTTTCGGCGCTTAGCAGAGTCGGCGCCTTGCGCCCCGGGATCAGCGCGGTGGTGATGACGATATCGGCCTGCTTGGCGCGCTCGTGCACGGCTTGCGCCTGGCGCTGCATCCAACTGGCCGGCATTGGCCGGGCATAGCCGCCAACACCTTCGGCGCACTCTCGCTCCTCGTCGGTCTCGTATGGCACGTCGATGAATTTTGCACCCAGTGATTCGATCTGCTCTTTCACGGCCGGGCGAACGTCGGATGCTTCGATCACCGCACCCAGGCGCTTGGCTGTGGCGATAGCCTGCAAGCCGGCAACGCCGGCGCCCAGTACCAGCACGCGTGCGGCCTTAACGGTACCGGCAGCGGTCATCAGCATTGGCATGAAGCGTGGGTAGTGATGGGCTGCCAGCAACACGGCCTTGTAGCCGGCGATGTTGGCCTGCGACGACAGCACGTCCAGGCTCTGCGCCCGCGAGGTTCGCGGCGCGGCTTCCAGGGCGAAGGCGGTAATACCGCGTTCGGCCATCTTGCCGATCAGTTCACCGTTGAAGGGGTTGAGCATCCCCACCAGAAGGCTACCGCTGTTGATCAGGGCCAGTTCCTGGTCGTTGGGGGCGACCACTTTGAGCACCAATTGGGCGCCGTAGGCATCGGCGGCGCTCCCAAGGGAAGCACCCACGGCTTCATAGGCACTGTCCGGAATGGCGGCTTTGAGCCCTGCCCCCCGTTGAACGGTGACCTGATGGCCCTGGCCAATCAGTTTCTTGATGGTTTCGGGGGTCGCAGCGACCCTTGTCTCACCGGTCTGCGTCTCGAGAGGAACACCAATGTGCACGACTATTTCTCCTGCGGTGACCTTTTGTCTTTGTAGAAGCCAGCACACTTCGGATGGTGTGCTGGGGCGGCTGTGGAGCGCCAACCCGCCGGATCCCGGGCGGGGCGAAGCATTTTGCAGACGAACCCGAAGGCCTTCAACCGGTTCTGGAGCGAAACGAAGTCAAAACTACAAGTCACCCTGTGACCGCTTGTCGCATCCGTAGGGTTGCAGCCCGTCAAACATGGGCCATTGGGAGACTAGGAGAAAAAATCAAAAAAAATGCGGCCAATTCGCTTACGACTAGTTGGATGTCGCAAAATAACCCGCAAAGCCGCGTACTGAGCAGGGTCAAAGCGTATTTTTGTGCTTGCGTTACAGTTTGCGAATATGCGACATATACATACATCTGTAGGTGTTTAAAATAATTGACTACAGGGTCAATTTATCGCGCTTGTCTCTGAACTGTTCAGGTAGTCCTGAGCCTGGTTTACCAGCCAGTCGCGAAAGGCGCGTAGCGAAGCCGACTCCACCTTGCGCTCTGGAATCATCAGATAGTAGGCCTTGTCGCTACTCAGGGCATGCCTGTTAGCGACCACCAGCCTTCCCTCCTCCAACTCCTGCTGGATCAGGAACGGTGGTATCAGGGCAATGCCCATATCGTGCATGGCTGCCTGGGCGAGCATCGAGAATAGTTCATAGCGCGGGCCTGTCATGTCCCCTTCTACATTCATGCCCACACTGCCGAACCATTGCCGCCAGGCATACGGGCGTGTGCTCTGCTGCAGCAGTGGTAGCTGCGCGATGTGGCGTGCCTCGAGCATGCCTTGCCCATTCAGCAGTGCCGGGCTACACACCGGTACCGGGTTTTCACCCATCAATTGGTGCGACTGTGTGCCTGACCAGTCTGCATCACCGAAATAGATGGCGGCATCGAAGGCAGTGTCGGCAAACAGGAATGGCCGGGTGCGGTTGGTGAGGTTGACTGTGACCTCCGGATGGCGCTGCTGAAAGTCCTTGAGCCGTGGTAGCAGCCATTGAGTGCCAAAAGTCGGCACTACCGCCAGCTCGATCACATTGGCACCTTGCTGGCGCATCACCGACAAGGTATCGCGCTCCACGGCATCCAGTTGGGCCGCCACCTGACGACTGTAGGACAGGCCGGCTTCGGTCAGCGTCACGCCGCGGCGCGAGCGACGGAAAAGCTCCACATTAAGGAAGGCTTCCAGGCCACCGATCTGCCGACAGACCGCACCTTGGGTCAGCGCGAGTTCCTGGGCGGCCTTGGTAAAGCTCTGGTTACGGGCTGCCGCCTCGAAGCAAATCAGGGCGGCGGTACTGGGGATCTTACGGCGCATGTACGTCAACCTCACTCGTAAGGCTGTCAATAAGGCATTTTGCCGATTTACGGAGTGACAAAATATCACTAATTGGTGCGCAATCCTCGTTTGTCCCGGCGGCCGATCAGGCCTAGGCTCAAAGGCACAAGAAACTGCCCTATTTCGAGGATTCGCTCATGGCCGGTAAAGCAAGCTTCAACTGGATCGACCCATTGCTGCTGGATCAGCAGCTCACTGAAGAAGAGCGCATGGTGCGTGACAGCGCTTATCAGTTCGCCCAGGACAAGCTGGCCCCGCGCGTGCTTGAGGCCTTCCGCCATGAGCAGACCGATCCGGCGATCTTCCGCGAGATGGGTGAAGTCGGCCTGTTGGGTGCAACCATTTCCGAGCAATACGGTGGCAGCGGCCTGAATTATGTGTGCTACGGCCTTATCGCTCGCGAAGTGGAACGTATCGACTCGGGTTACCGCTCGATGATGAGTGTGCAGTCGTCGCTGGTGATGGTGCCGATCAACGAATTTGGCACCGAAGCTCAAAAGCAGAAGTACCTGCCCAAGTTGGCCAGCGGCGAGTGGATCGGTTGCTTCGGCCTGACCGAGCCTAACCATGGCTCCGATCCTGGCTCGATGATTACGCGCGCGCGGAAGGTCGACGGTGGCTACCGGCTGAGCGGCAGTAAAATGTGGATCACCAACAGTCCCATCGCCGATGTGTTCGTGGTGTGGGCCAAGGATGATGCGGGCGATATTCGTGGCTTCGTACTGGAAAAAGGCTGGCAAGGCCTCAGTGCCCCGGCAATCCATGGCAAGGTTGGCCTGCGCGCGTCGATCACGGGTGAAATCGTCATGGACAATGTGTTCGTGCCAGAAGAGAACATCTTCCCGGACGTGCGTGGCCTCAAGGGCCCGTTCACCTGCTTGAACTCGGCTCGCTATGGTATTTCGTGGGGTGCGCTGGGTGCCGCTGAAGCCTGCTGGCACACCGCTCGCCAGTACACCCTGGACCGTCAGCAGTTTGGTCGTCCACTGGCCGCCAACCAGTTGATACAGAAGAAGCTTGCCGACATGCAGACAGAAATCACCCTGGCGCTGCAGGGCTGCCTGCGTCTGGGGCGCATGAAGGATGAAGGTACGGCTGCGGTGGAAATCACCTCCATCATGAAGCGTAATTCCTGCGGCAAGGCGCTGGATATCGCCCGTATGGCGCGTGACATGCTGGGCGGCAACGGCATCTCTGACGAGTTTGGTGTGGCTCGCCACCTGGTTAACCTGGAGGTGGTCAACACCTACGAAGGTACCCACGACGTGCATGCACTTATCCTGGGGCGTGCGCAGACTGGTATCCAGGCGTTCTATTAATAAGGAGCAAGCCATGGGCGCGCTATCACATCTGCGGGTGCTAGACCTTTCGCGCGTGTTGGCCGGCCCGTGGTCTGGTCAGATTCTGGCTGACCTTGGCGCCGACGTGATCAAGGTCGAGCGCCCAGGCAATGGCGACGATACCCGCTCATGGGGGCCGCCTTTCCTCAAGGATGCTGAAGGTGAGGACACCAGTGAGGCGGCCTATTACCTGTCGGCCAACCGCAACAAGCGCTCAGTGACCATCGATTTCACCCAGCCGGACGGGCAGCGGTTGGTGCGTGAACTGGTGGCGAAGTGCGATATCGTCATAGAGAACTTCAAGGTAGGTGGGCTGGCTGCCTATGGCCTGGACTACCAGAGCCTGAAGGCGATAAACCCAAAGCTTATCTATTGCTCCATTACCGGCTTCGGTCAGACCGGGCCCTATGCCAAGCGCGCTGGCTATGACTTCATGATCCAGGGGTTGGGTGGGCTGATGAGCCTGACTGGTCGACCGGAGGGCGAAGAGGGCGCAGGGCCGGTCAAGGTGGGGGTGGCGCTTACCGATATTCTGACCGGGTTGTATTCCACGGTCGCCATGCTGGCTGCCCTCGCCCATCGGGATCAGACCGGGGTCGGCCAGCATGTCGACATGGCATTGCTCGATGTGCAGGTGGCCTGCCTGGCGAACCAGGCAATGAACTACCTGACCACGGGCAGCCCTCCTCGTCGGTTGGGTAATGCGCATCCTAATATAGTCCCTTACCAGGACTTTCCGACGGCGGATGGCGATTTCATTCTTACCGTGGGTAATGACAGCCAGTTCCGCAAGTTCGCCGAAGTGGCCGGACAGCCGCAATGGGCGCAAGACCCTCGGTTCGTTACCAATAAGCTGCGAGTGGCAAACCGGGCCCAACTGATTCCATTGATTCGCCAGGCTACGGTGTTCAAGACCACGGCTGAGTGGGTGGCCCAGTTGGAGGCTGCAGGAGTGCCATGTGGGCCTATCAATAACCTGGCGCAGATGTTCCAGGACCCCCAGGTGCTGGCGCGCGGGTTGGCGTTGAATATTCCACATCCATTGGCGGGTAGTGTGCCGCAGGTTGCGAGCCCGATACGGTTGTCGGAAACGCCAGTGGAGTATCGCCGGGCGCCACCCTTGTTGGGCGAGCATACCGAAGCGGTGCTGGGGGAGTTGTTGGGGCTTGATGCTGGCGAGGTGCAGCGCCTTCGTGGTGCTGGTGTGCTCTAGATGAAAAGCGGGGAGGCCGTCAGGCCTCCCCGCTTTGTTTTTCTGCGCCATCAAAGGTT